>NZ_JBIMKE010000069.1:0-1100 GCF_043673425.1 Streptomyces sp. M41 | reverse complement strand
CCGTTGCGGGATCTGGTGACGTCGTCGGATCCGCTGCCGCTGCTGGTGGAACGCGAACGCGCCCTGTACGGCTCCTGGTACGAGTTCTTCCCCCGCTCCGAGGGCACCCCCCGACAGCCCCACGGCACCTTCCGCACCGCCGAACGGCGCCTGCCGGCGATCGCCGCGATGGGCTTCGACGTCGTCTACCTCCCCCCCATCCACCCCATCGGCACCACCTTCCGCAAGGGCCCGGACAACACCCTGTCCGCCGGCCCCGACGACGTCGGCGTGCCCTGGGCCATCGGCTCCCCCGAGGGCGGCCACGACAGCGTCCACCCCGACCTGGGCACCATCGAGGACTTCGACCACTTCGTCGCCGCCGCCCGCGACCTGGGCATGGAGATCGCCCTGGACTTCGCCCTGCAGTGCTCCCCCGACCACCCCTGGGTCCACAAACACCCCGAGTGGTTCCACCACCGCCCCGACGGCACCATCGCCCACGCCGAGAACCCGCCGAAGAAGTACCAGGACATCTACCCCATCGCCTTCGACGCCGACATGGACGGCCTGATCGCCGAGACCCTGCGCGTGCTGCGGCACTGGATGGCCCACGGGGTGCGGATCTTCCGGGTCGACAACCCCCACACCAAACCGGTCGTGTTCTGGCAGCGGGTGATCGCGGACATCAACCGCACCGACCCCGACGTGATCTTCCTGGCGGAGGCGTTCACCCGGCCGGCCATGATGCACACCCTGGCCCAGATCGGCTTCCAGCAGTCCTACACCTACTTCACCTGGCGCACCGGCAAACAGGAACTGACCGAGTACCTGAGCGAACTGTCCGGGGAGGCCGCGGCCTACATGCGGCCCAACTTCTTCGCCAACACCCCCGACATCCTGCACGCCTACCTCCAGCACGGCGGCCGGCCCGCCTTCGAGGTCCGCGCCGTGCTCGCCGCCACCCTCTCGCCCACCTGGGGCATCTACAGCGGCTACGAACTGTGCGAGAACACCGCCCTGCGCGAGGGCAGCGAGGAGTACCTGCACTCGGAGAAGTACCAGCTGCGCCCCCGCGACTGGGCCACCGCCGAACGCGAGGGCCGCACCCTCACCCCCCT
>NZ_JBIMKE010000068.1:0-1103 GCF_043673425.1 Streptomyces sp. M41 | reverse complement strand
CTAGGGCCTGTGTGAGGTTGTGATCATTCTCGGGTTCTGGTCCCGTGTGGGGGTGGGACCTGGTAGGACGCTGGGTGTGACACGTAGGCAACTCACCGACGAGCAGTGGGAGTTCATCGAGCCGTACCTGCCGATAGGCGAGTACGGTCCGTACCCCGAGCGACTGCGGGAGCAGTTCGAGGGGGTGATCTGGCGGTTCCGGTCGAGCGCCCAGTGGCGCGAGATGCCCTCCGAGTTCGGACCATGGCCGACGGTCTACGGGCGCTTTCGCGTCTGGCGGGACGCCGGGGTCTTCTCCGCTCTCCTGGAAGGCATGATCGCCGAGGCCGCTCGCCGGGGACAGACGGACTTATCCCTGGTCAGCGTGGACTCCACTACGGCCCGCGCCCACCACGACGCAGCCGGGATGCACCTCGGCAAGGACGTCATGGACGCCCTTGAGGAAGCCGCCGCCGAACAGGAGCGGGCCCGGCAAAAAGGGGCGGCCCGCCGGGACAGAACGGGCAGGACGGCGGGCACGACCCCGAGCAGGAAGAGCGACGGCGTATCAGGCGACGGCGCAAGTTCCGGCTGAATCAAGCTCTGCTCGGCAGATCCCGTGGCGGACTGACGAGCAAGATCCATCTCGCCGCGGACCGCAGGTGCCGTCCGCTGTCCCTCGTGCTGACCGCAGGACAGGCCGGCGACAGCCCGCAGTTCGTCCCCGTGCTGCAGAAGATCCGGGTCCGTCTGCCTGTCGGCCGGCCTCGAACCCGGCCCGGCGCTGTCGCCGCGGACAAGGCCTACTCGTCCCGCGCCAACCGCTCTTACCTGCGGAAACGCAGCATCAAGGCAGTCATTCCGGAGAAGAAGGACCAGGCCGTCAACCGAAAGAAGAAGGGCCGCCGAGGCGGCCGCCCCACGTGCCACGACAGCGATCTTTACAAGGAGCGGAACACGGTCGAGAGGCTCATCAACAAGCTCAAGGCCTGGCGGGGCATCGCCACTCGATACGACAAGTCGCCCGAGAGCTACCTCGCCGGCCTCCACCTCCGGGCCTCAATGATCTGGATCAACGACCTGCTGAAGGCAACTGGCTGATCACAACGTCACACAGACCCTAG
>NZ_JBIMKE010000067.1:0-1129 GCF_043673425.1 Streptomyces sp. M41 | reverse complement strand
CTAGTGACCTGAGTCGAAGATTCGTCGTTGGTTCGGTATGAGTCGTCCGGGTCCGAAGATTCCGCCGTTGTCGGTGACCGATGCCCAGCGGGCCGTGCTGGAGGGCTGGGTACGTCGCCGCACGACGGCTCAGGCGCTGGCCCAGCGGTCGCGGATCGTGCTGGAGTGTGCCGAAGGGCACTCGATCATGGAGGTGTCACGTCGGCTGCGGATCACTCCGGACACGGTCCGCACCTGGCGGAGGCGCTTCCTCGAACGCGGCCTGGACGGCCTGTCCGACGAGCCACGGCCCGGTGTCCCGCGGAAGATCACCGACTCTGACGTCGAGCGGGTCATCGTCAAGACGCTGGAGGAGAAGCCGAAGAACGCCACTCATTGGTCGACACGGTCGATGGCGGCGGCCACGGGCATGTCGCAGTCGGCCATCTCGCGGATCTGGCGGGCGTTCGCGCTCGCGCCGCACCGGTCGCAGACGTTCAAACTGTCCACGGACCCGCTGTTCATCGACAAGGTCCGTGACGTGGTGGGCCTGTATCTCGACCCGCCAGAGAAAGCCTTGGTGCTCTGCGTGGACGAGAAGTCCCAGATCCAGGCCCTCGACCGATCCCAGCCCGTCCTGCCGATGGTGCCCGGCGTGCCCGAACGCCGCAGTCACGATTACGTCCGCGCCGGCACCACCACCCTGTTCGCCGCACTCGAAGTCGCCACCGGGAAGGTGATCGGCTCCCTGCACCGGCGCCACCGGGCCGTCGAGTTCAAGAAGTTCCTGGTCAAGCTCGACAAGGAAGTCCCCGCAGACCTCGACGTCCATCTCATCCTCGACAACTACATCACCCACAAGACACCCGCCATCAAGAAGTGGCTGCTGGCGCACCCGCGCTTCCATCTCCACTTCACGCCGACGAGTTCGTCCTGGCTGAACCTGGTGGAGCGGTGGTTCGCCGAGCTCACACAGAAGAAGCTCAAACGCGGTGTCCACCGCTCCGTCCAGGCCTTGGAACGCGACATCCGCAGCTGGCTTGCCGACTGGAACGACAGCCCAAGGCCCTTCGTCTGGACGAAGACCGCAGACGAGATCCTCGACAAAGTCGCCGCATACTGCCGACGAATCTCTGACTCAGGTCACTAG
>NZ_JBIMKE010000066.1:0-1147 GCF_043673425.1 Streptomyces sp. M41 | reverse complement strand
CAGATCATGTCGAACGAGCAGTTCAACCAGGCGTTCACGATGCACGGCACGATCATGCTGCTGATGTTCGCGACGCCGCTGTTCGCGGGCTTCGCGAACTGGATCATGCCGCTGCAGATCGGCGCGCCGGACGTGGCCTTCCCCCGGCTGAACATGTTCGCCTACTGGCTGTACCTGTTCGGCTCGCTCATCGCGGTCGGTGGCTTCCTCACCCCGGACGGCGCGGCCGACTTCGGCTGGTTCGCCTACTCCCCGCTGTCCGACGCGGTCCGCAGCCCGGGCATCGGCGCCGACATGTGGATCATGGGTCTGGCCTTCTCCGGCTTCGGCACCATCCTCGGCTCGGTCAACTTCATCACCACGATCATCTGCATGCGCGCGCCGGGCATGACCATGTTCCGCATGCCGATCTTCACCTGGAACGTGCTGCTGACCGGTGTGCTGGTCCTGCTGGCCTTCCCGGTGCTGGCCGCCGCGCTGTTCGCCCTGGAGGCGGACCGCAAGTTCGGGGCCCACATCTTCGACTCCGCCAACGGCGGAGCCCTGCTGTGGCAGCACCTGTTCTGGTTCTTCGGCCACCCCGAGGTGTACATCATCGCGCTGCCGTTCTTCGGCATCATCAGCGAGGTCATCCCGGTCTTCTCCCGCAAGCCGATGTTCGGCTACATGGGTCTGATCGCGGCGACCATCGCCATCGCGGGCCTGTCCGTGACGGTGTGGGCGCACCACATGTACGTCACCGGCGGTGTGCTGCTGCCGTTCTTCGCCTTCATGACGTTCCTGATCGCCGTACCCACCGGTGTGAAGTTCTTCAACTGGATCGGCACCATGTGGAAGGGCTCGCTGTCCTTCGAGACACCGATGCTGTGGGCGACGGGCTTCCTGATCACCTTCACCTTCGGTGGTCTGACCGGTGTCATCCTGGCCTCGCCGCCGCTGGACTTCCACATCTCCGACTCGTACTTCGTGGTGGCCCACTTCCACTACGTCGTCTTCGGAACGGTCGTCTTCGCGATGTTCTCCGGCTTCCACTTCTGGTGGCCGAAGTTCACCGGCAAGATGCTCGACGAACGCCTGGGCAAGATGACCTTCTGGACGCTGTTCATCGGCTTCCACGGCACCTTCCTCGTCCAGCACTGGCTGGGCG
>NZ_JBIMKE010000065.1:0-1464 GCF_043673425.1 Streptomyces sp. M41 | reverse complement strand
GGGGGGGTGCCCCTATGGGTTTCGTCAAGCTGATGGGGCGGGCTGTGGGTCGTAGAAGGTGCCGTCGCGGAGCATCGCGAAGAGCACGTCGGCTCGTCGTCTTGCGAGGCAGAGGAGGGCTTGGGTGTGATGCTTTCCCTGGCTGATCTTCTTGTCGTAATAGGTCCGGGAGACCGGGTCGGTCAGAGACGCGAACGCGGACAGGAAGAAGGCTCGTTTGAGCTGCTTGTTTCCGCGCCGGGACGGTTGTTCGCCGCGGATCGAGGAGCCGGAACTGCGGGTCGTGGGGGCGAGGCCGGCGTAGGCGGCGAGGTGGGCGGCGGTCGGGAACGAACTGCCGTCGCCGACGTCGATGAGGATGCGGGCTCCGGTCCTGACGCCGATCCCCGGCATGGACGTCAGGACCTTCGAAAGAGGGTGGTTCTCCAGCAGTTCCTCGATCCGTGTAGCCAAGAGTTTCCGCTGGTCAAGGACCGCTCGGAGCGAGTTGGCGAGGCTGGGGACGATCAGAGCGGCCGCGTCGGTGCCCGGGACGACGACGCTCTGTTCGTCCAGTGCGGTGAAGATGTCCTCGATGAGCCGTTCGGCCATCCGCGGTGCCTGCGGACGTATCAACGCAACGAGCCGCCGGCGTCCGGCTTTGCGGATCTGGGCCGGGGAGCCGAACTGGTCGAGGAGCTTGAGCACGGCCGGGTGCTGGACGCGTGGGCCCAGGACCCGTTCCAGCGACGGGTGGATCTGCGTCAGCAGGCCCCGCAGGCGGTTGCTGATGCGGGTTGCTTCCCCGGCCAGGTCGTCGTCGAAGCCGACGATCATCTCCAGCTCGGCGATGGTCTCGTCCTCGAGGTCGACCGAGCGGAGCGTGTGAGGCATGACGCGGGCCGCGTCCGCGATGACGAACGCGTCGCGGGCATCTGTCTTGGCCTCGCCGGGATAGAGGTCGGCAATCCGCCTCATCGTCAGGCCGGGCAGATAGGCGACCGGGCAGCCCATGTCCCGGGCCACCGCCAGCGGCAGGGCGCCGATCGACGCCGGCTGGTCGACCACCACGAGCACGGTCCCGTGCTTGGCCTGCAGCTTGCCGAACACTTCGCGGAGCTTGGGCTCGCTGTTGGGCAGCCGCTTGTCGAAGGCTTTCTTCCCGGCCGGGGTGACGGCGGTGGCGTGGTGTTCGCCCTTGCCGACGTCCAGGCCGAGGAAGGCGCCGATGTCACTGACGTCGATCACGTGCGTCCTTCAGTCGTCCTCGCCCGGCCGTCCCACGGCACCGATCGCCACATCCACATTACGAAGAGCCTCCCGACCTGCGAAGAAGCCGGTGGTCATGCCCCTAATCAGCGGTCTGTCGATGCCTCCGGAGCCGGTAACACCACCCCCCAAGACATGCGATCGACAGGGGGAGAAAGTCATGCCAACTCCGGAGGCCGGGCGCCCCATTGCGGGGCCACCAAGAAGGTAATGGGG
>NZ_JBIMKE010000064.1:0-1634 GCF_043673425.1 Streptomyces sp. M41 | reverse complement strand
ACCGACAACGGCGGAATCTTCGGACCCGGACGACTCATACCGAACCAACGACGAATCTTCGACTCAGGTCACTAGGTTCTGTCCGGCGGATCATGGTCGGAGCCATAGCCTGATGGCTGCGGTGGTGACGGTGCCGTGGAAGACGTAGGCCCTCTTGTCGTACCGGGTGGCGACGGCCCGGCAGTTCTTGAGGCGGTTGATGGTCCGCTCGACCTCGTTGCGGCGCTTGTAGATCTCGCTGTCGAAGCCAGCGGGCCGGCCGCCTTTGCTGCCGCGTCTTTTGCGGTGGGCGCGCTGGTCCTTCGGTTCCGGGATGGTGTGCTTGATCTGGCGTCTTCGTAGGTAGCGGCGGTTTCGGCGGGAGCTGTATGCCTTGTCGCCGCTGAGGTGGTCGGGCCGGGTGCGCGGGTGTCCGCCCTGGGGTCGGGGGACGCGGATGCGGCTGAGGACCTCGATCATCTGCGGAGCGTCACCACACTGACCGGGTGTGACGAGCAGGGCCAGGTGGCGGCATCCGCCTTCTCCTGCGAGGTGGATCTTGCAGGTCAGGCCGCCCCGGGACCGTCCAATTCCCTCGTCGGGGCGGTGGTTTCGGGGCGTCGTCCTTTTTTCGGGACACGTGGCTTGGTCTTACGGGCACCGGCCGCGTGCTGATGAGCACGGCAGGACGTCGAGTCCACGCCGACCATGCTCCAGTCGATCCGGCCGGCCAGGTCGGCATCCGCCTGGACGGCCGTGAGGATCCGGTCCCACGTGCCGTCCGCCGACCACCGCCGGTGGCGTTCATAGACGGTCTTCCAACTGCCGAAACGCTCGGGCAGGTCACGCCACGGTATGCCGGTGCGGACCCGGAACAGGATCCCGTTGATGACTGAGCGGTGGTCGTTCCACCGGCCGCCGCGCTGCCCGGGCGGAGGCAGATGCGGCTCCAGCCGCACCCACTCCGCGTTCGTCAGATCACCTCGCCCCACGCCGAGATCAACGAGCAGGCAACCCGACAGTCACATGATCCGCCGGACAGAACCTAGGCCCCCGACCTGCGCCCTGCCCTCCAACTCCAAACCCAGTTCCACGAAGAACGCGACAGCGGCATCCAAGTCCTCCACGACGATGCCGACATTGTCCATCCGCTGAACCGCCATACGGGCCTCTCCTCACATCCTCATGCCGGCCGGTCGTGGCCGCTGACGCACCCGGGACGGAGCCACTGGCACGTTCTCGACCTCCGCAGACCGCCGGACTGCCAAACAAGCCGGACCCCACCTGCGCACCGCACCAGCCAACCCGCACACCACGCACCACCACCGAGGGCGAATGCGGCGCAGCGGCCGGCCGCTTCCACACGGACGACCAGCCACAGCATGACCGTCCCCGCACATCACTGCTCTCTCACCGATTCCCAACCAGCCCGCTCGAGCACCCGCCTCACCCGATCAACTCACCATGCCCGAACACCCTCGGCAGGTGGAACGTGACGCACCAACCCGCCCCCACCGCACCACTCCCCTGCCACCGTCACCCGGCACGAGCCGAGAGCCGTACCCCCACAGTCGACGGCCCCCCCATTACCTTCTTGGTGGCCCCGCAATGGGGCGCCCGGCCTCCGGAGTTGGCATGACTTTCTCCCCCTGTCG
>NZ_JBIMKE010000063.1:0-1781 GCF_043673425.1 Streptomyces sp. M41 | reverse complement strand
GCGCCAGGCGAAGATCGGTGTCGCGGTGATCAGCATGGCGAAGGTCGCCCAGATGATCATCGCGGGGTGTGCGTGGCCGTACACGAAGCCGGCGGTGATCGAGGCGCCGAAGATCGCGATGAAGTACCAGTGGTAGCGGAAGGTGCCGAACCAGCGGTCGGGGCTTGCGGAGTCGCCCTTGGGGGTGACGACGAACTTGCTCTTCTTGCGCAGTGCGGAGTCGATGAGTGCCTTCGCGTACAGCGGGGCGGAGAGCGCGGACATCACCATGCCGGCCACGCCGCCGGAGCCTTCGGGCTCGTGGGGTGAGACGTTGTGGCGGCGGTTCCATACGTACAGGCCGATCTGGAGTGCGGAGGCGTTGCCGTAGAGCATGAGCCAGATCGTGGGGTCGATGTTCACACCCGAGGCGCCCAGGCCCAGGAACAGTGCGCAGCTGAGCGCCGCGAGGATCCAGTTGAGGGCGGACATCGGGTAGAAGATGATCATCATGGTGTAGTTGAAGAGCTTGCTCGGCGGGAGTGAGTACCAGCCCTTCCAGTACTGCTTGAGGATCGTCTCGTAGGTTCCTCGTGACCAGCGCATCTGCTGGGTGAAGAAGTCCGTCCAGGCGCTGGGTCCCTCACCGACGGCGAGGACGTCCGGCGTGTACACCGAGCGCCATTTCTTGCCCGTCGCGGGGTTTTTGTGGCGGTGGATCTCGAAGCCGGTGGCCATGTCCTCGGTGATCGAGTCGTACAGGCCGCCGATCTGCTTGAGCGCCTTGATCCGCACGGCGTTGGAGGTGCCCACGAACATCGGGGCGCCGTATCTGTTGCCGGCGCGCTGGATGAGGGCGTGGAAGAGGAACTGCTGGGACTCGGCGGCTTTGGTGACGAAGTTGTCGTAGTTGCCGTAGACCTGGGGGCCGATGACGAAGCCGACGTTCGGGTCGCGGAAGAAGCCGAGCATGCGCTCGAGGTAGTTGGGCAGCGGCACGTGGTCGGTGTCGACGGAGGCGAAGAAGTCGTAGTCGTCGCCGTGGGCGTCGAGCCAGGCGTTGTAGTTGCCGTGCTTGGTCTTGGCGCGGTGCGGGCCCTTGGCCTGGTTCCACTTGGCGATGCCCTTGCGGGAGAAGTGGTGCACGCCGAGCCGTTTGCAGACCTCCTTGACCTCCGCATCGTCGCCCTCGTCGAGCAGCCAGACGTGCATCAGACCGCGGTGGCGCAGCTTGACGGCCGCTTCCAGGGTCTTGGTCACCATCTCCAGCGGTTCCTTGCCGGGCACGAAGGAGGTCAGGAAGGCCACCTTGGTGCCGGTTTCGGGCACGACGGGGATCGGGTCGCGGGCGACCAGTGTGGCGTGTGCGTTGGACAGCACGTTCATGCAACGGAAGAACTCGATCAGGCCGATCGAGACGAGCATCACGACGTCGAGTGTCGGCAGCCAGTCGAAGGCGGGGTAGTCCCGCTCGGTCCAGTGCTCGGGCTGCAGCAGCCAGAACAGCAGCACCAGTGACAGCACCGGGGCCGCGGCCAGCATCAGCGCGACTCTGACGCGGTGCGGCTCCTGGGATATCAGCGACCGGTACTCGACCCGGTAGGGCTTGTTCGGGTCGGGCTGGGTGAGGGGACCGGCCAGCCGGCTGTAGTGCTCGTAGTCGTACTTCGGCAGCGTCTTCTTGATCCGGCGGAACGCTCCGGTCCTGGTCACTGAACCCACCCTGAGCTGGGTGGTCTGAGACGGGTCGGAGTTCTGCCGGGCGCCCGTCGGCGTCGACGTCATGAGTCATCCCCCCACAC
>NZ_JBIMKE010000062.1:1680-5153 GCF_043673425.1 Streptomyces sp. M41 | reverse complement strand
GTTCGGCGGCGTCCTACTCTCCCACAGGGTCCCCCCTGCAGTACCATCGGCGCTGTAAGGCTTAGCTTCCGGGTTCGGAATGTAACCGGGCGTTTCCCTCACGCTATAACCACCGAAACACTATGAAACTGTCAAACAATGCCGCACCGTATGTGGCCATACGGGGCTGTTCGTGGTTTCAGAACCAACACAGTGGACGCGAGCAACTGAGGACAAGCCCTCGGCCTATTAGTACCGGTCACCTCCACACGTTACCGTGCTTCCAGATCCGGCCTATCAACCCAGTCGTCTACTGGGAGCCTTACCCCATCAAGTGGGTGGGAGTCCTCATCTCGAAGCAGGCTTCCCGCTTAGATGCTTTCAGCGGTTATCCCTCCCGAACGTAGCCAACCAGCCATGCCCTTGGCAGAACAACTGGCACACCAGAGGTTCGTCCGTCCCGGTCCTCTCGTACTAGGGACAGCCCTTCTCAAGACTCCTACGCGCACAGCGGATAGGGACCGAACTGTCTCACGACGTTCTAAACCCAGCTCGCGTACCGCTTTAATGGGCGAACAGCCCAACCCTTGGGACCGACTCCAGCCCCAGGATGCGACGAGCCGACATCGAGGTGCCAAACCATCCCGTCGATATGGACTCTTGGGGAAGATCAGCCTGTTATCCCCGGGGTACCTTTTATCCGTTGAGCGACGGCGCTTCCACAAGCCACCGCCGGATCACTAGTCCCGACTTTCGTCCCTGCTCGACCCGTCGGTCTCACAGTCAAGCTCCCTTGTGCACTTACACTCAACACCTGATTGCCAACCAGGCTGAGGGAACCTTTGGGCGCCTCCGTTACCCTTTAGGAGGCAACCGCCCCAGTTAAACTACCCATCAGACACTGTCCCTGATCCGGATCACGGACCCAGGTTAGACATCCAGCACGACCAGAGTGGTATTTCAACGACGACTCCACGAACACTGGCGTGCCCGCTTCAAAGTCTCCCACCTATCCTACACAAGCCGAACCGAACACCAATATCAAACTGTAGTAAAGGTCCCGGGGTCTTTCCGTCCTGCTGCGCGAAACGAGCATCTTTACTCGTAGTGCAATTTCACCGGGCCTATGGTTGAGACAGTCGAGAAGTCGTTACGCCATTCGTGCAGGTCGGAACTTACCCGACAAGGAATTTCGCTACCTTAGGATGGTTATAGTTACCACCGCCGTTTACTGGCGCTTAAGTTCTCAGCTTCGCCCCACCGAAATGGAGCTAACCGGTCCCCTTAACGTTCCAGCACCGGGCAGGCGTCAGTCCGTATACATCGCCTTACGGCTTCGCACGGACCTGTGTTTTTAGTAAACAGTCGCTTCTCGCTGGTCTCTGCGGCCACCCCCAGCTCGAGCAGCAAGTACTCTCACCAGATGTGGCCCCCCTTCTCCCGAAGTTACGGGGGCATTTTGCCGAGTTCCTTAACCATAGTTCACCCGAACGCCTCGGTATTCTCTACCTGACCACCTGAGTCGGTTTAGGGTACGGGCCGCCATGAAACTCGCTAGAGGCTTTTCTCGACAGCATAGGATCATCCACTTCACCACAATCGGCTCGGCATCAGGTCTCAGACTATGTGCAAGGCGGATTTACCTACCTTGCGTCCTACACCCTTACCCCGGGACAACCACCGCCCGGGATGGACTACCTTCCTGCGTCACCCCATCACTCACCTACTAACCGCTTGGTTCGGCGGCTCCACCACTCCGAGATTGTCCGAAGACGCACCCGGCGGTTTCACGGCCTTAGCATCACGATGCTCGATGTTTGACGCTTCACAGCGGGTACCGGAATATCAACCGGTTATCCATCGACTACGCCTGTCGGCCTCGCCTTAGGTCCCGACTTACCCTGGGCAGATCAGCTTGACCCAGGAACCCTTAGTCAATCGGCGCACACGTTTCTCACGTGTGAATCGCTACTCATGCCTGCATTCTCACTCGTGAACCGTCCACCACTGCCTTCCGGCGCGGCTTCACCCGGCACACGACGCTCCCCTACCCATCACAGCAGGCGTTGGCCCTTATGCTGCAATGACACGACTTCGGCGGTACGCTTGAGCCCCGCTACATTGTCGGCGCGGAATCACTAGACCAGTGAGCTATTACGCACTCTTTCAAGGGTGGCTGCTTCTAAGCCAACCTCCTGGTTGTCTCTGCGACTCCACATCCTTTCCCACTTAGCGTACGCTTAGGGGCCTTAGTCGATGCTCTGGGCTGTTTCCCTCTCGACCATGGAGCTTATCCCCCACAGTCTCACTGCCGCGCTCTCACTTACCGGCATTCGGAGTTTGGCTAAGGTCAGTAACCCGGTAGGGCCCATCGCCTATCCAGTGCTCTACCTCCGGCAAGAAACACACGACGCTGCACCTAAATGCATTTCGGGGAGAACCAGCTATCACGGAGTTTGATTGGCCTTTCACCCCTAACCACAGGTCATCCCCCAGGTTTTCAACCCTGGTGGGTTCGGTCCTCCACGAAGTCTTACCTCCGCTTCAACCTGCCCATGGCTAGATCACTCCGCTTCGGGTCTTGAGCGCGCTACTGAATCGCCCTGTTCGGACTCGCTTTCGCTACGGCTTCCCCACACGGGTTAACCTCGCAACACACCGCAAACTCGCAGGCTCATTCTTCAAAAGGCACGCAGTCACGAGAATGGAGCAAGCTCCATTCCGACGCTCCCACGGCTTGTAGGCACACGGTTTCAGGTACTATTTCACTCCCCTCCCGGGGTACTTTTCACCATTCCCTCACGGTACTATCCGCTATCGGTCACCAGGGAATATTTAGGCTTAGCGGGTGGTCCCGCCAGATTCACACGGGATTTCTCGGGCCCCGTGCTACTTGGGAAATACGCAAGAGAGCCGCTGATGTTTCGACTACGGGGGTCTTACCCTCTACGCCGGACCTTTCGCATGTCCTTCGCCTACATCAACGGTTTCTGACTCTCCGACCGGCCGGCAGACCGATCAAGCACACTCCCACAACCCCGTATACGCAACCCCTGCCGGGTCTCACACGTATACGGTTTAGCCTCATCCAGTTTCGCTCGCCACTACTCCCGGAATCACGGTTGTTTTCTCTTCCTGCGGGTACTGAGATGTTTCACTTCCCCGCGTTCCCTCCACTTGCCCTATGTGTTCAGGCAAGGGTGACAGCCCATGACGACTGCCGGGTTTCCCCATTCGGACACCCCCGGATCAAAGCCTGGTTGACGACTCCCCGGGGCCTATCGTGGCCTCCCACGTCCTTCATCGGTTCCTGGTGCCAAGGCATCCACCGTGCGCCCTTAAAAACTTGGCCACAGATGCTCGCGTCCACTGTGCAGTTCTCAAACAACGACCAGTACACCGTCACACACCCCAGCAGGAGTGCTACACCGGCGCCGGCAACTGAAGGCAGCCACATTCGGCCGTACCCTCAGACACCCAACAGCGTGCCCGAC
>NZ_JBIMKE010000061.1:0-7328 GCF_043673425.1 Streptomyces sp. M41 | reverse complement strand
CCCCCCCCCCCCCCCCCCCCCCCCCCCCCCCCCCCCCCCCCCCCCCCCCCCCCCCCCCCCCCCCCCGCCCCACACCCACCCGCAGGCGCTACGCGCACCCCCACCAAGAAGCCACAGGCCGCCGCAGGCATCGAGGCGAACCCCCACCAAGGAGCCAGGGACCGCCGCAGGCACCAACGCGAACCCCCACCGAACCCGCACAGCCACCCCAGCCCTCACCACAACCCCCCTCACCCACCCAAACCTGGAACCGAACAGATTCCCGCGACGTATTCATGGGCAGGGGGACGTGCGGGGCGAGTTTCGTTGTGGCGAAGGTTCGGGTTTCCGCGGTGCGGATGTCAGTCCCGGCAGCGATACTTGCGGCGACGGATGACCATGGGGGAGGTCAACAGTGACACACACGCCTAATACCAGCGCACCACCACCGGGCACCAGCCCGGCACCCGGCGCACCCACCCTCCCCTCCGTACCCCCACAGCCGAACCCCACCACCCTCACCGCCTCCGCGACCCCCACCACCCGCACCCACACCTCCCACGCCGCGAACGCCACCAGCTCCCCCCACCCCACAACACCCCCTCGCCGCACCGCTTTCGCCGAAGGCTTCGACAACCTCCGCACAGCCGCCACCACCGAACCCGGCCGCCTCCGCATCATCGGCGCCCTCCTCGCCCTCCTCGTCCTCTCCTTCGGCGCCATCGCCGCCTGGCAGATGACGGACCGCGCCACAGCGGCCGACGACGTCCTCAACCGCAGCCAGCCCCTGAGCTCCGACGCCGCCGACATCTACCGCTCTCTCGCCGACGCCAACACCGCCGCGGCCAGCGGCTATCTGGCCGGCCTCCAGGAGAAGCCCGCCATGCGCGAGGGCTACGAGAGGGACATCCGCACGGCCGCCGCCAAACTCGTCAAGGCCGCCGCCAACTCCGAACCGGGCTCCCAGTCCGCGAAGACGATCGCGGAGATCAGCAGACTCCTGCCGGAGTACAAGGGCCTGGTAGAAACGGCGAGGGCCAACAACCGCCAGGGCTACCCCGTCGGCGGCGCCTACCTCCGCGCGGCGAACGAGATGATGCAGCAGCGGATGCTGCCCGCCGCGCAGAAGCTGCACCAGACGGAGAACCAGCGCCTGCGCTCGGACTACGCGGCGGCGAAGTCCTTCCCCTGGGCCGCGGCAGCCCTCGGCGTCGTAGCCCTGGCCGCCCTGGCCTGGGCCCAGCATCGCAACTACCAGCGCACGAACCGGGTCCTGAACCACGGCCTGGTCACCGCGACGGCCGCGTCCACCGTGGTCCTGCTGTGGCTCGCCGTGGGCCACATGGTCGCCCGCGCGGGCCTGAACGACAGCTACGAGCACGGCGTCCGCTCGATGGACGTGCTGCACGAGGCCCGCATCGCCTCCCTCACCGCCCGCAGCGACGAGAACCTCACCCTGGTCCGCCGCGGCGCGGACACCAGGACGCTCGACGACGGCAAGGTCGTGGACGCCTACGAGTGGGGTTACGACCAGGAGATCGCCCAGCTCGGCAAGGCGCTCGCCCGAGCCGAGGACCTCGCCGACGACACGACGGGAAAGAAGCCGGTCCAGGACGCGAACAGCTTCATGAAGGTCTGGAAGGACCGTCACGGACTCGCCCGCGAGGACAACGAATCCGGCAACTACCAGGCCGCCCGCGACCGTGTCATCGGCGCCGCGAAGGAACCGACGAGCGTGTGCTTCGACAACGTCGACAAGGCGCTGGCGACAGCGCTCACCCATGAGCAGACCGAGTTCAAGGAGGCCGCGGGCAACGGCCGTGACTCCCTGGCCGGCCTCCCGACGGGCGCCGCGGTCCTCGCCGTCCTGGGCGCGGCGGGTGCGGTGCTCGGCATCGGCCGCAGGCTGTCGGAATACCGGTGAGAGGGGGCACGACGATGAACACACGCGAGAGGACGCCGACCGCACGGCACGAGCCCTGGCACCACCTGCGGGCACGCCTGCGCGGCTGGGGCGGCGTAGCCGCGATGGCCCTCGTCTGCGCCCTGGTCATGTCGTTCGCCCTGCTGCTGCCCCTGAGCCGGCCCCACGCCGAGGACGGCGGTACGGCCGGCGCGGGCGGCGGCCTCACCCGGGCCACCCAGGTCGAGGCGGAGGACTGCGAGGCCCCGCAGGACCAGAGCCTGTCGCCGTCCGGCGGCGACGACGAGTCCCCGACCCTGGACGCCATCAAGGAGCGCGAGGACCGGCGTCTGATCGTCGGCGTCGACACCAACAGCTACCGCTGGGGTTATCTCGACCCGAACAACCCGGCCGGCGAACTGGAGGGGTTCGACATCGACTTGGTGCACCGGATCGCCGAGGAGATCCTCGGCGACCGTGACGCCGTGCAGTTCAAGGCCATTCCGACGAGCCGCCGGATCGAGGCGATCCAGAAGGGCGAGGTCGACATGGTGGTCCGCACCATGACGATCAATTGCGACCGCATCGGGGAAGTCGCTTTCTCGGCCCCCTACTTCGTGACCGGCCAGCAGGTCCTGGCGCCCAAGGTCTCGACGATCAAGGGGTTCGACAAGACCCTGACCGACCGGAAGGTGTGCTCGGCGAAGGGTTCGACGGCGTATGACAACCTGGAGGCGGCCCGGAGCGAAGGCGACCTGCCTGCCTCCACGGACATCAGGACCACCGTCCCCAACCAGCTCGACTGCCTGGTGAAGTTGCAGTTGGGACAGGTGGACGCGGTCGTGACCGACGGAGCGCTCGCCGCCAGCCAGGCAGCGCAGGACCCCACGGTGGAGCTCAAGGGCGGCCTGTTCACCGAGGAGTTCTACGGCGTGGCGATGAAACTGGGCTCCGACGATCTGGTACGCCAGGTCAACCGGATCCTTCAGGACTACATCGAGGACGGCGGCTGGAAGGCGTCGTACGAGAAGTGGCTGCACCCGACGATGGACCAGGGCGACAAGAAGTCGGTGTCGGCGACGCCACCGGAAGCCAAGTACAAGTAAGAGAAAGTCAACTGCCGAACAACCGCCGGACGAACAACGACCGACAGACGACGAACAACGACCGACAGACGACGGACTGACGACCGACCGACAACGGACTGACGACCGACCGACGAACCACAACGCAGCGAGAGGTGATCGATGGGCGTCACGGACCCCGCCGGGCCGGTGATGGACCGGGACGAGGTGGACCGTGCGCTGGCGCGGCTCGGCGCGGAGCACGAGGCGATCGAGACCTCGCTCCTCGCCCTCCAGGACCACGCGGGCCGCAGACTTCTCGAGGGCGCCGAACTCACGGGCAGCACCAAGGAGCGCTGGACGGCCGCGGAGGCGTCGATCACGCTGCTGTGGGCGTACTTCGACGCGTACACGGACGCGTTGCGCTCCGCCCGCGAGATCCGCTCCCGCCGCCGCTGGTCCAGCCGCGACGACCTGGTGGAGCTGACGGAGCTGCTGCGCGGCGAGTCGGTGACCGTCGCGGGCTCGGCCACGGCGACAGCCAACGCCCCGACGCTGCACGGCGGTTCGGGAAAGCTCAGCGAACGGTTCACGCTGGTCACCCTGGTCGACCGGATGAACGAGCTGTACGCGACGTCGCTGGACATGGTGGTCGCCGCGGACGCGGTCTGGTCGGCGCTGCCCGCCCGGATCGATTTACTGGCCGCGGAGTTGCAGCGCACCCGCCGGCTCGCGCACTCCGTCGGGGTCCGCCCCGGCGAGCATCCGGCGGGCGACGACCTGGAGCGCATCACGCGCACGCTCACCAGGCTGCGCGCCGAGGTGGTGTCGGACCCGCTGGCGTACTGGCTGCCCACGCCGGGGAGTTCCGCGCCCGGCGGCGGCAAGCCGGACACCACGGTCTACGACCGGGAGGCGCGCGCCCTGGAGGAGGTCCGCCGGGAGATCGACGCTGTCCTGACGGTGCGTCAGGATGCCGAGCAGCGTCTGGTGAAGCTGCGGGACGTGCTCTCGCGCGCGGACCGTACGCTCGCCGAGGCCCGTACCGCGCGCGGCGAGGTGCTGGCGAAGATCGCCGCCACGGAGGTGCCCGTCGTCAGCGGCCCGCCGACCGTGCTCCAGGAGCAGCTGGCGACGGCCGCCGAGTACCGCAGACACGCCCAGTGGCACCGTCTCTCCCCGCTCCTGGAGTCGCTGGAGGAGAAGGCGGAGGACGAACTGCTGCGCGCCCGTGAGTCGTTGACCGCCGTCACCGCGCCCCTGGCGGTCCGCGCCGAGCTGCGCGGTCGCCTCGACGCGTACAAGGCGAAGGTCGCCCGGCACGGTCTGGCGGAGGACCCGTTCCTCATCGAGCGCTACGACGCGGCCCGCCGCATGCTGTGGAGCGCGCCCTGCGATCTGCGCGTCGCCGAGCAGGCGGTCTTGCGCTATCAGCAGGCGGCAGCCGAACTGCTGGGCAGCGGGCGCGTGCCGGGGCCGCGCGCGCCCGAGGAGAGCGGGGGCCCGGGGGCATGAGGGACAGGCGGGTGTCGTCGTCATGAGTCAGGCACAGCAGCGGTGCCAGCGGCCGGACTGCGGCGGATCGTACGAGGACATGGGCGGCGGTGAGCTGTACTGCGACACCTGTGGCCTGGCCCCGGTCGTCTCGGCGACCGGCATGGTCGGCTCGCCGCCCACCGGGGTGACGGGGGGCGGCAAGGGCTCGCGCGGCTCGGCGGGCAGCGGCAGCGCCCGCTCCACCAGCCGCGGCAGTTCGCGTACGTCGTCGCAGTCGTCGAGGTCCCGGCGCTCGGTGTCGGGACGGCTCTCCCGCTCGCTGTCGGGCCGTTCCACGGGCCGCTCGGTGTCGGTGCGCAGCTCCGGCTCCACGGCCGGCTCCAGCGGACGCGGCCGGCTCGGCGCCGGTCTGGTCCAGGTTCCGGACGTGCCGCGGCCCGACCCGCGCGCGATGGTGCTCGAGAAGGCGGAGGTGCCGGAGCGCAAGCGGTTCTGCTCCCGCTCGGACTGCGGCGCGCCCGTCGGCCGGGCCCGCGGCGAGCGCCCGGGCCGCACGGAGGGCTTCTGCACGAAGTGCGGGCACCCGTATTCCTTCGTGCCGAAGCTGAAGGCCGGCGACATCGTGCACGGCCAGTACGAGGTCGTGGGCTGTCTGGCGCACGGCGGTCTCGGCTGGATATACCTCGCCGTGGACCGTGCCGTCTCCGACCGCTGGGTGGTGCTCAAGGGCCTGCTCGACACCGGTGACCAGGACGCGATGGCGGCGGCGATCTCGGAGCGGCGCTTCCTCGCCGAGATCGAGCACGCCAACATCGTGCGGATCTACAACTTCGTCGAGCACCTGGATCAGCGCACCGGCTCGCTCGACGGCTACATCGTCATGGAGTACGTCGGCGGAAAGTCGCTGAAGGAGATCGCCAACGGCCGCCGCACGCCCGACGGCCGACGCGACCCGCTGCCGGTCGAGCAGGCGTGCGCGTACGGCATCGAGGCCCTGGAGGCCCTCGGTCATCTGCACAGCCGCAACCTGCTGTACTGCGACTTCAAGGTCGACAACGCCATCCAGACCGAGGACCAGCTCAAGCTGATCGACATGGGCGCGGTGCGCAGGATGGACGACGACGAGTCGGCCATCTACGGCACGGTGGGCTATCAGGCGCCGGAGGTCGCGGAGGTCGGCCCGTCGGTGGCGTCCGACCTCTACACGGTCGCGCGTACGCTCGCCGTCCTCACCTTCGACTTCCAGGGCTACACCAACGTCTACGTCGACTCCCTGCCCGACCCCGACCACATCGAGGTCTTCCGCCGGTACGAGTCCTTCTACCGCCTGCTGGTCCGCGCCACCGACCCCGACCCGGCCCGCCGTTTCGCCTCCGCGCAGGAGATGGCGGAGCAACTGACGGGCGTACTGCGCGAGGTCGTGTCCCTTCAGACGGGGCGGGCGAGGCCGTCGCTGTCGACGCTGTTCGGGCCGGAGGTGCGGGTCACGGACACGGAGCTGTTCCCGAAGCTGGACGGGGAGGTGTCCCGGCTGGGGGCGCGGGTGCCCGCGCCGGGGGTGTGGCGCCGCAGGACCCCCGGCGCCACGGCGTCTGTCACGGTCGGCGCCGGCGGCGGCGCGTCCGGTTCCCTCACCGCCGCTCCGGGCCCCGCCCTTCCCCTCGCCGCCTCCGCCCAGTCCCCTGTGGCTTCGGCTGCCGTCACCGTCGTCAAGTCCGTCAGCACGCCCGCCGCCGCCCTGGCGCTGCCGGTCCCGCGGGTGGACCCCGCCGACCCCAACGCCGGTTTCCTCGCGGGTCTGCTGACCACCGCACCGGCCGAACTGCTCGGGGCGCTCGCCGCCGCTCCGGCGCCGTCGACGGAGACCCGGCTGCGGCAGGTGCGTGCCTGGCTGGAGAACGGCGACACCGGCAGCGCGCACGACGCCCTGCTGAAGCTGGAGGACGAGCGTTCCGACGACTGGCGGGTCGTCTGGTACCGCGGCGTGGCCGCGCTCGTCACCGGCGACCACGAAGGTGCCGCCCTCGCCTTCGACGCGATCTACGACGCCTTTCCCGGCGAGCCCTCCCCCAAGCTGGCGCTCGGCATGTGCGCGGAGGTGCTGGGCCAGTTGGACAACGCCGCCGAGTACTACCGTCTGGTGTGGTCCACCGACCCCAGCCATGTCAGCGCCGCCTTCGGACTCGCCCGCGTCCAGCTCGCGACCGGCGACCGCGGCGGGGCCGTACGGACCCTGGAGTCGGTGCCGGAGAGCTCCATTCATTACACGGCCGCCCGGGTGGCGGCGGTCCGCGCCCGGTTGCGCGGGCGCACGGCGGGCGCGGCCGACACAGCGTTCCTGGCGGACCTGGCCGCCGCCGCGGGCCAGGTCGAGGCGCTGGAGGCGTACGGCCTGGATCCGGCGCGCCGGGAGCAGTTGTCGGCGGAAGTCCTCGGTTGCGCGCTGGACTGGATACTCTCCGGTGGCCAGGGTTCCGCCCCGCCCGCCCCCGGAGGACGGACGCTGCTCGGCAGCGGCCTGGACGAGCGGGAACTGCGGTTCGGCCTTGAGCGTTCGTACCGCATGCTGGCCCGGCTCGCACGGGGCGGCGAGGAGAGGATCGACCTGGTGGAACGTGCCAATCGTTACCGCCCCCGGACGTGGGTGTAGTTGATGTCGCAGATGCCCCAGTTGTCCGCCTGCCCGAGCTGCGAATGGCCGCTCGAGTCGGGTGACCGTTTCTGCGGTGCGTGCGGATACGACCTGTCCGCCGTGCCCGTACGGCCGGACGACAACCCGACCATCGCCTTGAACGGCTCGGCGCCGCCCCCTGCCGCGGGCACACCCGGCGCGCACGGCCCCGGCGCGGACCGGCCCGGCGCCGCCGCGCAGGACGGCACCGGCA
>NZ_JBIMKE010000060.1:0-8075 GCF_043673425.1 Streptomyces sp. M41 | reverse complement strand
TGAGCGGGCGGCAGCGCGCCACCGGCACCGGGCGCGCCGTACGCCTCGGCCGCCCCGGGCGGCAGCGGGGCCGACGGGCCGGGAGCGCCGTACTGCGGCTGGGGCGCGGGCATCGGTGAGCCGGCCGGAACGCCTTGTCCGTACGCCTGCGCGCCGGGCGGCACACCCTGCGCGCCTCCGCCGTACGACGGCTGCGGCTGCGGCTGCGGCTGCGGCTGCGGCTGCGGCTGCGGCTGCGGCTGGTAAGGCTGTTCCTGCCCGCCCCAGCTCTGCCCCGGTGGCTGCCCCTGTGCCTGACCCTGACCCGGCGGTGTCCCCCAGCCCTGGCCGGGGGCGGCCGGCGGCGCCGGTGGGCTCTGGTGCTGGGCCTGGGCCTGGTGCTGGTTCTGTTCGGGTCCCCACGGCGTGCCCCACGCCTGCCCGCCGGGCGGTGCCGAGGGCGGGGGTGCCGACGAAGGCGTCGCCGGTGCCGACATGGGGTGGCCGCCGTGGCCGCCCGTCATACCCGGCAGCAGCGGCTCACCACCGTCGGAGGGCAGCACGATGCCTTCGCGCGCGGGCTGCGCCGAGGGCTCCTCGCCCTGTCCACTCTGCGTCACCGGGACTCCTACGAATGGGGGACCTTCGGAATCGTCGGCTCACGCTACCGGGTACTCCGTTCCGGGTGCCACGCGACCAAGGACCTCACCGGCGTCCCTGTGACCTCCGTAACAGCCAGGTCCCCCAATCCGTAATATGCGCCCCTCCTTTACGCCGGAGCCTTCATTTCCCTGCCGTTCACGCCGCCGTACCCCCTGGTTTCACGCGGCGGCCTGAAGATCCAGTCGCGCTCCGAACTCCCTTACCACCGGCTCGTCCCGGTACGGCTCCAGTCGCTGCTGGAAGTCCTCCAGATACTCGGCACCCCGGTTGGAGCGGAGGGTCTCCAGCAGTTCCACGGCCTTCAGGCCGGTGTGGCAGGCCTGCTCGATCTCGCGCTGCTGCACCTGCGCTGTGGCGAGCAGCACATAACCGATCGCCCGGCGCCGCGCCTTCGTCTCCGGCAGCCCGGCCAGCGACTCCTCCGCGCGCCGCGCCGCCGCCTCGGCCTGGCCGAGGTCGCGGTGGCAGTGCGCCAACTCGTCGGCGAGATAAGCCTCGTCGAAGTGCTTGATCCACGCCGGGTCGTCCCCGGACTCCGGATCGGCCGTCTCCAGCGCGCTCACCGCACGCCCGGACGCCACCTGGGCGGCCCGCGCGTCGCCCATCAAGGCATGGCCGCGCGCCTCCGCCGCATAGAACATGGACTCCGCGCGCGGGGTCACGCGCCCCCGCGCCCCCTCCTGCGCCGCCCGTGCCAACTGCGCGATCTCACGCGGGTTCCCGAGCTGTGCGGCGAGGTGGCTCATGGAGGCGGCCAGCACATATCCGCCGTACCCACGGTCGCCCGCCGCCTGTGCGAGGCGCAGCGCCTGGATGTAGTAGCGCTGGGCGAGCCCCGGTTGCCCGGTGTCGATCGCCATGTACCCGGCGAGCTCGGTCAGCCGTGCCACGGTGGCGAAGAGCTCCCGCCCGATCGCCTCCCGGTACGACCCGGCCAGCAGCCCGGAGACGACACTGTTCAGGTAGTGCACGACGACCGGCCGCACATGCCCGCTGCCGTACTGGTGGTCGAGGTCGACGAGCGCCTGGGTCATCGCGCGCACGGCCGCCACGTCGGACTGCCCCACCCGCGGCCCCGCCGAGCGCGCCACCTGGGAGTCGGGCGACGAGATCAGCCAGTCGCGGCTGGGCTCCACGAGCGCGGAGGCGGCGACGGACGAGCCGGACAGGAAGTCCCGCCGCCCGACGTCGCTGCGCCACAGCTCGCAGACCTGCTCGATGGCCCCCAGTACCGTCGGCGAGAACTGGAGGCCGACGCCCGACGCGAGGTTCTTGCCGTTGGCCATGCCGATCTCGTCGATCGTGACCGTACGGCCCAGTTTGCGGCCGAGCGCCTCCGCGATGATCGCCGGCGCCCGTCCCCGCGGCTGCTGTCCGCGCAGCCAGCGCGCCACGGACGTCTTGTCGTAGCGCAGATCGAGGCCGTGCTCGGCGCCGCACATGTTGACCCGGCGGGCCAGCCCTGCGTTCGAGCAGCCCGCTTCCTGGATGAGCGCCTGCAGCCGTTCGTTCGGCTGTCGCGCGACGAGAGGCCTTGCGGCCATGGCGTACCCCCTGTGGCTGCGGTGCCTGCCCACGCACCGAGTTGATGTGTCTGTCACGCGCCGGACCCGGCACGGGGCACTGGCAGTGCACCGAAACGAACCGGCCGTGAAGATCAATGCCCCGTCGGCATACCGAAAATGCGAGGCTTGTGAGGATTGCCGGGGTAACGACGAACGCCGGCCCCACATGGGGCTACCCAGCCACGGCCGCGGATCCTCCCGCGCGCCCCCACCCATGCACCCATGCGCCCCAGAAGAGGAATCAATGCTCCTCCCCCGCGCGCGGACGGCCCGTAACTCCAGGTGGGTGCGGGAGTTGTGTTCAGCGTGGAAGAGACGATCCCGGCCACCGAAGCCGCACAGATTCCGAAGCAGCGCGGGGAAACGCTGCTGGAGACCGCCGTTCGCTATGCCGAGGAGCGCCACTGGGACGTGTTCCCGGGTACCTGGCTGGAAGCCGTCGACGGGGTGCAGCACTGCTCCTGTGGCGACGTCGTGTGCCCCGCGCCCGGCGCGCACCCCGCGCGCCCCGACTGGGCGACGCAGGCGACGGGCAGCGCGACGGTCGCGCGCCGGATGTGGCAGAAGCATCCGACGGCGTCGATCCTGCTGCCTACGGGTCGTACCTTCGACGCGATCTCCGTCCCCGAGACGGCCGGGTTTCTCGCGCTGGCCCGGATGGAGCGGATGGAGCTGACCCTGGGGCCGGTGACGTTGACGCCGGACGGGCGAATGCATTTCTTCGTGCTGCCCGGCGCCTCGGTGAAGGTGCCGGAGCTGGTGCGCAAGCTCGGCTGGTCGGTGGGCTCGCTGGATTTGATCACGCTGGGCGAGGGGGCGTACGTGGCCGCGCCGCCCACGCGGTTCGGGTCGCGGGGCGCCGTGCAGTGGGCCTGCCGGCCCACGCCGGCCAACCGGTGGCTGCCGGACGCCGAGGAGTTGATCTCGCCGCTCGCCTACGCGTGCGGTCGCGACCGGTAACCCGCCTGACGCAGACCGCACATGGGCCTCGCCCGGTTCCCCGCATCCCTCGGACACATCACCTGACCGTAGGGTTCATGCATGACGTCAGCCGCCGTACACGTTCGTGGGCTCTGGAAGCGGTTCGGGCAGCAGATCGCCGTTGCCGGGATCGATCTCGAGCTGCCCGCAGGGAAGTTCATCGGGCTTGTCGGACCCAATGGGGCCGGGAAGACCACCACCCTGTCGATGGTGACCGGGCTGTTGCGGCCCGACCAGGGGTCCGTCGAGGTCGTGGGGCACGACGTCTGGCGGGACCCCGTCGAGGTCAAGGCGCGCATCGGGGTGCTGCCCGAGGGACTGCGGCTCTTCGAGCGGCTGTCCGGACGGGAACTGCTCGCCTATTCGGGGCGGTTGCGCGGGCTTCCCGGCGCCGAGGTCGACAAGCGGGCCACCCAGCTGCTGGACGTACTCGATCTGGCGGGGGCGCAGCACAAGCTGGTCGTCGACTACTCGACGGGTATGCGCAAGAAGATCGGGCTCGCGACCGCGCTGCTCCACAATCCCGAAGTGCTCTTCCTGGACGAGCCGTTCGAGGGCGTGGACCCCGTCTCCGCGCAGACCATCCGGGGTGTGCTGGAGCGCTATACGGCCTCCGGGGCGACCGTCGTCTTCTCCTCCCATGTCATGGAGCTCGTCGAGTCGCTGTGCGACTGGGTTGCCGTGATGGCCGCCGGCCGTATCCGCGCCCATGGTCCCCTCGCCGAGGTGCGCGGTGAGGCGGCCTCGTTGCAGCAGGCGTTCCTCGAACTCGTCGGCGCGCACAGCCGGGACGCCGGGACGGACCTGGACTGGCTGGGCGGCGGGGCGCGATGAGCACCGACATCACCGCGGTCGTCGTACGGCTGAAGCTGTCGCTGCTCAGAAACGGACTGCGGCAGTCCGGCGGCCGGCGGACCGCCTACATCGCCTCGGCGATCATGGTCCTGCTCTTCGCCGCGCTCCAGCTCCTCGGTCTGATCATGCTGCGCGGCACCGCGCACGCCGACTCCCTGGTGGTCCTGCTGGTGGCGGTGCTCGGGCTGGGCTGGGCCGTGATGCCGCTGTTCTTCCCCGGCGGCGACGAGACCCTCGACCCGACGCGGCTGGTGATGCTGCCGCTGCGTCCCCAACCCCTGGTCCGGGCGCTGCTCGTGGCCTCGCTGGTGGGCATCGGCCCGCTGTTCACGCTGTGCCTGCTGGTCGGTTCGGTGATCACGGTCGCGCGCGGCGGGGTGGCCGTCGCCGTCGCCGTCGTGGCCGTCGCTCTGGCCCTGCTGGTGTGCGTGGCGTTCGCGCGGGCCGTCGCCGCCGCCAACCTGCGGCTGCTGACCAGCCGGAAGGGCCGCGATCTGGCGGTGCTGAGCGGGCTGGTCATCGCGGTCGGGGCGCAGGTCGTGAACTTCGGCGCGCAGCGGCTGGGAGCGTCGGGGCTGGCCCAGCTCGATCCGGTGGCGGACGTACTGCGCTGGGTGCCCCCGGCGTCGGCGATCGGCGCGGTGGAGTCGGTGAGCGACGGGTCCTACGGTGTGGCCGTTCTCCAACTCGCCTTGAGCGCGGGAGCGTTGGCGGCCCTGATCACCGTGTGGTCTCGCCATCTGACCCGGCTGATGACCTCCCCCGACGGCTCCACGCTCCAGGCGGTCACCGAGACCGCCGTACGGGAACGGAACTCGACGGGCCTCGCCCGGCTCCTGCCGGCCGGCCGCACCGGCACCGTCATGGAGCGCAGCCTGCGCTATGTCTGGCGCGACCCGAAGACCAAGGCGGCCTGGGTGACCTCACTCGCCATCGGCCTGATCGTGCCGCTGTTCAACGCCCTCCAGGGCACCGGCTCGATCTACTTCGCCTGCTTCGCCGCCGGGATGCTCGGCATCCTGATGTACAACCAGTTCGGGCAGGACACGTCCGCGTTCTGGATGGTCGCGATGACGATCTCGTCCCGCCGGGACGCCTACGTCGAGCTGCGCGCCCGGGCGCTTGCCCTGCTGCTGATCACCCTCCCCTACGCCGCGCTGGTCACGGTCCTGACGACGGCGCTCCTCGGCGACTGGGCCAGGCTCCCCGAGGTGCTGGGCCTCTCCCTCGCCCTCCTGGGCGCGATGCTGGCGACCGGCGCCTGGACGTCGGCGCGTTTCCCGTACTCCATTCCACAGGAGGGCTACAAGAACGTCGTCCCCGGCCAGACGAACCTCGCCTGGATCTCCATCTTCGGCGGCATGCTCGCGGCGGCCCTGCTCTGCGCCCCCGTCATCGCGGTGACGATCTGGCTGCGGGTGAGCGACGGCGGCGAGGCGTGGACCTGGCTGCTGCTGCCGGGCGGGGCGGCGTACGGGGCCGCGATCACGCTGCTGGGCCTGCGCCTGGCGGCCCCGCGGACGGCGGACCGCCTCCCGGAGATCCTGACGGCGGTGAGCAAGGGATAGCCGAGCCGAGGGGGGCGCCGCCTCACAGGCGCCCGGCGTCCCCCAGCACCGCGTCGAAGAAGGGCTCGATGGCCGTCCGCCACCCCGCCGGCTGGTCGTAGTGCACAAGATGCCCGGCGTCGGCCACCTCCGCGTACGCCCCGCGGGGCAGCACCCGCACCATCTCCTGCGCCTCGGCCCGCCCCAACTCCCCGTCCAGGCCGCGCACGACCAGCGCGGGGCACCGGACCTGCGCGAGTTCCTCCCAGTGCGCGTCGTACACCCAGGTCTCGCGCGACCTGAGCATCTGGTCCGGCTCGAACACCGGCCGCCAGCCGTCCTCGCACTCGTGCATCACCTCGGCGTAGAACTCGCCCCGCGCCGGATTCGGCCGCTCGACCCACGGGTCGTCCTCACCGAACCACTTGCGTACGTCGGCCAGCGTGGCGAAGGGGACGGGCCAGGCCCTGAACCAGTCCTCCCACTCCCGCTGCGAGGCCGAGCCGAGCGCGGAGGCCCGCATGTCGCAGATGATCACGCCGCGCACCAGGTCGGGCCGCTTGGCGGCGAGCTGCCAAGCGGTCAGCGCGCCCATGGCATGGCCGATGAGGACGGCCGGCCCGAGCCCGAGCTGCTCCAGGGCCGCCTCGGCGTCGTCGACGTACGCCTCGCGGGTGAAGGCGGCCTGAGCGGGCTTCTCGCTGCGGCCGTGCCCGCGCTGGTCCAGCGCCACCGCGCGGTGCCGCTCGGAGAGCCAGCGGGCGGTGGAGGCCCAGTGCGAGGCGCGGCCCATCAGGCCGTGCAGTAACAGGACACCGGGTGTGCCGTTGTGCTCTTGAGCCGGGTCGGTCTTGGGAGGGTCGCCGAACTCCCAGGCCGCGAGACGTACGCCACCTGTGCCCGTCACGTCGATGCGCCGCGCCATTCGTCCTGGCACCCCCCTAGGGTGAACAGCGTCCTGCCTGCCTTGCCTGCCATATCTGCCGTCGCCGCCGGCCACGGTCATGGAGCCCTCGCACGCGATGTGCATGTTCTGTGTGTCCGACGTGATCTTATGCGCACACCACTGAAGCGCACGTTCCGCCTGATCCGTCACCCCGCAGACTATCGAACTCGTATTCGAAAATATGGCCCGGGCGCACAACACCCCTCGTTCGAGTGACCCCTCTCAAGGATTGATCGGCACTGCCGAGGGGAGATCTTCACCGGGAGGCGGACCGCTCGGGGAAAACGGTCCGAGGGGAATGACCCTGAGAGCTCGGGGCTCCGGGTCAGCACAGGGGAGGACAGGCCCCGGCGCCACAAGGCGCCGGGGCCCTCTCCACGCTCACGGCACATCCGCCCGCCCCCTCACCGGCCGGCCGATCACCGTCGACCACGCCAAGAGCCCTCAGGTCATATGCCTCACGCGACAGCCTGGCACGCGAAATCCCGAAGCGCTGCGAATCGGCGCACTGGATCTTGAATCGCAACTCCCGCCCCGCACACGGGAGTTACCTCCACTCAGCGCTTGGCGACGAACACATGGGAGGCCACCTCGGCCTCCAGCTCGGCCGCCTCACCACCGCTGCCCACCAGCACACCGCCCGCCGACTCGGTCACACTCACCACCGAGCCGGGCTGCACGCCTGCCCGCCGCAGCGTGTACATCAGCTGAGCGTCGGTCTGGATCGGCTCACCGATCCGGCGCACGACGACCGTCTTGCCCTCGGTGCCCGGGTCGAGCTCGGAGAGCGAGACCATGCCCTCGTCGAGGAACGGGTCGGCGCCGTCCTTCTCCCCGAGCTCCTCCAGCCCCGGGATGGGATTGCCGTACGGCGACTCGGTCGGATGCCGCAGCAGCTCCAGCACGCGCCGCTCCACGGCCTCACTCATCACGTGCTCCCAGCGACACGCCTCGGCGTGCACCTGCTCCCACTCCAGCCCGATCACATCGACGAGCAGGCACTCGGCAAGACGGTGCTTGCGCATCACACGCGTGGCCAGCCGCCGGCCCTCGTCGGTCAGCTCCAGATGCCGGTCGGACGCCACGGACACCAGCCCGTCACGCTCCATCCGCGCCACCGTCTGACTCACGGTCGGCCCGCTCTGGTCCAGCCGCTCGGCGATCCGGGCGCGCATGGGGACCACACCTTCCTCCTCAAGCTCGAGGATGGTGCGGAGGTACATCTCCGTGGTGTCGATCAGTCCGGACATACGTGCCCCTCGATTGCGATTAGCTCAGCCGGAAGCGAGACAGCTCCACGGCGCGTGCGCTGGCCCTGCACTCAATTCTGCCGGATACCACTGACAACCGTGCCGCGCAGCCGAAACCAGCGGGTTACGCGGGCGCACGAACCCCCTTCGCCCACGCAGCCGCCAACGGCGGCGAGCACACCCACTGCCGACGCGCACCCCTACGGCGGGTCAGCCGCGTACGGCGGGAAGGGGCCGGGGTGGGGGGTGTCCGCCCGCAGCGGCCGGCGTCAAGAACCGCACCACTCAT
>NZ_JBIMKE010000005.1:0-372448 GCF_043673425.1 Streptomyces sp. M41 | reverse complement strand
CGCAAGGTCTTCGCGCTGCCGCCCGCCGCGGCGGACCGCGCCGTCGCCGGTGCGCCGGAGGCACCGGGCGGCGCCGGAACGGCCCCGGTCGCGGGTCCGGCTGCGAGTGCGGGTCCGGCTGCGGCCGCGGGTCCGGTCGCGGCTACGGCAATGGTGCCGGGGCAGGCTCCGGGGCCGGTGCCTGGTCAGGCTCCGGTTGCTGTTCCCGTTCCCCTTCCCGTTCCGGGGCAGGGGCCCGTCCCCGCGCAGGGGCAGGTCCCGGGACAGGTTCCGGCTCAGGCTCCGGTGCCGGCGCCGGGTGCTCCCGGTGACGTGCTCCTCGACGAGGGTCGGCACGATGCCGTGCCGCACGACCAGGCCCATGACCACACCCCGCCGCAGCCGCATCCGACCAGCGCGCCGACCGGGCGCCGCCGACGGGCCGTGGCACAGCCGGCGGAAGCAGCCGGGACGCCTGCCCAGGGAGTACCGGCCCAGGGCGTACCGGCTCAGGGCGGACAAGCCCCGGGCGACCAGGGGCAGGGCGTTCCCGTGGCCGTGCCCGGTCAGTCCCCGTCGGCGCAGCCGGTGCCCGGCGGTCCGCTGCCCGCCGAGGCGACCCCTGGTCAGGGTGTCCCCGCGCAGGGCACTCCGGCCCAGGGTGTCCCCGCCCCGCAGCCGTGGCCCGCTGCGGACGGCACGGCCGGGGCCGGCATCGCCGTAGCGGCGAACGGCGCCGCCACCCCCGTACCTCCGCAGCCGAGCACCGCACAGCAGGCACCGCAGGCAGGGTCCGCAACACAGGCACCGTCCGCACAGGCACAGGCCGCGTCCGGCACTCCGGTGCCGGGCACTCCCCTGCCGGACGAGGCGGCGGGGCGGCAGCGTGCTGCGCAGCCGCTTCCGGCCGAGGCGGGGGCGCCCGTCGCGCCCGTCGACCCGAACTCGACACAGGGCCGGGCGATCAGTGTGCGGACCCTGGGGCAGGGGGTGCCGTTCACGCGGCAGGCGGCGCAGGTGCAGCAGCCCGCGCAGTCGACGGCCACCCCGCCCCCGCATCAGGGCGGTGGCGGCGGACGGCGCCGCAAGCTGGGTACGCCGCCCGACCCCGCCACGCGTACGGGTGCCGCGGGGGAGCAGGCGGCGCGACCGCATCCGTCGGCGGAGCAGTCGGCCGCCGCACAGCCGGGGGGTGTACAGCCGGGGGCCGTACAGCCCGTAGCCGCGCAGCCCGTGACCGCACAGCAGGTTCCCGCGGCGCCGCCGCAGCCGTCACTCGGCGGCCAGCCCCCGGCCTCCCCTGTCTCCTCACAGACCTCCCAGACCTCCCAGACCACGCAGACCTCGCAGGCCGGGCAGTCGCGGCTGTCGCCGCTGACCGAGGGCGCCGGACGGTCGTACGCCATAGGCGCACCGGACGAGAACGCCGCCGAGGGGCCCGAGCCGCTGGACGGGCCGGGCGGGGCCGTCGAGGTCGCCGACACTCCGCGTCCGCAGCCGATGGACGACGAACTGCCGCCGGAGCCGCTGGACAACCCGCGACGGCTGCTGGTGTGGCCGGCGCCGGATGTGACGACCCAACAGGCGCTCAGCGACCGCGGCTACCGGCCCGTCATCGTGCATTCGCGCGAGGAGGTCGACGCGCAGATCGCGGCGTTCCCGGCCGCCCTGTTCGTCGACCCGCTGACCGGGCCGATCACCCGGACCGCGCTCCAGTCGCTGCGGCAGGCCGCCGTCGCGGCGGAGGTGCCGGTGATGGTGACGGCGGGGCTCGGGCAGGCCTCGCGGGAGGCGGCGTACGGCGCCGATCCGGCCGTACTGCTGAAGGCGCTGGCCCCGCGGGACAGCGAGCAGCACCCGCCGCGTGTCCTGCTCATCGAGGAGCACGCGGAGATCGCGCTGGCGCTGACCGCGACCCTGGAGCGGCGCGGGATGCAGGTGGCACGGGCCGCGAGCGATGCCGACGCCGTGACACTGGCGGGCGACTTCCGGCCGAACCTGGTCGTGATGGACCTGATGCAGGTGCACCGGCGCCGGGCCGGGATCGTGGACTGGCTGCGCGCGAACGGGCAGCTCAACCGCACCCCGCTCGTCGTCTACACGGCCGCCGTCGACCAGGCCGACCTGCCCCGGCTGGCGTCGGGCGAGACGGTGCTGTTCCTCGCCGAGCGGTCCACCAGCGGTGAGGTGCAGTCGAGGATCGTGGACCTGCTGTCGCGGATCGGCACCAACTGACCTGCCCGGCGTACGCCTTCAGCGCGCGACGAGCCTGCGTGCCGCCTCCTTGACCGAGGCGCGCAGGCGTTCGCGGTCGTCGTCCGCGTCGCCCACCAGGATGCGGCTCATCTGCGGTACGACGGTGACCCAGTTGGCCATCGCGACCAGCAGGAACAGCAGGTCCTGGGCCGGGATCGCGTCGGTGACGACACCGCGCTCCTGGCCGTCGCGGACCGCGGCGACCTTGTGGGCGTAGTGGGCCTGACGCTCGGCCTCGTCGGGGAGTTCGGCGCTGCCGTACTGGATGCCCTCCCAGTAGAGGAGGCGCAGCAGCTCCGGGTGGGCGCCGTGGTAGTCCATCAACCGGTCCAGCCAGCCGTCGATGTCGTCGATGTCGACGGGGACCGCCGCCGCGAGATCGACCATGCACCGGCCGAGCACCTGGGAGAACAGCTCCGCCTTGTTGCCGTAGTAGGCGTAGATCAGCTGCTTGTTGGCTTTCGCCTCGGCCGCGATGCGGTCGACGCGGGCGCCCGCGATGCCGTACCGGGCGAACTCGGCGACGGCCGCGTCGAAGATCCGGGCCTTGGTGGCCTCGGGGTCTCTCACTCCCATGGGTTCAGGGTAGCGGGCAAGTAACCAACTATTTGGTTGACTGGGAGGGACGGTCGACGCAGACTGTTCGACGCCATCATTCAACCAACTAGTTGGTTATTAGAGCGGACTCGAAGGGGTCACTCCTCCCATGTCGTCAGCGAACACCACCCAGCAGGTCGCGCCCGCTCGTCGGTCGACCGACCCTGCCGCCGTGTCCCGCTTCTTCCTCCCCCTCATCGCCCTGTGCTCCGCGGTCACGGCCGCCAACATCTATCTCGCCGCCCCGCTGCTCTCCGTTATCGCCCAGGACTTCGGTACCGCGCCCTCGACGGTGGCCTGGATCGCCTCGATCGCGCAGTTCGGATACGCCGCCGGCCTGCTCTTCTTCGCGCCGCTCGGCGACCGGGTCAGCCGGCGTCCGCTGGTGGCCGTGCTGTCACTGGCCACCACGGCGGCCCTGGCCCTGGGCGCCGCGGCGTCCGGAACCACCGCGCTCGCGGCAGCCATCCTCGTCGCCTCCGCCGCGACCGTCGTCCCCCAGCTCCTGGTCCCGCTCGTCGCCGAACGCGCGCCCGCCGAACGCCGCGCCCGCCATGTCGCCACCGTCATCGCCGGGCTCTTCGCCGGCATCGTCGCGGCCCGTGTCCTCGGCGGTCTGGCCGGGCAGGCTTTCGGCTGGCGGTGGGTGTTCGCCGGAGCGGCCGTCCTCACCGCGGTGCTCGGGCTGCTGACCGCCGCCGTCCTGCCGGCCGAACGCCCTCGCCGGACCGGCGGCCTCTTCACGGGCCTGACCTCGATGCCGGGTCTGGTACGCCGCTCCCCCGACCTGTGGCGCGCCTGCATACGGCAGGCCGGCATGTACGGCGCCTGGAGCGCCCTGTGGACCACGCTGACCCTGCTGCTGACCGCGCAGCCCTACGCCCTCTCGACCGCCACCGCCGGGCTCTTCGGCCTCTTCGGACTCTCCGCGAGCCTCGTGGCCCCGCTCGCGGGCGGACTGGTCGACCGCTTCGGCGCCGCCCGGGTCGTACGGTCCGCGTATCTGCTCGCCGTCGTGTCCGTGCCGCTGTTCTGGCTGGGCGGGCGGGTCATGGTCGCCCTCTTCGTGGCCGCCGTCGCCATCCACGCCGCCCTCGTCGCCTCCCATGTCGCCAACCAGACCCTGGCCCTGACCACCACGCCCTCCCCCGCGACCGCCAACAGCGCCTATGTCGTCGCCGGTTTCGCGGGCGGCGCCACCGCCTCGGCCCTCGCGGGCTTCGCCTTCGGGCACTGGGGGTGGGGCGGGGTCTGCGCGGTGGCCGGGGTGTGGCTGGTGTCGGGGTGGGGGGTGACCAGGTGACAACGAGGGAGGGGGTGCGGTGAGGACGAGGACCGTGGCGGTGAGAACGAGGACCGTGGCGGTGAGGGGTGACGAGGGTGCCGTAGCACGCGTACAGCGGCCGGGACGGGGGCTGTCACCCGTCCCGGCCGCCGACCGCCGCGGTGCGTGTCAGAGCTGTGTGACGTCCAGGGCGCCCTCGGCGTACTGCCTGCGCAGCACCTTCTTGTCGAACTTGCCGACACTCGTCTTCGGCACCGCCTCGATGACCGTCCAGCGCTCCGGGAGCTGCCACTTGGCGATCTTGCCCTCGTCGGCGAGGAAGGCGCGCAGGGACTCGAAGTCGGCGGTGGCGCCCTCCTTGAGGACGACCGTCGCCAGCGGGCGCTCACCCCACTTGTCGTCGGGGACGGCGACCACGGCGGCCTCGGCGACGTCCGGGTGGGACATCAGGGCGTTCTCCAGCTCGACCGAGGAGATCCACTCGCCGCCGGACTTGATGACGTCCTTGGCGCGGTCGGTGAGGGTGAGGAAGCCGTCGCGGGAGATGGTGCCGACGTCGCCGGTCTTCAGCCAGCCGTCCTCGCTGAACTTGTCGGCAGGGCGCAGCGGTTCGGCGTCGGGGCCGTTGTAGTAGGCGCCCGCGATCCAGGGGCCGCGCACCTCCAGCTCGCCCGCGGACTCGCCGTCCCACGGGATGCGCTCGCCGCCGGGGCCGGTGAGGCGGGCCTCGACGCTCGCCGGGAAACGGCCCTGGGTCAGCCGGTACCCGAACTCCGCCTCCGTGCCGACCGCGTGGGCCGGGGGACGGGCGATCGTGCCGAGCGGGGAGGTCTCCGTCATGCCCCAGGCGTGGCAGACCCGCATGCCCAGTGCGTCGAACGCCTCCATCAGCGAGGGCGGGCAGGCGGAACCGCCGATCGTGACCTGGCCGAGGGTGGAGACGTCCCGGGGCTTGGCGGTGAGCTCGGCGAGCAGGCCCTGCCAGATGGTGGGCACGGCGGCGGCGTGGGTCGGCTTCTCGCCCTCGATCATCTCGGCGAGGGGCGCGGGCTGCAGGAAGCGGTCCGGCATCAGCATGTTGACGCCGGTCATGAAGGTGGCGTGCGGCAGGCCCCACGCGTTGACGTGGAACTGCGGGACCACGACGAGCGAGGTGTCCTGGTCCGTCAGACCCATCGACTGCGTCATGTTCACCTGCATGGAGTGCAGATAGATCGAACGGTGGGAGTAGACGACGCCCTTCGGGTCGCCCGTGGTGCCGGAGGTGTAGCACATCGAGGCGGCCTGCCGCTCGTCCAGCTCCGGCCAGTCGTACGCCGTCGGCTTGCCGGCGATCAGGTCCTCGTACTCGTGCACCTGGACCGAGGCGTCCGCGAGGAGGGAACGGTCACCCGGACCCGACACCACCACGTGCTCCACGGTCTTGAGGTGCGGGAGCAGCGGGGCGAGCAGGGGGAGGAGCGAGCCGTTGGCGATGACGACCCGGTCGGCGGCGTGGTTGACGATCCACGCCAGCTGCTCGGGCGGGAGGCGGAGGTTGAGGGTGTGCAGGATCGCGCCCATGGAGGGGATCGCGAAGTACGCCTCGACGTGCTCGGCGTTGTTCCACATCAGGGTCGCGACCCGCTCGTCACCGGTGACGCCCAGGTCCTCGCGCAGGGCGTGCGCCAGCTGTGCCGCTCGGGCACCGACCTCGGCGAAGGAACGGCGATGCGGCTCGGCCTCGCCGGTCCAGGTGGTGATCTGTGATGTGCCGTGGATCGTCGACCCGTGGGTCAGGATTCTCGAGATCAGCAGCGGTACGTCCTGCATGGTGCTCAGCACGGCGTCCTCCCGGGGCGACATTGCCTACGCGGTAGTAAGGGTTGCGCAGATTCTGCGCGCATACCGCGCGGTATGTCACTAGGGCCGGGCGATCGATCATGTCACGTTGCGTTCACAGGGCTCTGACGGTAGAGGTGAGGGGGCGCGGTGGGGGTGAGGGGAGGGGCGCCGACAGGGGTGGGGGAGGGCTCACGCTCGCTGTGCCGGGCCGTGCCTACCGGACCAGGCCCAGCTCCGGATCCTCGCGCAGCTTGCCGAGCGCCCTGGACACCGCCGACTTCACCGTGCCGACCGAGACGCCGAGCACCTCCGCTGTCTGAACCTCACTGAGGTCCTCGTAGTAGCGCAGCACGACCATCGCCCGCTGCCGCGCCGGCAGCCGCATGATCGCGCGCCACATGGCGTCGTGCAGCGCCTGCCGCTCCGCCGGGTCGTCGCCGTGGCCGGACACTGGATCCGGCTCGGGCAGCTCGTCGCAGGCGAACTCGTCGACCTTGCGCTTGCGCCACTGCGAGGTCCGCGTGTTCAGCAGCGCCCTGCGCACATAGCCGTCGAGCGCGCGATGGTCCTGTATCCGCTCCCAGGCGACGTATGTCTTGGTCAGCGCCGTCTGCAACAGGTCCTCTGCGTCGCTCGGGTTCGCCGTCAGCGACCGTGCGGTACGCAGCAGCACCGGCTGACGGGCCCGCACGTACGACGAGAAGGAGGGATACGTCGCGCTCGGAAGGGACCGCGTCGCGGCGTCGGAAGCGCTGGTGCAGACGGGTGTGGTCATGGCTCCCACGCTATGAGCGACCCCTGCTTCGGCGGATCGGCCCCAGGTGCCGAAGCTGCGTCCGCCTCAGGTTGTAGGGCCGGGGCCCCCTCCACCTCCTGAAGGTGGACGAGCGGGGGACACCGACTGCGGGATCACCCCTGGGGGGAGGCCGCGCTCAACCCCCGCCGGCAAGGATCAGACCCGACGTCGGCACGCCCGTGCCCGCCGTCACCAGTACCCGCTCCGCGCCCGGTATCTGGTTCACGGACGTACCCCGTACCTGCCTCACCGCCTCGGCGATGCCGTTCATCCCATGCAGATACGCCTCCCCCAGCTGCCCCCCGTGTGTGTTGATCGGCAACCGCTCCTCGGCCACGAAGTCCCCCGCCTCCCCCTTTCCACAGAACCCGAACTCCTCCAGCTGCATCAGCACGAACGGCGTGAAGTGGTCGTACAGGATCCCCACGTCGATCTCCTCGGGCCCGAGCCCCGCCGTTCGCCACAGTTGCCGCGCCACCACGCCCATCTCCGGCAGGCCGGTGAGGTCGTCCCGGTAGAAGCTCGTCATCTGCTCCTGCCCGCGCCCGGCGCCCTGGGCCGCCGCCGCTATGACCGCCGGCCTGCGCGGCAGGGCACGGGCCCGCTCGACGGACGTGACGACGAGCGCCTGGCCGCCGTCCGTCTCCTGACAGCAGTCCAGCAGCCGCAGCGGCTCCACGATCCACCGGGAGGCCGCGTGGTCGGCGAGGGTGATGGGTCTGCCGTGGAAGTACGCGGCCGGGTTGGTCGCCGCGTACCTGCGGCCGGTCACCGCCACCTGCCCGAACACCTCCGGCGTCAACCCATGGGTGTGCAGATAGCGCTGGGCTGCCATCGCGACCCAGGAGGCCGGTGTGAGCAGCCCGAACGGCAGCGACCAGCCGAGCGCCACCCCCTCCGCCGACGGCTCCCGGTGCTGCACCCCCGAGCCGAAGCGCCGCCCCGACCGTTCGTTGAACGCCCGGTAGCAGACCACCACCTCCGCGACGCCCGTCGCCACGGCGAGCGCCGCCTGCTGGACGGTCGCACAGGCCGCGCCGCCGCCGTAGTGGACGCGGGAGAAGAAGGACAGCTCACCCATGCCGCACGCCTGGGCCACGGTGATCTCCGGGCTGGTGTCCATCGTGAAGGTCACCAGCCCGTCCACATCGCCCGGCGTCAGCCCTGCGTCGTCCAGCGCGGCCCGGACCGCCTCCACGGCCAGCCGGAGCTCGCTGCGCCCCGACTCCTTGGAGAACTCGGTGGCCCCGACACCGACTATCGCCGCCCGGCCGGCCAGGGCGTCCCGTCGACGCACACTCATGCCGGGCCTGCCGAGGGCGTGTTCGACGGCGTGGTTGCCGCGTTGTTCGACGGCACGGTCACCGTCACCGTGCCGGTCACATGTCGGCCGATCTCGTTCACGCCGACCACTCGGACCGTCGCCGTGTCGCCGTCGACCTCTTCGATCGTGCCCGTCAACACCATCGTGTCCCCCGGGTAGTTGGGCGCGCCGAGCCGTATGGCCATCCTGCGCAGTACGGCCGTCGGCCCGAAGTGGTCGGTGATGTAGCGGCCGACGAGGCCGTTGGTCGTCAGGATGTTCATGAAGATGTCCGGGGATCCTTTGGCGCGGGCCAGCTCCGCGTCATGATGCACGTCCTGGTAGTCGCGCGAGGCGATGGCTCCGGCGACGATCAGGGTGCGGGTGATCGGGACCTCCGAAGGGGGCAGCTCCTCACCGGCGTTCACGCGACCTCCTCCCGCGCATGGAAGACCGGCAGCACCAACTCATCGTCGTACGCCCGGAATTCGAGCCGCACCGGCATGCCGATCCGCACCTTGTCGTACGGCACGCCGACCACGTTGCTGATCATCCGCACGCCTTCCGCCAGCTCGATCAGTGCGACCGCGTACGGCGGGTCGAAGGCCGGGAAGGGCGGGTGGTGCATCACCACGTACGAGTGGACCGACCCCTCGCCGCTCGCCTCGACCGTGTCCCAGTCCAGGCCGCCGCAGGCGTTGCAGCCGGGCAGCCAGGGGTGACGCAGGGTGACGCAACCGGTGCAGCGCTGGATGAGCAGGCGGTGACGCCGGACGCCTTCCCAGAAGCCTGCGTTGTCTTGGTTCACGACGGGGCGGGGGCGGAAGCGGGGACGGAGAGGCTTCTGCCGCGGGCCTGACCGGGCGGCCTGGCGGATGGGGGCTTCTGCATCACGTACGGGTGCTTTACGTATGGATGCGGACGCGGGCGCGTACTTGAGGATGCGGAAGCGGTGGGTGCCCGCCGTGTGCGGACCGACGCGGACGTCCATGCGGGTCGTGACGAAATAGCCCGTGCCGAGCTTCGTCGTCTTCCGCTGCGACACCGTCTCGATCACCGAGTCGAAAGTGATCTCGTCCCCGGGCCGCAGGGGCCGTAGATACTCCTGCTCGCAGTCGGTGGCGACCACCGAGGTGTAACCGGCCTCGTCGAGCAGGGTGAGCAGTTCCTCGTACGCGTGCGCCCGTCCCGTCTGCCCGGAGGGGCCGTAGAGACCGGACAGGCCCGCCATGGTCCACGCCTGGAGCATGGCGGGGGGCGCGATGGCGTCCGGCCCCTCGTACGCCGGGTTGGTGTCGCCCATCGCCTCGCACCAGTGCCGGATCATGGGGGCGTTGACCGGGTCCCTGCCCGGCCTGGCGACGGCGGCCGACCGGCCCTCGTAGACCTTCAGGCGCTCGCCGAACTCGTCGCCCGTCTCCACTTCACGGCTCACCACCGGCTCGTAACTCACCGTCGCCCCTTCGTCCATGGACCTCGTGGCCCTCAGCGCATCGCGACCCTGCCGAAGACATGGGCACGAAGGCCGAGGCCGGCGCCTCCTGAAGGTTTCTGACTGTCCGTCAGGTAACAGGCGCTGTCAAGGCCGCCAGGGCATGCCGGACCCACCGGGCGGCCTCCCACTCCATCGGACCGACCCCGTGGAGCACACTGGGCCGAACCCGCGGAGCACACCGCGCCGAACCCCGAAAAACGCCTGTGCGGCGGCACCGAAGTACCGCCGCACAGACGCGCTACACCCCAAACGCACACCCACTCAGTTCCCGAGGGGGCCGGTGCTGAGCACGGGGCACCGACCCCCTCAGCTCACCACCAGAGCGGCGTGAAGTTGACCGCCGTGTTGTCGTTGCCCTGATTGACGGCCGTGAACGCGGAGCCGTTGACCTGGGCGGTGTTGCTCTGGTTGGAGGCGCCCGAGCCGGACGCCTGCTGCTGGGTCGTGGACGAGTTGCCGAAGTTGTCACCGCCGACCCCGCTGCCGACGAGGCCCTGGGCGGCGTTCGTGACGGCCGCGCTGGATCCGTCGTCCGCGATGGCGCCGTTGTCCGCCGCTGCGACGCCGGCGAAGAGGGCGGCGGCCAGCGGGAGGGCGGAGACGGCGGCGATGACGCGGGCAGTACGGATGCTTGCCATGTTGTTCCTCCAGAACAGGTGCGCCCAGGCTCCCCGCCGGACGCATAGGTGGTGCATGAAGTACTGCTCGTTCCCAGGCAGTTGGCCGACCGCCCCGGAGTCCTGCACGACGTCGCGAGATCAGAGTTGCCCACCGAATCCCCGGCGAACCACCCAGGAAGCCTCTATTCGCCCTGAAGCGTGATGACAAGTCGATAAACCCCTTTCGTCACTTCAAAGTCACAGACCGGGACGGCACAGACGGCTCACACCCAAGCCACACAGGGGACGAACCGTTCCTGCAACTGCCGGCCAAACGCCCCAGTCCGCCAAGCCACCCCCGACCACCCCCTCCCCCCCTTTCCTTTTTCGAACATACGTACGAACATAGAGCCATGGCCACCACCGACCGGCAGGCCACGACGCTGGCCCTCGCACACGCCCTGTCAGCCGCCGAACGCGGACTGGCCGTCATCCCCCTGTCCCGGACGAAACTCCCGGCCCTGCGCTCCCCGCACCGCGGCCAACCCGACCCCGCGCCCTGCCACGGCGAGTGCGGTCGTGTCGGGCACGGGGTCTACGACGCCTCGACCGACCCCGCCCGCATCCGCGAACTCTTCGCCGCCGCGCCCTGGGCGACGGGCTACGGCATCGCCTGCGGCCTGCCCCCGCACCACCTGATCGGCATCGACCTCGACACCAAATCCGGTACGGACTCCTCGGCCGCCCTGCGGGAACTCGCGCTGCGCCACCTCTTCACGATTCCGCCCACGGTGGTGGTCCTGACGCCGAGCGGGGGCCGCCATCTCTGGCTCACCGGCCCCGCCGAGGCCGTCGTCCCCAACTCCGCGGGCCGGCTCGCGCCGGGCATCGACATCCGCGGCGCCGGCGGCTACCTGGTCGGCCCCGGCTCCCGCACCGACCACGGCGTCTACAGCACCGCTCCCGGCACCGCCCACCTCGCCCCCGCGCCCTGCCCGCGCGCCCTCCTGCGCCTCCTGCTCCCCCCGCCCCGCACGCACCAGCCCACGCCCCCGTCGACGGGCCACGGGCAAGGGCTCGTCCAGTTCGTACTCGCCGCCCATGAGGGCCAGCGCAACACCCGGCTGTTCTGGGCGGCCTGCCGCGCCTACGAGGACGGGATCGGCCCCGCCCTGGTCGACCCACTGGTCGAGGCGGCCCTCGACACCGGCCTGAGCGAACGGGAGGCCCGAGCGACGATCGCGTCGGCGGCACGGATGACGGGGCATCGGGCCTGAGGGGAGGCGGGCCATGCCACGGGCCTTGAGCTCGGACGCCATGCGAACGGAGCGCCATGCGAACGAGCGTTATGCGAATGAGCGCCATGCGAGCGGACGCCCTGCGTGGACGCCCTGCGAGCGGACCCTTGCGAGTGGACGCCCTGCCAGAAATTCCCGGGAGCTCGATGCACCACTGCCCTAAAGTGCCGACCATGTCTCTGGCACGTGTCGTCCTCACCTCCGGCCGCCAACTCGACCTGTCCGAGCTGCGGCTCTCCTCGACGTACGGCGGAATGCTCGAGGGCTACCCGTGCAAGCTGGTCAACGACATGACGATCAAGGGGCTCGTGCGAACGGCTGAGCTCGCGCACCCCGGCAATGCGGTCCACCTCGTCCCACCGCCGCGCGAGTACCCCGACCAGTACTCGGGCGCCTTCGGTCCGGTCGAGGTGCTGCCGTCGGTGGCCTGCGTCGGCGCCTTCCACTCCACGGCCCTCGACCCCGAGCACGACCCGGTCCTCCACCGCTCCGCCCTGACGATCATCTGGTTCCAGCCGACCCCGCAGGTGCCCTCCGGTTGCGACGCGGAGGATGCGCTACGGGAGGTGGCGTGGGAGGAGTTGGCGCGGGACCACGAGCTGTAGACCTGCCTCGGAGTCGCTGAGCTTCTCAGCAAGATGTCCAGGTCGGCATATGGCGACAAAATGGGCCATACCTGCTGTCTGAACATGTGCTGGATCGGAGAATGCGATGTCGGACCTCAAGCTGGAACAGAAGCGCTCGCTGTCCCGCCTCGAAGCGGCTGATCAGCTGGAGGCCCTGGCAGCGGCCCTGAGGCAGGGCGGGGAGGCCGAAGTGGAGATCGACCCCTGGACGCTGAGCCTGCGGATCCCCTCCGATCTTCGCGGCGAGATCGAGGTGGAGGTGGGTGACGGGGAGATCGAGCTGGAGATCGAGTTCAAGTGGCCCACCGGACCGGCGCCCAGGGCGACGAAGTCCGACGAGACACCGACGACCGCACCGAAGGCCGGGGGCGGTGGGACCCGGGGCGCACGCAAGACCGCGTCCTCCGCATCCGGGCGCACTCGCTCCAGCACCGGCAGGGCGTCGAAACGGACGGCAGCGAAGAAGTCCTGAGCCGAGCGAGGCCGCTGAAACAGCGATGCATGTAGCCTCGATGGTGATCAACCGTCTCTTGGCTTGGGGGAAGTACCAATGACGAAGGGCCCGTTCGTCGCCATGGCCGCGGTGACCGCCGTACTCGGAACCGCACTCGGCGCCCTTGCGCTGCAACTTCGCGCAAACGGCTACGAGCAGTACGTCGAATCCGTCGCCACCTTCAGCGTCCTGATGTACATCACGGCAGCTTTGACAGTGGTGACGTGGGTCCGCGACGGCCGACCGCACGAGAACTGATCCGCGGCCATGCCCCATCCGGGCCCGACGGACCGGGGCTCGGACTCTCGGAGGCCCCGGTCACCGACAAGCAACGTGAATGACGAAGGCCCCTGACCGATATTGCTGGTCAGGAGCCTTCCGTCCGCGCGGTGGGTGTGGGATTTGAACCCACGGTGACATCGCTGCCACGACGGTTTTCAAGACCGTTCCCTTAGGCCGCTCGGGCAACCCACCTCGCCCCGGCCCACCTGGGGCGGAGCGGGTACAGCGTACCGGCCTCGGGCGCTGTGTGGGGTCAGTGGTCCACTCAGGTGGGCTCGGCCTGGGTGGACCACAGGTCCATCGCCCTTCTGATCCCCTTGGAGGGCACTACATGGCGTGAGTGCCCGACAGGACGGCCATGGACCAGTGCACATCAGCGCCGTCGATCTGCACGGACAAATGCTTCTGTTCGCTGGGCGCGGTGTGGACCCGGCCGATGGTGACCGGGGCGCCGCACGCGATCTCGGAAGGATCTGAGTCCTTGGGTCCGTACCGAATCGTCATGGTGCCCTCGCCCGTACAACGGGCATGGATGGTGTAGACGTTCTCGGTCGGCGTGAACGCGGGCAGCATGCGGCTTGCCGTGCCTTTGGTGACCGGAAGCAGGAAATCAGGCTTCGTCGGTAGGGCCAGGGCGTCCCGGGATGCCTTCTTGGGGTCCGCCGCCACAGCGATCGATGGCGAAGAGGCCGGGGCTGTGGCCGGGGCTGTCGAGCCGGCAGCGCCGCTGTTCGCGGCGCACCCCGAGAGCAGGGCGGCCAGCAAGGCCGGCGCGGCACCATGGCGGCGCATGCAATGACTCCTCGTTGATCACGGCAGTTGAGCAACATCGAGCAGCAACCTGATGCCACGCCAGGGTGAGCGTGCACAGACAGTGACAGAGATGATGGCGGAGGCGTCCAGGTTCCCTGTGCGCGCGAGCGTCCGCGCTGTGGGGAGTCGCTCGGCTTCGCGCTACAGGCGGACGGACACCGGACGGCACACCACGCCGTGGCGGCCCGCCGTCCCGCTCCCCCTCAGCTCTCCCCCCGCAAGCCGACCCCCCTGACCGCGGTGTCGAAGGACGGGCGGTGCTCGTGCCACTGGTCGTCCGGGGCGGAGAGGTAGATCACGTACTGGGTGCCGTCGGTGCTTGCGAAGGCCAGTTCCGCCGCGCGGTACTTGCGAGCCCTGCCGTCGAAGGTGAACTCCCAGTACCCGGCCGGGCGTCCGCGGAAGGTCGTCTCGGCCATCCGCACGCGTTCGTAGCCGGGGTTGTCACGGGCGGTCTGGTCCTCCTCCGTCTCACGCCAGTGTTTGAGGGGGTCGGTGCCGGCGAACTCGACGACATTGACCCTGAGCCCGACCAGCTTGGACGGGTCGATGTAGGCGACCTCGCCGCCGGGGAGCGTCTTGCTGGTCCAGCCGTCCCGCACGGGTACCGAGAGGCCGGTGCCCACCTGCTCGAGGTGGTAGCCGGCGGGCAGCGGCGGGGGCGTCGTGGAGCTGGTGCTCGGCGAGGGCGTGGGACCGTCGGCGCCGGAGGCGTGCGCGGGCCGCTTGCCGGCATCGCCGCCCTTCAACCACCAGAGCGCGCCGCCCACCAGAGAGGCGGTCAGCGCCAGCGCGAGGGCCGACACCAGCACCGTACGGCGACGGCGGTTGCCGGCCGTCGTTTTCTGTTCCTGCTGGTTCACGGGCTTGAGGGCGTCGGCGCGGTCGGGGCGTGTCGGCGCGTCGATGCGCACCGTTCCTGTGCCTTTCACGTCGCCCAGGCGCCGTTCGACTTCGTGTACGTCCATGCGATGCTCGGGATCCTTGAGGAGCAGGCCCTCGATCACGGGGGCCAGGTCCCCGGCGTTGCGCGGGGGCTCGTAGGGGTCCGTCGCGATGGCGTACGCCGTCTCGATCGCGGTGGTGCGGCGGAAGGGGTCCTGCCCCTCGACCGCCTGGTACAGCGTTGCCCCGAGCGCCCACAGATCACTGGCCGGACCGGGATCGGGACGCGCGCCCCTGAGCCGTTCGGGTGCCAGATAGCCGATGGAGCCGATCAGCTCCCCGGGCTTGGTGAGCGAGGACGTTCCCGACTCCATGGCGATCCCGAAGTCGGTGAGAACGATCCGTCCGTCGTTGCCCAGCAGGACGTTGGCGGGTTTGACGTCCCGGTGCAGGACTCCGGCGTCGTGCGCGGCGCGCAGTGCGGCGGCCATGGCACGGCCGATCCGAGCGGCCTCGTCCGGTGGCAGCGCACCGCGTCGCTTCAGTACGTCGCTCAGCGTGGCCGAGGGTATGTACTCCATGACGATGCACGGCAGTCCCTCGTCGTCGACGACGTCGTGCACCACGATCACGTTGGGGTGGGTGATCCGGGCGGCGCTGCGGGCCTCGCGACGGGTGCGTTCGTAGAGCGTCTGGACCTCGTCGTCCTGGAGATGCGGCGGGATGCGCAGCTTCTTCACGGCGACCTGACGGCCGAGGCGCTTGTCCTCGGCCCGCCACACGGTGCCCATGCCGCCACTGCCCACCCGCTCCACCAGCAGGTACCGGCCGGCGACGAGCCGTCCAAGATCGGACACCGAGACCGTCCCCCTCTGTACTTCCCGTTCGCGAACCGCCGAGATCGAATGGGCACGATAGCCCATGCCGACAATCGGGCAGGGGGATCGGTGGATCGGTTTCCGGCCCGCGGCGATGGGGGCCGGCACGCGCGCGTGCGGTCGGATTCTCCCGGTAGCGGATCTCCGGTTTCGGGGATCCCCGGTTTCGGATCTCTGGTTTCGGGGATCCCCGGTTTCGGATCTTCGGTTTCGGATCTTCGGTACTGGGCCTACGCGCGCGTGCCCTCGGCGTCAGCTGTCGCCCGTGCGGGCGCCCAGGGTGAGTTCGATCGTGTGGGACTTGCCGTCCCGTTCGTAGGTGAGCGTGACCTTGTCGCCGGGCTGGTGGGTCCAGATCTCGCCGATGAGGGTCGGGCCGGAGTCGATCACCCGGTCGTCGAGCTTGGTGATGACGTCACCGGGCTTCAGGCCGGCCTTGTCGGCGGGGCCGCCCGCCTCGACCGCGTCCGACCCGCTGGCGCCCTGCTCGGTGATCTTGGCGCCGTCGCTGGTGTCCTCCAGCGAGACGGAGGCGCCGATCTTCGCGTAGACCGGCTTGCCCGTCTTGATCAGCTGCTGGGCGACGTACTTGGCCTGGTTGATCGGGATGGCGAAGCCCAGGCCGATCGAGCCGGACTGGCTGGTGCCGCCGAGGCCGTTGGCGGCGGACTGGATCGCGGAGTTGATCCCGATGACGTTGCCCTGCGCGTCCAGCAGCGGGCCGCCGGAGTTGCCGGGGTTGATCGAGGCGTCGGTCTGGAGGGCGCTCATGTAGGAGGCGTTGCTCCCGGTGCCGTCGCTGGAGGCCACCGGACGGTTCTTGGCGCTGATGATGCCCGTGGTGACGGTGTCGGAGAGGCCGAAGGGGGCGCCGATCGCGATCGTCGAGTCGCCGACCGCCACCTTGTCGGAGTTGCCGAGGGTCAGCGGCTTGAGGTCGGACGGGGCGCTCTTGAGCTTGATGACCGCCACGTCGTAGCCCTGTGCGTGGCCGACGACCTCCGCCTCGTACTTCTTGCCGCTCGGGAAGGTCGCCGCAAGCTTGCCGCTGTCGACCGCGTCGGCCACCACGTGGTTGTTGGTGACGATGTGGCCCTCGGTGTCGAAGACGAAACCGGTCCCGGTGCCGCCCTCGCCGCTGCTGCTCTCGGCCTCGATGGTGACGGTGCTGGGCAGCGCCTTGGCGGCCACGCCCGCCACGGTGCCCGGGTCACGCTTGACGGAGCCGCCGCTGTCGGAGGCGGAGACGGTCGTCGAGGAGGTGTTGTCCTCGTTCTTCGCCAGGGTGTAGCCGAGGCCGCCACCCAGGCCGCCCGCGACCAGCGCGGCGATGAGGACCGCGGCGAGCAGACCACCGCGTCCACGGCCGGACTTCGGCGCCGGCTGCTGGTAGGTGCTCCCCCAGCCGGCCCCCGGGCCCCCGGCCCCGCCGAAGCCGGCACCTGCGCCCGCACCACCCGCGACGGCACCGCTCTCCCCGTACTGCGGCGCGGCCGGCGGCGGCGGGGGCGGCCAGGAGGCGTCGGGCGCCGAGCCCTGGGACGCGGCGGGCGTCTGGACCCCGTTCGACGGCGGCTGAGCACCGTTGGGCGCCTGGGCGGCATACGGCTGGGAACCTTCATGGCTCGCCGGGGCGGCGCCGGGGACCGGCGGCAGCTGAGTGGTCGGGGCGGCGTCGCCCTCGGGGGCCGGACGCTCCGGGGACGCCGGCGCAGCGGGAGCATCCACCGGCACGGGGGGTGCGGGCGGGGCCGGGGGTACCGCGGCGCCCTCGTTCTCGGTGCTCACAGCTTCTCTCCTCGATCCACGGCTGTTGTCTTCGGTCGCACTCGGTCGCACTCAGTCACGCCCGTTCACGCTTGCCATTTTTCATCTTCGGCGGTCGGTGCGTTTCAGCTGTGCATGCCATTTATGTATGCCGTCAGCTTTTCCCACGGGCCGTCAGAGCACCATAAGCGGTTGCTGTGCGTCCACGGCCAATCCTTATATTGGGCATCTCTGACTAAACGGGCGCAATTCCAGCACCCTTGCAATCCCTCCGGTCGCCCGTCCACCCCCGGGCGGTGGCACCATGACGCGGTGACCCACGCACGGCAGCAGCAGATCCGAGTCGTCGCCCACCGCGGAGCCTCCGAAGACGCTCCCGAGCACACCCTGGCCGCCTACAAGAAGGCGATCGAGGACGGTGCCGACGCCCTCGAGTGCGACGTACGCCTCACCGCCGACGGCCATCTCGTCTGCGTCCACGACCGACGCGTCAACCGTACGTCCAACGGCCGCGGCGCGGTCTCGGCCCTGGAACTCGCCGAGCTCGCCGCCCTGGACTTCGGCTCCCGCAGGAACCGCGACTCGTGGAAGAACCGGACCGAGGAGCCCGACTGGGAGGTGCGGCCGGAGGACCCCGAGGACACCTCCGTCCTCACCCTGGAGCGCCTGCTGGAGCTCGTCGCCGACGCCGGGCGGCGGGTCGAGATGGCGATCGAGACCAAGCATCCGACCCGCTGGGCGGGACAGGTCGAGGAACGGCTGCTGGTGCTGCTGAAGCGTTTCGGGCTGGACACGCCCGCCACCCCCGAGGAGTCACCGGTGCGCGTCATGAGCTTCTCGGCGCGCTCGCTGCATCGCGTGCGTGCCGCCTCGCCGACGCTGCCGACCGTCTATCTGATGCAGTTCGTCTCGCCCCGGCTGCGGGACGGACGGCTGCCGGCGGGCGTCCACATCGCGGGCCCCTCGATCCGGATCGTGCGCAACCACCCCACCTACGTGGAGCGTTTGAAGGGGGCCGGACACCAGGTGCACGTCTGGACCGTGAACGAGCCGGAGGACGTCGACCTCTGCGTCGACCTGGGCGTCGACGCCATCATCACCAACCGCCCGCGCGCGGTGCTGCGCCGGCTCGGCCGCTGACACGCGCGCGTGGACGAGCGGGCCGCCCACCGGGAAACCCCTCGAACCGTGCCAATCACTGCACGACCTATTGACCCGTAAGCCCCACCCACCCCATCCTCCACTCTCAGCCACACCGTCGAGTTCCAGCCATCCTGATTACAGGGAGTGCTCCGGCGCGTTCGGTCCGTACTCGATCGATGTGAATGCGTCCCCGGACCTTGATTGGCCGGTTTCCGGTACAGGCCAATGGGGCATCCACACCGTGGCGTGGGGCAAAGGAGGTCTCGGGGGTGGCGTTGGTGGTGGCACAGGAGGTGCCCACGTCGTCGAGCATGGCCGTTCCCCATGGCCCTGCGGGCGTGGGGAAAGCGCGACACCGTATGCGCACTCAGTTGCGCAGGGGCGGCGTAGCGGAATCGGTCATCGACGATGCCGTACTGATTCTTTCCGAACTCTTGAGCAACGCCTGCAAACACGGCCGGCCGCTGGGGGACGCACTCGCCGGGGACGGCGATGTCCGGGCCGCATGGCGCGTGGACAGAGGCGGCAGGCTCACCGTGGAGGTGACGGACGGAGGCGGACCCACCCGCCCTGCTCCGGCCACGCCCTCGGTCACCGCACACGGCGGCCGTGGGCTGAACATCGTCACCGCGCTCGCCGACGACTGGGGCGTCAGGGACGACGCCCGTGGCGAGGTCACCGTATGGGTCGTAGTCCACGACGACGTTCATGATCCGGATGCCGCGCACCGCCGCGCGGACTTCGCTACGCGCGTCGCAGCACCGCCCGTGAGCGCGATACCCGGCCTCGACTTCGCCGACGCCTTCGACGACCTGGACTGAGAGCGACCCGGGCTGAGAGCGACCCGGGCTGAGCACCAGGACCCGGACCCGGACCGAGCACCAGGACATGGACGGTGAACACCAGTCACGCGCGCGGCTCCGCGCGACCGTCGCCCGCCGGGAGCTCTTTCCGGCACGACTCGTGGGTTGTCCACAGGCTCCCGACGGCCATGGCATGAACGGCTAGGCTCGCGCCCGTACGAGACGAGCCGTAACCGGGAGACAGCCACGATGGCCAAGAAGCGACCCCAGACCAAGGCCAAGCGCCCGCAGCTCAGCGATGGAGAGATCCCGGTCGTAGGCGCGCGCGAGCCCTGCCCCTGCGGCAGCGGGCGACGTTACAAGGCATGCCACGGCCGGGCCGCCGCGCAGGCGGTGACCGAGCTGGTGCACCGGCCGTTCGAGGGGCTGCCGAGCGAATGCGACTGGGTGGCCCTGCGTGAACTGGTGCCGGCGGCCACCGTCGAGCTGACCCTGAAGGGCGGCCTCCCCGAGGGCGTCCCGTCCATCACCCTCGCCACCGTCCTGCCGATGGCCTGGCCGGCCCTGCGCCGCGAGGACGGCTCGGTCCTGCTCGGCCTGCAGAACGACACGGCGTCGGGCGACATCAGCCGCGACCTCGCCGACACCCTCCAGCAGGCCCTCGCCGCCAAGCCCGGCACCCCGATCCAGGGCCGGCGCGCCCCGGCGGACGGCCCGCGGCTGCAGGATCTGCTCGATCCCGAAGGCGCGTTCGAGCCAGTTGTGCACTCGGGCTTCGAGTTCTGGGTCCCGGACGCGGAGAACGCCACTCCGGAGGTGGCCGCCTCCCTGGAGCGGGCCAACGCCGCGGCCATCCCCACCGTGAAGCTGACCGGCGTGGACTCCGCCTACTGGTGCGAGACGCCGGAGAAGAACCACCTGCGCTGGGTCATGCCGCACGCCGAGGAGCAGCTTCTGGACGCCCTCGCCCGGCTGCACGCGGCGGGGAAGTCGAACCTCGGCGAAGGCACCCGGCTCGTGGGCTCCTTCCGCGCTCACGGCCTCACGGTGCCGGTCTGGGACCTGCCGAGCGGCGTCGGCGCGGAGGAGGTGGAGAAGCCTGCGGCCGAGTTCGCCGAGCGCCTCGCCACGGCGCTGGCCACGGACGTTCCGCTCACCGCGGACGAGCGCCGCGCGCGGGGCGGGCTGACCAACCGGCAGGTCACGCTCAGCTGACGGCAGGCGCGGAGATCGGGTTCGGCTGACCGACCGTTCAGCCGAACCGGCCCGCACGGGAGGGGTGAATCCGATCACAACTCCCATGCGGAGCAAGGGAATCCGTGACTGGAAAGCCCGGATCGAATTTGCGAACCGCCGATCTCTTGTTACCGTTCCATTAGCCCGGTTGCTGGTGCATCCCCCGTCGCCAGCAACCGGGTCTTTTCATGTGCGCGTTTCTTTACGGAACGACACCGGGTGTCAACTGCCCGTGGGCGTCCCGGATTTGTCCGGCGCCGAGTTGCTCGCCGAGCGCAGCAGCAGCGGCCCGCTCCCGGCCCGCGCCGCGAACTCCGCGACCGCCGTATAGGCGTCCGGGCCCCCCTGGGTGCGCTGCCGGGGCGTCTCACAGGTGCCCGGCTCGTCCTCCGCGCCCCCGGCGCACCGCATCTGCACCGTGCGCCCCTCGGGCCCCATGAGGCTCAGTACGGATTCCAGTGCGCCGCCGGTCGCATTGCGGAAGTAGGTGCGGGCCCAGGTCTCCTCGCCCTGGGTGAGGACGCAGGTCTGCGCCTCGATCCCCTCGGGCGAGGTGAGTTCGGGTCCGCAGCGGGCGGCGGTGGCAAGGCCGAGCCCGAGCGGCAGCGGGGCGTCGCCCGGCTCGGCGGAGGGCGCCTTGGCGTCGCCGGTGGGGGACGGCTGTGCCGAAGGACGCTCGGCTTTGCGTGACGTATGACCGTGGGCGCGTTCCTCCTCGCCCACGGGTCCCGCGGACGCCACGGCCAGCGGCAGCGCGACCGCGCACACCACGACGCCGGTGAGGGCGAGCAGACGGACTTTTCCAGCTTTTCCAGTGCCTGGGCGGCGTGTCTCAGCGTGACGCGGCATATAACGGAAGATAACGACCACGCGTGCGTGCGCCCTCCCGCGCGCGCCGGACACCCCTACAACTCGGGTGCGCTCACACCCGTACGAGTGAGGGCCTCCACCACCGCGTCGACCACGGCCTCGACATCGGGCACCCAGGGTGAGGCCGAGCCGGGCAGCGGCGCGCGCTGCCAGCCGATGGCGCCCTGGCCCGTCTCGGACGGGGGCAGGGCGAGATAGCCGCCCTCGCCGTGGAAGCGGAGGGAGCCGGGGACGAAGTCCTTGGCGTACAGCAGCTCGCCGAGCTGCTCCATCGAGTACGGCTTCACCAGGATCGCCCAGCGTGAGGGCGAGGCGACGACCGGGCCGAGCCGCATGCCCATGCGGTCCAGCGCGCTGAGCGCGTGCGCGGCCGGCAGGGCGGGCAGGCTGACCGCGCAGGGGGCCGGGCCGCCGGTGGCGAGGATGATCGGCGCCGCGGGGCGGTTGGTCCACCACCAGCGCACCATGCGCTCGTCGGTGGTCGCCGCGAGGAGACCGGGGTCGAAGGGGTGCGCGCCGGGCACCGTGCACTCCGGGTCGGGACAGCCGCAGCGGGAGCGTCCCTGCGGGTGGGCCGTCACGCCCGGGAGTACGGGCCAGCGCCATTGCGTCGCGTAAGTGAGGGCCGCGCTGATCAATTCAGACTTCCCGTCACCGCGCAGGAGCCTGCGTCGCCTTCCGAGGATCTCGCGCATGAGCGCTCGTTCCTTTCCGTTGCACCGCTGGCAACACCGTGGTCCACATCACATCATGTGTCGATCACTTCACTGTGCGTACCTGTTGGCGCATCACACCCCTGCCACGAGCAGGGGAAACCCCTATGGGCCGAGCGTCGGCTGCTTCCGCGGCAGCCTCGTCCCTACTGTGCGTCCATCAAAAACATGGGCGTGGCGTGGGGTGGCGAAGTCTGGCGTTTTGCCGTCCCCCGTATTTCCCTTCGCCTCCGCCGCGGGAGGATGGGGCACGGTCGTCGGTGGCTAAGACGCCCGGGTCCGTCACCAGGTTCCGGGTGGTCCACAACCACCCCTGGCCTTCACCGAGTACGTACCCATCACGACCGCTGTGACGCTCCGTGGAGCGAAACCAGTCGACCGCAATAGCCCGTTCCCTGAGGCAGTTTTAAGCCAACTTTGCCTTTACGCAAGAGGTCTACGAGGAGTGCTCCGGTCACCCACGGACACCAGGAATCCCGGCAGGACAATGCTGGACATCCCCTCACGAGTGCGTGTACATGTGGAGACACTGCTAGCGGCGCAGAATGACATGGGGGTTTGCGATGCTTTTGAGCAATACGCACCGGTCGGAAAGCCGGACGCCATGAACGCCCCTCACCCTTCGAAAGTGGCCGGAATCGATTCCACGGTTCCCTCACCCGCACACACTGTCGCGCCCGCGCCCGTGGCCCCGGCAGCCTCATCGGTCCCCTCACCGAACGCGCCCGGCGCACTGCTCCAGGACCGGCTCGCCGGCTGGGTCTCCGACCTCACCACCCTCCACGAACTCACCGAACGCCTGGCCCGTACGGACATGCTCGCCGAGGCCCTCCAGGAGCTCCTGCGCGCCGGAGCCGCCCTCGTCGGCGCCCGCCGCGGTCTGGTCGTCCTGGAACCGGCCGACGGCCTGGGCCCCGACACCACCATCGGACTCGGCCTCGCCCGGGCCGACCTGGGGCACATCGAGACCGTGCCGCGCAGCGCGATGTCGTACGGGAAGATCCTCGACGGGCTGCCCGGCGGCGACGGCGAGATCGCCCAGCCCGATCTGCTCTCCGAGGACGGCCTCGACCCCCGCCACCGCGAGGTGGCCGCCCGCCTCGGCTACGCCGCGAGCTACGCCCTCCCCCTGTCCACCGATGCCGCCGGCCGCCTCGGCGCCGCCGTATGGCTGTACGACGAGCCCGCCGAACCCTCCGAGCGCCGACGCCACCTGGTCGGTCTGTACGTCCGCTACGCCACCGAGCACCTGGCCCGCCTCCTCGAAGTCGAGCGCACACGCGCGTCCATGCGCACGATGGCCGAGGAGCTGCTCCCCTCCCGGCTGCCGCGCATGGCCGGCGTCCAGCTCGCGGCCCGGCACCGCACCGGCCCGCGCGGGGGCGGCGACTGGTACGACGCCCTGCCGCTGCCGGACGCCGCGCTCGGCCTGGCGGTCGGCTCGGTGACCGGCTCCGGGCCCAGCGCGGTCGCGGCGATGGGCCGGCTCAGGGCCAGCCTGCGGGCGTACGCCGTCATGGAGGGCGAGGACCCGGTCGCGGTCCTGTCGGACCTCGAGCTGCTGCTCAGGCTCACCGAGCCCGCCCGCTCCGCCACCGCCCTGTTCGCCTACTGCGAGCCGTCCCTGCGCAAGCTCACGCTCGCGGGCGCCGGGCACACCCCGCCGCTGCTGATCGGCGAGCGGCGCACCGAGTTCGTGGAGACGTCCGTGTCCGCGCCGCTGGGCATGCTGGCCTGCTGGGAGGCCCCGAGCCTCGAGCTGACCGCGGAAGCCGGAGAGACGGTTCTGCTGTACACCGACGGGCTGCTGCACCGCACCGGCGACCCCACCGACCGCGCCTTCGCCCGGCTGCACTCGGCGGCGGCCGGGGTGCCCAGGGCGATCCGGCACGACCCGGACGCCGTGGTCGACCATGTCCTGCGCACCGTGCTGCCCGACGGCCTCGACCAGGCGGACAGCGAGGAGGACGTCGTACTGCTCGCCGCGCGCTTCGAATAGCGGGCCGTGGCGTGGGGACGGTGGCGTGCGGAACCGTGGCGGACCCTGGCGGTCGGTCACCCACTCATGATCGCCCGCCCATAACAGGCATCCCGTCCACGCCATAGCAGCGGTCGGCATCCGATCTTTTCCCCTGGGCCCCCTCCAGTACGACCGTACGATGGACGGGGTCCAGTGCCGTATCGAGGAGGATGACCGTGGCCGACGAGCTCACCCCTTCCGAGTCCATCGCTGCCACCGCAGCGGACCTGGAAGGGAGCGCAGAAGAGCCGACCAAGCAGCGCAAGAACGGCCTGTACCCGGGCGTGTCCGACGAGCTTGCCGAGAACATGAAGTCCGGCTGGGCCGACACCGAGCTGCACGACCTGCGGCCGATCCCCCAGGCCGCCGAGACGGCCGCCCGCCGTGCCGCGTTGTCGGCGCGCTTCCCGGGTGAGCGCCTGGTGATCCCCGCCGGCAACCTGAAGACCCGCTCGAACGACACCGAGTACCCCTTCCGCGCATCGGTCGAGTACGCCTACCTCACCGGCAACCAGACCGAGGACGGCGTCCTCGTCCTGGAGCCCGAGGGCGAGGGTCACAAGGCCACGATCTACCTCCTGCCGCGCTCCGACCGCGAGAACGGCGAGTTCTGGCTCTCCGGCCAGGGCGAGCTGTGGGTCGGCCGCCGGCACTCGCTGACCGAGGCGGAGAAGCTGTACGGCATCCCCGCGTCCGACGTGCGCGAGCTCCCGGACAAGCTGCGTGAGGCCACCGGCCCGGTGCGCGTCGTGCGCGGGTACGACGCCGGCATCGAGGCGGCCCTGACCGACAAGGTCACCGCCGAGCGGGACGAGGAGCTGCGGGTCTTCCTGTCCGAGGCGCGTCTCGTCAAGGACGAGTTCGAGATCGGCGAGCTCCAGAAGGCCGTCGACTCGACCGTGCGCGGCTTCGAGGACGTCGTGAAGGTCCTCGACAAGGCCGAGGCGACGAGCGAGCGCTACATCGAGGGCACGTTCTTCCTCCGCGCGCGCGTGGAGGGCAACGACGTCGGCTACGGCTCCATCTGCGCGGCCGGCCCGCACGCCTGCACGCTGCACTGGGTGCGCAACGACGGACCCGTGCGCTCCGGTGACCTGCTGCTGCTGGACGCGGGCGTCGAGACGCACACGTACTACACCGCCGACGTCACGCGCACGCTGCCGATCAACGGCCGCTACAGCGAGATCCAGAAGAAGATCTACGACGCCGTCTACGACGCCCAGGAGGCCGGTATCGCGGCCGTGCAGCCGGGCGCCAAGTACCGGGACTTCCACGACGCCTCGCAGCGGGTGCTGGCCGAGCGGCTCGTCGACTGGGGGCTTGTCGAGGGACCGGTGGAGCGAGTGCTGGAGCTCGGACTCCAGCGGCGCTGGACGCTGCACGGCACCGGGCACATGCTCGGCATGGACGTCCACGACTGCGCCGCCGCGCGCGTGGAGTCGTATGTCGACGGCACGCTGGAGGCCGGCATGGTGCTGACCGTCGAGCCGGGGCTGTACTTCCAGGCCGACGACCTGACCGTGCCCGAGGAGTACCGGGGCATCGGAGTGCGGATCGAGGACGACATCCTGGTGACCGAGGACGGGAACCGGAATCTGTCGGCCGGCCTGCCGCGCCGGTCGGACGAGGTCGAGAGCTGGATGGCGGCTCTGAAGAGCTGACGTTCGCGCCGACGGCCGGGTACCGAGGGGTGCCCGGCCGTCGGCGTCCGCGGGTCGTGGGGGCTGGTCGCGCCCACGCGGCGCAGCCCCATGTCGATACCGCCCCGCGCCCTTCCAGGGAGTTGCTGTGGACCTGCATCTGGAACTCGCCGTCGCCGACCGGCGTCGTGCGGGGCTCGAGCGGGCGCTGCGCGATGCCGTACGGGACGGGCGGCTCGCTCCCGGGGAGCGGTTGCCCGCCACCAGACGGCTCGCCGCCGAGCTCGGGGTTTCACGCAACACCGTGAAAGCGGCCTACGACCAACTCGTCGCCGAGGGCTACCTGACCGCTCGGCAGGGCTCGGGGACCCGGGTCGCCGCGCTGCCGCCCGTCGACGCCGAAGCGACGCAGGCCGCCGCACGCGCGCGTGCGCCGCGTTTCGATCTGCGGCCGGGAAGTCCGGACGTGGGAGCGTTTCCCGCGGCTGCCTGGCTGCGGGCGCTGCGCAGGGCCATCGCCGCGGCGCCTTCCCCGGCGTACGACTACGGCGATCCACGGGGGCGGATCGAGCTGCGGGCCGCGCTGTCGGGGTATCTGGGGCGGGCGCGTGGAGTGATCGCGCCGCCCGAGCGGATCGTGATCACCTCCGGGTATGTGCAGGGCCTGGCGCTGCTCACGCGGGTGCTGGAGGGCGGCGGTGTCGCCATGGAGGACCCGGGGCTGCCGTTCCACCGGGACGTGGTGCGGCGCAACGGGGGCCTCGTCGTGCCCGTGCCCGTCGACGAACGGGGTGCGTGCGCCGCGGAGTTGGGCGACTGTGCGGCCGTGGTCGTGACGCCCGCGCACCAGTACCCGACCGGCGTGACGCTGCACCCCGAGCGGCGGCGCGCCCTCACCGACTGGGCACGCGCGCGTGGCGGGCTGATCGTGGAGGACGACTACGACGGGGAGTTCCGCTACGACCGCCAGCCCGTCGGTGCCTTGCAGGGAATGGCGCCGGGGCAGGTCGTGTATCTGGGGACCGCCTCGAAGACGCTCGGGCCGGCGTTGCGGCTCGGGTGGATGGTGTTGCCGCCGCATCTCGTCGACGCGGTGGCCGACGCCAAGCTGCACAGTGACCATCACACCGAGTCCATAGGCCAGTTGGCGCTCGCCGAGCTGATCGACAGCCATGCCTACGACCGGCATGTGCGGGCCTGCCGGCTGCGGTACCGGCGGCGCCGGGACCGGCTCGTGGAGCGGCTCGGGACGCGGAGGCGGGTGCGGGGGATCGCGGCCGGGCTGCACGCGCTGGTGGAGGTCGACGACGAGGCGCAGGTGCTGGCGCGGGCCGAGGCGGAAGGGCTCGCGGTGGGGCGTCTCGGCGAGCACTGGCATGCGCCGGCCGGTGCCGAGGGACGACCGCAGGGGCTGGTCGTGGGATACGGCACGCCTCGGGAGCGGGCGTATCCACAGGCGCTGGACGTGCTGGGGAAGGTGCTGGACGGGGCCTGAATTGGGCCACCGAGATGCCCCTGGATTGGGCCTGTCGAGCGGCCCACAGCCTGTCTAACGTCGTCGGCATGACAACCCGCCTCGTCCCGCCCGCCGGACCTCAACGTGTCCTCGCCCTCGCCCAGTTGAGCAATTCCATCGGGGACGGCGCCTACTACACGACGTCGGCGCTGTACTTCACCCAGGTCGTCGGCCTCGCCCCCGCGCGCGTGGGGCTCGGGCTGACGGTCGGCTGGGCGGTCGGCTCGCTGGTCGGGGTTCCGCTGGGGCGGCTGGCCGACCGGCGCGGGCCGCGCGGTACGGCGGTGCTGCTGGCCCTCGCGACGGGGCTCGCGGTGGCGTCCTTCACGGTCGTGCGGGGGTTCGTGCCGTTCGTGCTGGCCGCGTGCGCGTACGCCGCCGCGCAGTCCGGGCTCGCGGCGGCACGGCAGGCGCTGCTCGCGGGGCTGGTGTCCGCCGGGGAGCGAACGGGGTTGCTGGCGCATCTCCAGTCGACGCTCAACGCCGGCCTGGCGGTGGGTGCGGGGCTCGGCGGGCTCGCGTTGCACGCCGGGACGCGCACGGCGTATCTGGCGGTGTTCGCGCTGGACGCGGTGAGCTTCCTGCTCTGCGCGGGGCTCTTGCTCCGGCTGCCCTCGGTGGTGGCGGTACCGAGTCGGGGGCGTGCGCGGGCCGGTGTGCTGCGGGACCGTCCCTATGCGGTGGTCGCCCTGCTCAACACCGTGTTGTTGCTGCGGCTTCCGCTGCTCAGTCTGGTCCTGCCGTTGTGGATCACCAGGCGGACCGATGCCCCGGCCTGGCTGGTGTCCGCACTGTTCGTGCTCAACACCGGTGCGGTGATGTTGTTCCAGGTCAGGGCGGCGCGCAGGGTCACAGGGCCAACCGCTGCCGTGCGCGTGGTGCGCCATGCGGGCTGGGTGATGCTCGCCGCCTGCGTGGTGTTCGCGTGGTCGGCAGGGGCCTCCCTGTGGGTGGCCGTCGGGGTTCTGGTGCTGGGTGCGGTGCTGCAAGTGATCGCCGAGATGGGGCAGTCGGCGGGTTCCTGGCAGCTGTCGTTCGACCTGGCCCCGCAAGACCGGGTCGGCGAGTACCAGGGCCTGTTCGGGACCGGCGTCACGGTCGCCCGCGCCCTTGGCCCGCTCCTGCTGACGACACTGCTGGTCGAGTGGGGGACGCCGGGCTGGCTGCTGCTGGGCGGGGCGATGCTCGCGGCGTCGTACGCGATGGGGCCGGCGGCTCGCTGGGCCGCCGGGCGGCGGGAGCAGGAGCGGGAACGGGAAGGGGAACGGGAAGGGGGCGAGGTGCTGGAAGGGGAGCAGGCGCAGGAAGAGAAGCAGACGCGGGCGCAGGAGGGGAAGCAGGCGCAGGAAGGGAAGTCGGCGCAGGCGCAGGAAGGGAAGCATGCGTCGGTCGGACGGGCCGGGCTCGTGCCCTGACGGGCCGCGCGGCCCGCGACGGACGGCCAGGCGGCTAAACCGCCATCAGCGGTGCGCCCTCCCGCCACTTGAGGATCTTGTCGAAGCTCACCACCGCCCCGCCCAGTCCCGGCACGTTGCCGATCTGGACGTGGTCGGCGAGTTCCTCGATGAGGCACAGACCCCGGCCGTGCTCGGCTTCGGTGGACGCCGGGAGGGGGGCGCGGGGCGGGGCGGTGAAGCCGGGGCCCGAGTCGGCGACCTCGATGTGACACTTCTCGCCGTCCAGGTAGGCCGTGACGCGGTATGCCTGGGGTGAGCCGTCGGGCGCCATGTCGCCGCCGTGCTCGACGGCGTTCGCGCATGCCTCGCTGAGCGCCACGGAGAGGTCGTACGACACATCGGGGTCCACCCCCGCGGTCTCCATCGTGCCGATCAGCAACCGCCGGGCGAGGGGCACGCTCGCGGCGTCCCGCCGCAGATGGAGTGACCACCAGATGCTCATGCTCCAGCCTCCTGGCTGCGGCTCGACATACCGTTACGTATTGCCGCGAGCGCCCGCCTGTAAGCACACCATTGACGTGATGCCGCCCATATGGTCGATGCGCCTACGGGGGAATCGGTGTATGTGGGGGCAGCCCACATCAGAAGGTGACCTTCCGGTTGTACGGGCCGCTACGCCCCGTACGTCATCTTGTGGACCTGCCGTATGGCGGTCATGCGGCCAGTGCGATGATGAGCCCGCCATGACTGCCCCCCACCCGCGCACGGTGCGCTCCGGAAGTGATCTCCGGATACTGCGGGCCGCGGTGTTCGCCGCGGTCTGCGTCGTGCTGGCCGGGGTCGGGCATGTGCTGGGCTCCTGCGCCACCATCCCGCTGTGGACGCTGGGCGCGGGGTTCCTGGGCGTGCTGCTGGTCACGGTGCCGTTCGCGGGGCGCGAGCGTTCCCTGCCGGGGATCGCGGGGCTGCTCGCGGCAGGTCAGACGGTTCTGCACACGCTGTTCGGGCTCGGGCAGCACGGGGCGACGGCCGCGGTCTCCGCCGCCTCCGCCGCCACATCGGCTTCCTCGTCCACCCCACTGTCCGACGCGGCGCTCGTGGAGCAGGCCGCGCGACTCGTCTGTGGGGCCACCGCGGCGGCGATCAGCCCCGCCCAGGCCCAGCGGATCCTCACCGAGGCGCGGCTCGGGCCGGGCACGGAAACGCATGCCTCGCACCGGGCGGCGGACGCCGCGGCCACCGCCCCGGACTCCTACGCAGCCCTGCTGCCGTCCCTGTCCATGGTGCTGGCGCACCTCCTCGCGGCGGCCGTAGCGGGGTGGCTGCTGCGCCGCGGCGACCTGGCCCTGCTCCGGATCGCCGAGATGTCGGCCCTGTCGGCGCATGGGGTCACCGAGGGGGCGTTCGTACGTTCCCTGCGCGGGGCGCTCGCGCTGGTGCGCGCCCTGCGTGCCGGGCTCCCGGGGGCGCCCGAGGCGGGCCCGCGCGTCCTGCGCGCCGAGTGGTCAGCCCCGCCCGAGCCCCGCACCCTCGCGCTTCAGCACACGGTGATCAGGCGCGGCCCGCCGGCCGGCGCCGCATTCGCTCTCGCCGCCTGACGCGACGCGACCACCACTCCACTGCCGTGGGGACGAGGTGCCGCCGTCGCGCGGCACGCGCGCGTACCCGGTTCTCGGTCGGGGACGACGGACTTCCCACTGCTTTGTGGCCGTCGCCCTCCGTTCCCGCCCCACTCGCCTTTCTCGTCCTTCTCGGATGATCGGGCACCTCCGCGTACGCGTACTCCTCTTCACCACCGATTCACCATCGACATTCGAATCTCAGTCACTGTGGAGTGCTCAGCATGAAGGTCTCCCGCCTCGCCGCCGTCGGCGCCCTCGCCGGCTCGGCCGTGCTCGTCCTGTCCGTCCCCGCCTTCGCCCACGTCAGCGTGCAGCCCGAGGGCACGGCCGCCAAGGGCGGTTACGCGGTCGTCGCCTTCAAGGTGCCCAACGAGCGCGACAACGCCTCGACCACCAAGCTCGAGGTGACCTTCCCGGCGGAGCACCCGCTGGCCTCCGTGATGCCGCAGCCCGTCCCCGGCTGGAAGGCCGACGTCACCAAGTCCACGCTGGACAAGCCGCTGGAGATGCACGGCAAGAAGATCACCGAGGCCGTCACCAAGGTCACCTGGACCGCCGACGGCAAGGGCGTCGAGCCGGGCTACTTCCAGAAGTTCCCCGTCTCCGTCGGCACTCTGCCCGAGGACACGGACCAGCTCGTCTTCAAGGCGATCCAGACGTACTCCAACAAGGAGGTCGTGCGCTGGATCGAGGTGCCGCAGAAGGGCCAGGAGGAGCCCGAGAACCCGGCGCCGGTCCTCGAGCTGTCCGCCGCCGAGGAGGGGCACCACGGCTCGTCGTCCGCCGACAAGGCCGACGACTCCGAGGACGCCGAGGCCGCCTCCGCCAAGACCCACGCCGCCGAGCCCGCCGACAGCAGCGACACCACCGCCCGCGTCCTGGGCGTGGTCGGCATCGTCGTCGGCGCGCTGGGCGTGGCGTACGGCGTGCTCGCCGGCCGTCGGCGCACCACTGCCTGACGGCCCCTCCGGTTCACGGCGCGCGCCGGGGCACGCCCCCGGTGCGCGCCGGACCTCACACCACTGGGACATTTCCATGCGCACGAAGACCCTCGCGGCGGCTGGACTGCTCGCCGCCGCCACCCTCACCCTCTCCGCCTGCGGCAGCGGTGACGACGGCAAGCAGCCCGTCACCGTGGTCTCCGAGGAAGCCGGCTCGGACAAGGCCGCCATCGTCCTCGACAAGCCGTTCGAGAAGCCGGACCTGGTCCTCACCGACACGAGCGGCAAGAAGTACGACCTCCGCAAGGAGACCAAGGGCAAGCCGACGCTGCTCTACTTCGGCTACACCAACTGCCCCGACGTCTGCCCGCTGACGATGAACAACATCGCCGTCGCCAAGAAGCAGCTGCCCAAGTCCGAGCAGGACGAGCTGCAGGTCGTGTTCGTCACCACCGACCCGGAGCGCGACACCGCCTCCGCCCTCGGCAAGTGGCTCAAGGGCATCGACCCGCAGGCCGTGGGCCTGACCGGCGACTTCGACACCATCCAGGCCGGCGCCCGCACCCTCGGCATCTCCATCGATCCGCCGCACAAGGACAAGAACGGCAAGATGGTCTCCACCCACGGCACCCAGGTCGTCGCCTTCTCACCGAAGACCGACGCGGGCTACGTCCTCTACACCGAGGAAGCCGAGGTCGACGACTTCACCAAGGACCTCCCCAAGCTGATCGAGGGAGCCAAGCCGTGAGGCGCTTCGCCCCGGTGACCCTGGCGGCCACGGTGACGGCCGCCGCCCTCGTCCTCGCGGGCTGCGGCTCCGAGGACTCCTCGGGCTCCGGCGCCGAACTGTCCGTCAGCGGCGCCTACATGCCGCAGCCGGTCTCGGACTCGATGGCCGCCGGCTTCCTGACGATCACCAACAAGGGCGGCGCGGACGACGAACTGACCTCCGTCACCAGCGACGTCGGCGATGTCACCACCCACGAGACCGTCGACTCCTCGATGCAGGAGGTCAAGGACATCGCCGTCCCCGCGCACGGCCGGCTGGTGTTCAAGAGCGGCGGCAGCCATCTGATGTTCGAGAAGCTGAAGCGCAAGCCGAAGCAGGGCGAGAAGGTGACCGTGCGGCTCCACTTCGCCGAGTCCGGCACGGTCACCGTCGAGATGCCGGTGCAGCCCGCCACCTACCGCCCGCACACCGGACACTGAGGGAGAGATCGCCTTGTCCCAGACCATCGCTCCCCGTGTCCGGACCCTGGTGCTGCTGCTCCTGGCCGCCACCGGGCTGCTCCTCGCCGGTGCCGGGCCGGTCTCCGCGCACGCCGCGCTGACCGGCAGCGACCCCCGGCAGGGCGCGGTGGTGGACAAGGCGCCGGAGCAGGTCTCGCTGACCTTCTCCGAGAAGGTCGCCCTGTCCGACGACTCCCTGCGCGTGCTCGACCCCAAGGGCAAGCGCATCGACCGCGGCGACCCGGCCAACCTCGGCGGCGGCACCACGTACTCCGTGAAACTCCACGGCGGCCTGCCCGACGGCACGTACACCGTCACCTACCAGGTGGTGTCCGAGGACAGCCATCCCGTCGCCGGCGCCTACACCTTCTCCATCGGAGCCCCCTCACAGACCTCGGTCTCCGTCTCCGGCCAGGAGGCGGGCGGCGGCGTGGTCGGCCTGCTCTACGGCTTCGGGCGGTACGTGTCGTACGCCGGCTTCATCGTCCTCGTCGGCGGCGCGGCCTTCGTACTGGCCTGCTGGCAGCGCGGTTCGCGCGTGCGGGCGCTTCAGCGGCTCGTCGTCTCCGGGTGGCTGGCGCTGACCGCCGCCACACTCGGACTGCTGCTGCTGCGCGGCTCGTACACCACCACTTCGAAGGTCGGTGACATCTTCGACCTGGAGCTGCTCGGGCAGGTGCTCCAGACCAAGACGGGCGCCGCGCTGGTGTCCCGGCTGCTGCTGCTCGCCGCGGCGGCGCTGTTCATCGCCGTCCTCTTCGGGGCGTACGACAAGCGCGAGGACGAGGAGAAGCAGGACCTGACCTTCGGGCTCGCCATCGGTGGCACCGTGGTGGCCGCGGGGCTCGCGGCGAGCTGGGCGATGTCCGAGCACGCCTCCACCGGGCTCCAGGCCGGGATCGCGATGCCCGTCGACATCGTCCACCTGGTCGCTGTCGCGGCCTGGCTCGGCGGGCTCACCGCCCTTCTCGTCGCCCTCTACCGGACCCCCGCGGACGCACCGGTCGGGGCGAGTGCCGTACGACGCTTCTCGCGCGTCGCCTTCGGCAGTGTGCTGGCGCTGGTCGCGACCGGCGTCTACCAGTCCTGGCGTCAGCTCGGGTCCTGGTCGGCGTTCACCGGCACGCGCTACGGGCAGCTGCTGCTCGTCAAGATCGGGCTCGTGGTGCTGCTCGTCGGGGTCGCGTGGATCTCACGCCGGTGGACGACGCGCCTGGCGGAGGCAGCGGTACTGAACCCGGGCAAGGGTGACGACGCCGGCACGCGCGCGAAGGAGACGGTCAAGGGCGCGAGGGAGACCGGTCCGGGCGAGAAAACGCACGCCACCGCTGCCTCCTCGGGCCAGAAGACCGCCTCGGCCGCCCTGTCCTCCACCGGCAAGAAGGCCGCCTCGGCCACCGTGTCCGGCGGGGAGGACGAAGCCTCCGGCGGGAAGCGCGGCGCAGATCCCGACGGAAGGCACGACGGAACGCGCGACAGAGGGCACGACGGAAAGCGCGGCGGCTCCGAGCGTGCCGCCCAGCTCGCCCGGCAGCGGGACGCGATCGACGCGGCCCGGCAGAAGCGGCAGCGGGACGCCGACCCCAACCGGTTCGGGCTGCGGCGTTCCGTACTCGCCGAGGCGGGGGTCGCGGTCGTCCTGCTCGCGGTCACCACCATGCTCACCTCGACCGAGCCGGGGCGTACGGAGGAGGAGGCCAGGGCGGCAGCGTCGGCCGCTTCCGCCGACGCGTCGTCGTCCGGGGCGCTGACCCTGGACATGTCCTTCGACACCGGCGGCGAGGACGGCAAGGGCGTCGTCCGGATCGACCTCGATCCCGCGCGCGTGGGCGGCAACGAGATGCACGTCTACGTCCAGCGGCCCAATGGCCGTGCCTTCGACATCCCCGAGGTGAAGATCGCCTTCACCCTCGAGGCCCAGGACATCGGGCCGCTGCCCGTCGTCCCGGACCACATCGCCACCGGACACTGGTCGGCGAGCGGAGTGCAGATCCCCATGGCCGGCGAGTGGAAGATCGCCGTGACCGTGCGCACCTCCGACATCGACCAGGCCACCGTCTCCAAGAACGCGCAGATCGGCTGAACCACCATGGCTGACCAGTCCATTCCGCAGGCCCGCACGCGGGACACGGCGCTCGACGGGGGCGTTGTCGAGGACACCCGCGAGGGCCTGTCACGGCGTCGGCTGCTCGGGACGGCCGGGGCCGGCGGGCTGGTGCTCGGTGCGGCCGGCGGGGCCGTCGGGTATGCGGCGCGGCCGGCCGAGGCGACGCCGCTGACCTCCTTGGGTGCCGATCAGGTGATGTTTCACGGGAAACATCAGCCCGGCATCCTCCAGGGCCTTCAGTCGCGCGGCCATCTCGTCGCCTTCGACCTGGCGGCGGGCGCGGGCCGCAAGGAGGCGGCGGCCTTGCTGCGCCGCTGGTCGGAGACGGCCCGGCGGCTGATGGCGGGCGAGGCGGCCAAGCAGGACGACACGGATGTCGCCCGCGACGCCGGGCCGTCCTCGCTGACGATCACCTTCGGCTTCGGGCACAGCTTCTTCGGACGGACCGGCCTGGAGAAACAGCGCCCCGTCTCCCTGGACCCGCTGCCCGACTTCTCCTCCGACCAGCTCGACAGGGCGCGCAGCAACGGCGACCTGTGGGTGCAGATCGGCGCGCACGACGCGTTGGTCGCCTTCCATGCCCTGCGCGCGATCCAGAAGGACGCCGGCCGGGCCGCCCGGGTGCGATGGCAGATGAACGGCTTCAACCGTTCGCCGGGTGCCACCGCGCACCCGATGACGGCCCGCAACCTCATGGGCCAGGTGGACGGCACCCGCAATCCGAAGCCGGCGGAGGCCGACTTCGACGAGCGGATCTTCGTGCCGGAGTCCGGCTCGAACGACCCGGCCTGGATGGCGAACGGCTCCTACGCCGTCGTACGCCGTATTCGCATGCTCCTCGACGACTGGGAGCAGCTCTCGCTCAAGGAGCAGGAGGGGGTCATCGGGCGCCGAAAGTCCGACGGGGCGCCGCTGTCCGGGGGCACCGAGACGACCGAGATGGACCTGGAGAAGACCGACAAGGCGGGGAACCTGGTCGTCCCGATCAACGCGCACGCCCGTATCACCCGGCCCGACCAGAACGGCGGGGCCGCCATGCTGCGACGCCCGTTCTCGTACCACGACGGCATCGACGCGGACGGGGTGCCCGATGCCGGGCTGCTGTTCGTCTGCTGGCAGGCCGATCCGCTGCGCGGCTTCGTCACCGTCCAGCGCAAGCTCGACCGGGGCGACGCCCTGTCGAAGTTCATCCGGCACGAGGCGAGCGGGCTCTTCGCGGTGCCGGGTGGGGCGGCCGAGGGCGAGTACGTGGGGCAGCGGCTGCTGGAGGGGTGACGGCGGCGATGACGGCGGCCGGCCCGGCCCGCGGCGCCGGTTCATCCCTTCCGGCGGCCGGGTGAGATCTGTGCGCCGCGTTTCGCAAGGCCCATTAGGGTGAGGTCATGCCAGCGAGCTATGCCTATCTGGGCCCCGAGGGCACCTTCACCGAAGTCGCCCTGCGCACGCTTCCCGAGGCCGCGACCCGGGAGCTGATCCCCTATGTGTCCGTGCAGTCCGCGCTCGACGCGGTGCGCGCCGGCGAGGCCGAGGCCGCGTTCGTGCCGATCGAGAACTCCGTCGAGGGTGGCATCACGACCACGCTCGACGAGCTGGTCGCGGGCGCGCCGCTGATGATCTACCGCGAGGTGCTGCTGTCGATCACCTTCGCGCTGCTGGTCCGCCCCGGCACCAAGCTGTCCGACATCAAGACGGTCTCCGCGCACCCGGCCGCCCAGCCGCAGGTGCGCAACTGGCTGAAGAAGAACCTCCCCGACGTCCACTGGGAGTCCGCCGCCTCGAACGCGGACGCCGCGCGCCTGGTCCAGGAGGGCCAGTACGACGCCGCTTTCGCCGGCGAGTTCGCAGCCGCCCGGTACGGCCTGGAGGCCCTGGAGACCGGGATCCACGACGCGGAGAACGCCCAGACGCGGTTCGTACTGGTCGGGCGGCCGGCCCGGCCCGCGGCGCCGACCGGCGCGGACAAGACGTCCGTGGTGCTGTGGCAGCGCGACGACCACCCCGGTGGCCTGCGTGACCTGCTCGGTGAGTTCGCCACGCGCGGCATAAACCTGATGCTGCTCCAGTCCCGGCCGACGGGCGCCGGCATCGGCAATTATTGCTTCTGCATCGACGCCGAGGGCCATATCTCCGACCGCCGGGTGGCGGAGGCGCTGATGGGGCTGAAGCGGATCTGCCTCGAGGTGCGATTCCTGGGCTCGTATCCGCGCGCGGGCATGCAGCCGGGGGATGTCCAGCCGCCGCGTCCGGGTACGTCGGACGAGGAGTTCGTGTCGGCTGCGGACTGGGTGGCGCGCTGTCAGGACGGGCGGTTCTGAGCCAGTCCTACCTGCCGATAGTCGTTATCCACAGGGGTTATCCACAGGTCCGCATCTCGACCTGGGGACAAGTCGACAGAGAAGCATGAGTCTGTCGACAAATCGGCCCTCAGGCCCCACCCACGTCCACCTGCGGGCAAGTCACCCTTCGTCCACGCTTTTCCTTTGGGTCATCCTTTGGGGCGACCGCTTTCCACTCAAAAGTGGGGGTGGGGATGGTTTGTCCTGGGAATCCTCGACTTGATCGATGCGTTGCGGAGTGATCGATTCCGAAGTCCACAGTCCATCCACACACCCTGTGGATAACTTTCGGGAGGCTGGGGATTCCTGTGGACAACGCCGCCCCAAGTCCCGTTCTCCACAAGGGATTCGAGTCAACCGGCCGCAGCCCGTCTGCCCCTTCCAGGGAATGGGGTGGCCTTTATTGACACGTTTCGCAATTCCCCCATAACGGAACGTAAGCCGCACTCCGGAATAGCGAGTCGTGAGCTGTCATCCCGCCCCGGTAGCCTGGAGCGCGTGATTGACCTTCGCCTGCTCCGTGAGGACCCCGACCGAGTGCGCGCCTCGCAGCGCGCCCGTGGAGAGGACGTCGCACTCGTCGACTCCCTCCTGTCTGCCGACGAGCGGCGCAGGTCGTCCGGCGTCCGCTTCGACGAGCTCCGTGCCGAGCAGAAGCAGCTCGGCAAGCTCATCCCCAAGGCATCCGGGGACGAGAAGGCCGAGCTGCTGAAGAAGGCGAGCCAGCTGGCCGCCGACGTCAAGGCGGCCGACGCCGAGCGCGACGCGGCCGACGCCGAGACCCAGGAGCTGCTCCTCCGGCTCGGCAACCTCGTCCACCCCGACGTCCCGGTCGGCGGCGAGGAGGACTTCGCCACGCTGGAGACGCACGGCGAGATCCGTGACTTCGCGGCCGAGGGCTTCGAGCCGAAGGACCACCTGGAGCTCGGCGCGCTCCTCGGCGCGATCGACGTCGAGCGCGGCGCGAAGGTCTCGGGCTCGCGTTTCTACTTCCTCACCGGCGTCGGCGCCCTGCTGGAGCTGGCCCTGGTCAACGCCGCGATGGCGCAGGCCACGGCGGCCGGCTTCACGCCGATGCTCACCCCGGCGCTGGTCCGCCCGCAGTCGATGGCCGGCACCGGCTTCCTCGGCCAGGCCGCCCAGGACGTCTACCACCTCGCCGACGACGACCTCTACCTGGTCGGCACCTCCGAGGTCCCGCTCGCGGCGTACCACATGGACGAGATCCTCGACGCCGGCAAGCTCCCGCTGCGCTACGCCGGCTTCTCGCCCTGCTTCCGCCGCGAGGCCGGCTCGCACGGCAAGGACACCCGGGGCATCTTCCGCGTCCACCAGTTCGACAAGGTGGAGATGTTCTCCTACGTCGCCCCCGAGGACTCGCAGGCCGAGCATCAGCGCCTGCTGGAGTGGGAGAAGCAGTGGCTGACGTCGCTGGAGCTGCCGTTCCGGGTCATCGACGTGGCCTCGGCCGACCTCGGTTCCTCGGCTGCCCGCAAGTTCGACTGCGAGGCGTGGATCCCGACGCAGGGCAAGTACCGCGAGCTGACGTCGACCTCGGACTGCACCGAGTTCCAGTCCCGCCGGCTGTCGATCCGCTTCCGTGACGGCAAGCAGGTCAAGCCACTGGCCACGCTCAACGGCACGCTGTGCGCAGTCCCGCGCACCATCGTGGCGATCCTGGAGAACCACCAGCAGGCCGACGGTTCCGTCCGGGTTCCCGAGGTGCTGCGCCCGTACCTGGGCGGCCGGGAGGTCCTGGAGCCGGTCGCGAAGTGAGCACCGCCCCGCCCGACGCCGGGTTCCCTTACCGACTGATCGCGACCGACCTGGACGGAACGCTCCTGCGCTCCGACGAGTCGGTCTCCCGGCGCACCCGTGACGCGCTCGTGGCGGCCAGCGCGGCGGGCGCGGCACATATCGTCGTCACGGGCCGGGCGGTCCCCTGGACCCGCCACATCCTCGACGACCTCGGCTACCAGGGCCTCGCCGTCTGCGGCCAGGGCGCCCAGGTGTACGACGCCGGTGCGCACCGCCTGCTGACGGCGGTGACCCTGGACCGCCAGCTGGCCGGGGTGGCACTGGCCAAGATCGAGGCCGAGGTGGGACCGCTGTTCCTGGCGGCCAGCCGCGACGGCCTGGACGGCGAGATCCTGGTGGGCCCCGGCTACACGGTCACGGGCAAGCTTCCGTCGACGCCGTTCACGGACGCGTCGGATCTGTGGACCGCACCGCTGAACAAGATCTACATCCAGCATCCGACGCTGTCGGACGACGAGTTGGCCGACGCGGCCCGCCGCGCCGCGGGCGGTTTCGTCACGGTGGCGATGGCCGGTGAGGGCATCGTCGAGCTGCTCCCGCTGGGCCTGTCCAAGGCGACGGGCCTGTCCCTTGCGGCGCGCCGCCTGGGCCTGAAGGCGGCGGACACGATCGCCTTCGGCGACATGCCCAACGACATCCCGATGTTCGCCTGGGCGGCACATGGGGTGGCGATGGCCAACGCCCACGCCGAACTCAGGGCGGTGGCCGACGAGGTGACGTCTTCCAGCGAGGAGGACGGCATCGCGGTGGTGCTGGAGCGGTTGCTCGGCTGACGCCTGACCGGAGCGGTTGCTCGGCTGGCGCCTGACCTGGAGCGCCGGGTGCGTGTCACATCACCCGGGTTCCTGTGGCTCGGCCGAGCCACAGCGGCGACGTCTGGCGGAGGATGCACGGATCGAACGTGCGCGGGCTGTTCAGGCCCGACCTTGGCTCAGCAAGCCAGTGCCTTTCCACTCGGCCAATCCTCCGGGTGGGCGGCCCACGCGAGAGCGACATCGCGTGCTCGAAGCGGCCGCCCCGGGCAGCTCCGTGTGCGGAGCGGACTCGACGGTGGGGTAACTACACCGGAACCCGCCGCGGGCTGCCCTGTCGGGAGCTGAACGTACTGTCGTGCATGGACATCGCCCAGCTCCTCTCCCAGACCATGGCGCCGGCCTCGACCAGCGCACACAACCATGGTGCCCGGGCGACGAGTTGGACGCCACTGAATAAAACGCCCGTACGACATGAGCGCCGCGTCAGCGCCGGCGCCATCTGCGTCGGCGCACCTTGCTGAAGAGCCACCCGGCGGGCGGCTCGTCAGAGCGCCACGGCTGCGGCTCGGGCCGCTCACGGCGCCAACGGGCGGCCAGCATACGGGCGCGGGCGGAGGGCTCCGCGGTATCGGCCCCGCGTATGAAGTCGTCGTCCAGGACCGTGTGGTCCCAGGCGTCGTCCCCGGAGTGTTCGCGATCCTCGTGCTGTGACGTCCCGCCTGCCATCCGGTCCTCCCGTCCATGCGGTGCGTCCCTTGGCCCAGTGTGCCCGGGCGGAGGTGAAGCCCCCGTCAAGAGCGGGCCCCGCTCAGGGGGCCCGGCTCCTCACACCGGCAGGCTCTGGCTCACTCCTCCCCGGCGAGGGTCAGCGATCGCAGCTTCTGTCCCGCGTACCAGGTCGCCAGGACGGTGACGACCGCGAGCAGGACCGTCGCCGTGGGCAGGGCGACATCCGATGTCACCATGTCCCCGCCGGCCACCTTCTGCGCCACCGCCAGCGACCACTGCTGGACGCTCAGCGTGCGCGCACCCGACACCAGGGAGCCGAACAGTGCCTCCCAGACCAGCGCGTACACGAGCCCGAACACCACGGCGTGCCGGGACACCGTGCCGAGCAGCAGGAAGATCGCGGCGTAGGCGATGGACGCGACCAGTGCGGCGACCGTGTAGGCGACGGCGATCTGCTGCCCGTTGCCGTTGAGGATGAAGCCGGCGATGAAGGTGGGCAGCGCCGAGAACACCATCGTCACGGCGATCGCCACGATCAGCTTGGTGAAGATGATCGTGGGCCGTTTCACCGGCTTGGACAGCAGATACACCACCGAGCCGTCGTCGATCTCCGGCCCGATCGCGCCGGTGCCGGCGATGACTCCGATGATCGGCACCATCGTGGCGAGGGCGAGTCCGCCCAGCAGGTCGGACGCCGTCTGGTCGTCCGCCCCGGCGAGGCCGCGTACGGCCACGGCGATCACGATCAGCAGCAGCGGCAGCGCGCCCAGGATGAGGGCCCGACGGCGGCCGAGCAGGGCCCGGTAGGTGAGCCGGGCGACTGTGGGGTCGTACATCTTCGGCCTCCTACGCCGCGACGAGATACGAGAAGACGGACTCGAGGGACTCGTCCGACGGCGAGACCGTGAGCAGGCGGATGCCGTGGTCGCGCGCCACCCTGGGCAGCAGGGCGGTGAAGCGGCCGAAGTCGACGGCCTGGATGTGCAGTGCGCCCTCGGTCAGGTCGACCTCGATGCCGGACGTCGAAGGATCGGCGATCAACGCGGCGGCGAGCGTGCGGTCGTCGCTGGAGCGCACCAGGTAGCGGTGCGGACGGTCGGTCATCAGGCGGCGGATCTTGCGGAAGTCACCGCTCGCCGCGTGGCGTCCGGCGACCACGACCTCGATGTGCCAGGCGAGTTGCTCGACCTCCTCGAGGATGTGCGAGGAGAACAGCACCGTGCGGCCCTCGTCGCCCATGCGGCGCAGCAGGTCCATGAGCTGCATGCGCTGGCGGGGGTCCATGCCGTTGAAGGGCTCGTCGAGCAGGAGCAGCGACGGGTCGTGGACGAGGGCGCTCGCCATCTTCACGCGCTGGCGCATGCCCTTGGAGTACGTCTGGATCTTGCGGTCCTGTGCGTACTCCATCTCGACCGTGGCCAGGGCCTTCTGGGCCGCCTTGGCGCCCAGGCCGTGCAACTCGGCGTTGGCGACGACGAATTCGCGGCCGGTGAGGAAGTCGTACATCGCCTCGCGTTCGGGGACGATGCCGATGTGCTTGTAGATCGACTCGTTGCGCCACACCTGCTGCCCGTCGAGGGTGACGGTGCCGGTGGAGGGGGCGAGGAAGCCGCCCATCATGTTGATGAGGGTGGACTTTCCGGCGCCGTTGGGGCCGAGGAGGCCGGTGACGCCGGGGCCGATCGTCATGGTGATGTCGTTGACGGCGACCACGTTGCCGAACCAGCGGGAGACATGGTCGATCTGGAGCGTGGTCACAGTCCCACCTTCTTGTAGCGGCGCAGCAGGAGGCCGTAGGCGGCGGCGATCAGGCCGAGGGTGACGAGGACGTAGACGACACCTTCGCCGTTGCCGGGACCCACCCCGCCGGGGAACGTGGAGGTCGCGCCCAGGAAGGCGGACTGCACCCCGTCGATGAGCGTGACCGGCGAGAAGAGGCCGATCCAGGCGATGGTGCCGCTGCTGCCGCCCTCTCCGAGCGCCTGCGCGTCGGCGATGGCCTGGAGCGTGGACACCGCGCCGTAGGAGATGGTCATGACGGCGATCACGGCCGCGATGCCGAAGCCGCGGCGCGGGGTGACCGATGCGATGACCAGGCCGATGCCGGCGAAGAGCAGTGAGAGCAGTGCCACGGAGACAAGTCCCTGTGCGAATCCCTTGGTCTGCTCGGCGAAGTCGAGCTTGGCCAGCAGCGCGCCCACATAGAGCACGATCAGCGGGGCGCCGGTCAGGATGAACAGCGCCGAGGCGAGCGCCGCGAACTTCGCCCGTACGTAGTCCGCGGTTTCGATGGGCCGCGAGAAGTACAGCGGTACGGTCTTGAAGCGCAGGTCTCGGGAGACCGAGTGCGGTGCCTGCGAGGCGACGTACAGGCTGATCACGGCCTGCATGATGATCGCGTAGCGGGTGTAGTCGACGGGCAGGTCGTTGGCCTTGGTGGCGACCGCGACGGCGACCATGATGGCCGCGGGCACGCACATCACCACGAACAGCAGCATCGGCAGCACCTTGGACTTCACCGAGCGGCCCAGGCCGTAGGAGCCGCGCAGGGACTGCGAGTACAGGGACCGCGTGGCGTAGGAGCGGCCGAGGCGCGGGCCGTCGTAGGAGCGGTAGCCGATGTTGTGGATACGGGTCTGGTCACCCGGCTGGGTGACCGGTGTCCGCATGGGCTGCTCAACCGCCATGGCCGACCGCCTCCTTCCGCTGTGCCCCGGTGCTCTGCATGCTGCTGTGCTCGCCGCCCTGCTCGCCGTCGGTGAAGACCTCCGAGATGTGGTGCCGTCGCTGTTCCATGCGCACCAGGCCGAGGCCGAGGTCGGCGACCACGTCGCGCACCAGGTCGTAGGTCTCGTCGCCCTGCGCGGTGAGCAGCAGGATGTGGCCGGCGCCCGGGAGGCCGCCGCTGCCGTCGAGCACCTCCACCCCGCGCGCGTGGAGCGCGTCGCGCACCGCGCGGGTGCCGTCGGGGTGGTCGTCGGTGTCGGTGACCTCGACGGCGAGGGTCGTCGTGGTCTGGGTGAAGTCGGTGGTGGAGCTGGAGCGCAGTAGCTTGCCGCCGTCGACGACGACGACGTGGTCGCAGGTGCGTTCCAGTTCTCCCAGCAGGTGGGACGTGACCAGGACCGAGATGCCGAAGTCGGTGTGGATGCGGCGGATGAGGCCGAGCATCTCGTCACGGCCGACCGGGTCGAGGCCGTTGGTCGGTTCGTCCAGGAAGACCAGCTGGGGGTCGTGCACCAGGGCCTGGGCCAGCTTCACGCGCTGCTTCATGCCGGTCGAGTAGCCGCCGATGGGGCGGTAGCGCTCCTCGTACAGACCGACATGGCGCAGGGTGTCCGCGGTGCGCTCACGTGCCGCGGTGGGCGGCAGACCGGACATGCGGGCCATGTGCACGACGAACTCGGTGGCCGAGACGTCGGGCGGCAGGCAGTCGTGTTCCGGCATGTAGCCCACGCGCTCGCGGATGGCGGCGCCCTCGGTGGCGACATCGAGGCCGAGCACTTCGGCACGGCCCTCGGTGGCGGGGGACAGACCCAGCAGGATCTTGATCAGTGTGGACTTGCCGGCCCCATTGGCTCCGACGAGTCCGGTCACACCGGGCCCGACGTCCACGGAGAGCCGGTCAAGCGCGGTCACCCGGGGGAACCGCTTGCTCAGGCTTTCGGTCGCGATCACAGTCACGCTTCGAAGGTAGTGACGTCGGCCACGCCGGTCGTCACCCCGCAGAGCTGTCTTGAAGTCAGACCTCAGACGTACGGATCCCTAGGGGTCACCCCAGAGGTCGAGCGAGGACGCCCGGGTTTTCCACATCGGTGGGCTTTTCCACAGCCCGGGACGGCCCTATTGACGCAGCCTCTAACAACTGTCACATTCGCCAGTGTCAAGTTACGAGCACGTACCGCAGTCAGTGTGGACGAGTGGGGCGGTGGCATGACTACGGCGGTCACAGGGGACATCTCGGCGGACTCCGAAAAGCTGCAAGGGTTCAGACGTGTCCAGCGGCTGGCGTACGAGTGCGCGGAGGCCGTCGCGGCGCAGCTGGAGCCGGGTATCACCGAGCGCGAGGCGGCGCGGATGCAGCGCGAGTGGCTGCGTGAGCGCGGGGTGCGGGACTGGTTCCATCTGCCCTTCGCCTGGTTCGGGGACCGCACGGCGTTCGTGAACTTCCGTGTGCCGCTTCAGTTCTTCCCCACCAACCGCCGGCTGGAGCCCGGGATGCCGTTCATCCTGGACATGGCCCCGGTGTACGAGGGCTGCACGGCGGACATCGGTTACTCCGGCTCCCTCGGCATCAACCCCGTCCAGGACAAGCTGATGACGGACCTTCAGGCGCACCGGGAGCTGATCCTGCGCGAGGTGCGTGAGCGGCGACCGCTGAGGGAGATCTACGAGGACGTCGACCGCCTCATGGTCCGCCAGGGATACGCCAACCGGCATCGCGCCTATCCCTTCGGCGTCATCGCGCACAAGGTCGACCGGGTCAAGCAACGCCGCTGGTCGCCGCATGTGTTCGGGTTCGGCATCCAGTCCCTGAAGGGTCTGGCGAGCGACGCGCTGCACGGCCACCGCGACGGGTGGTCCCCGCTGTGGTCGCCGTACCGGTTCTCCGACCATCCGCCGCAGCCGGGTCTGTGGGCGGTCGAACCGCATCTGGGCTTTCGGGGTACGGGCGCCAAGTTCGAGGAGATCCTGGTCGTCACCGACTCCGCGGACCCCGAGCAGAGCGCCTTCTGGCTGGACGACGATCTGCCGCATGTGCGGCGCTGGGCGGAGGAGAAGTGACGGTGCCGGTGACTCTTCAGGGCGCGCGCGAGCGCAGGGTGCGGACCGGCGGGGTGGAGCTGTGCGTCGCAGAGCTGGGCGAGGCGGGGCAGCCGACGGTGATCCTGGTGCACGGCTATCCGGACAGCAAGGAGGTGTGGACCGAGGTCGCCGCCCGGCTCGCCGACCGCTTCCATGTGGTGCTGTACGACGTCCGGGGCCATGGCCGGTCGACGGCGCCGAAGCCGTTGCGGGGCGGGTTCACGCTGGAGAAGCTGACGGACGACTTCCTGGCCGTCGCGGACGCGGTCAGCCCGGACCGGCCCGTGCATGTCGTGGGGCACGACTGGGGCTCGGTGCAGGCTTGGGAGTTCGCCACGGTCAAGCGCACCGAGGGCCGGATTGCGTCCTTCACCTCGATGTCCGGGCCCTCCCTGGACCACTTCGGTCACTGGATCGGCCGGCGCCTCAGGCGCCCGACCCCGCGCCGGGTCGGACAGCTGCTGGGGCAGGGCGTCAAGTCCTGGTACGTCTACGCGCTGCACACGCCGGTGCTGCCCGAACTGGCCTGGCGGGGTCCGCTCGGCAAGCGCTGGCCCCGCATGCTGGAGCGGGCGGAGAAGGTGCCGGGCGACGGCTACCCGACCTCGTCCCTGCCGACCGACGCGGCACACGGGGCCTGGCTGTACCGGGACAACGTACGGGCCCGGTTGCGCCGCCCGCGCACGGACGCGTATGCGCACGCGCCCGTGCAGCTCATCACGCCGCTCGGGGACGCCTTCCTGTCGGAGCGGCTCTACGACGACCTGGAGCTGTGGGTTCCGCAGTTGACCCGGCGCACGCTGGCGGCGAAGCACTGGATACCACGCTCCCGGCCCGACCAACTCTCGGCCTGGATCACTGAGTTCGTCACATCCGTGGAGGGCGGGAGGCCGGAAGCGGTGACGGCGACAGGTAGGCACGCCGACCGCTTCGGCGGGCAGCTCGTCCTGGTCACCGGCGCCGGCAGCGGCATCGGCCGGGCGACGGCGTACGCGTTCGCCGAGGCCGGCGCCCGCGTGGTGGCCGTCGACCGGGACGCGGCGAGCGCGGTCCGTACCGCTGAGATGTCCCGGCTGATCGGTGCGCCCGAAGCCTGGGCGGAGACGGTGGACGTCTCCGACGAACAGGCCATGGAGAAGCTCGCCGCGAAGGTCGCCGCCGAGTACGGCGTGGTCGACGTCCTGGTGAACAACGCCGGGATCGGGCTGGGCGGCTCCTTCTTCGACACCACACCGGAGGACTGGAAGAAGGTCCTCGACGTCAATCTGTGGGGCGTCATCCATGGCTGTCGGCTCTTCGGCAAGCAGATGGCCGAGCGCGGGCAGGGCGGCCACATCGTCAACACCGCGTCGGCGGCGGCGTTCCAGCCCTCCCGGGTGCTGCCCGCCTACAGCACCTCCAAGGCGGCGGTGCTGATGCTGAGCGAATGCCTGCGAGCGGAGCTGGCCGGGCAGGGCATCGGTGTCACGGCCATCTGCCCCGGCCTCGTCAACACCAACATCACCTCGACCGCACGCTTCGCCGGGGTCGACCCGGAGGAGGAGAAGCGGCGGCAGAAGAAGTCCGCGCGGCTGTACGGGCTGCGGAACTATCCACCGGAGAAGGTGGCCGACGCCATCCTGCGGGCAGTGGTGCGCGGTGAGGCCGTCGTTCCCGTGACGCCGGAAGCGCGCGGGGCGTATGTCATGTCGAGGTTCACGCCGAAGGCACTGCGGGCTCTCGCACGGCTGGAGCCACCCCTGTGAACGCCGCCGTCCCCGGCCGCGTGCCCCCGGGCCACCCCGGCGGGGTCATGCCCGGCGCATGCTCACCGTCGGGTGGGCGGATACCGGAGTCCCCGCACAGATCGCCCGGGGCGAGGGCGACGGAGTGAAGGGGGAGCGGGACGAGTCCGGGCGTACGGCGGTGGACCCGGCGCAGCCCTCCTACCGGATCGAGGACCTCGCGCACCGCAGCGGCGCCACCGTTCGCACCATCCGCGCCTACCAGGACCGCGGCCTGCTCCCCCGCCCCCAGCGCCATGGTCGTGCCAACCTCTACTCGGACGTCCATCTCGTCCGCCTCCGCCAGATCGCCGATCTTCTCGACCGGGGCTACACCCTGGCCTCCATCAAGGAGCTCCTGGAGGCATGGGACGCCGGCCGGGGCCTCGGCGGGGTGCTCGGGCTGGTCGCCGAGGTGGACGGACCGTGGACCGACGAGGAAGCGGTGCGGATCTCACGCGCCGAGCTGGACGAGCGCTTCGGCGGCGCGCCGGACGCCGCGGCGGTGGCCGACGCGGTGGAGCTCGGTGTGCTGGATCCGGTTCCGGGCGATGAGGACGCCTTTGTCGTACCGAGCCCCCAAGAGCTGGCCGTGGCAGTGGAGTTGCATGCCGCCGGGGTACCGCTGTCCGCGATCGCGGGCCACCTGAGGGAGTTGAGGGGGCAGGTCGAGCACATCGCGGCCCGTTTCCTGGAGTTCACCACGGAACACGTCTTCGCTCGCTATCTCGACGGACCTCACCGACCGACCGACGCCGAAGCGGCGGAAGCGGCCTCCCTCATACGTCGGCTGCGCCCGCTCGCCCAACAGACGATGGACGCGGAACTGGCCCGTGCCATGCGGCTGTTGGCGGTCCGGCATCTGCGTCAGCACCTCGGAGCCGACGAGACGCCGAAATCCTCGCATCCGACCAGAACCGTGCCTCTGCCCGAAGAGACAATGCAGGCGGTGGAAAGCCTGGTTGGCCCCGAGCGGGCCGCCGAGTTCATCTCACTGGCTGCCGAACGGGAGGTACAGGCACGGGCCTTGGACCGCCTCACCGCAAGTCATCGCTCATCAACTGATCTTGACGAAACTCCCTGATTCGACGGCTCGTTGTCCACAGAACCGTCAATTCCCCTGTGGATAACCGTACTTGGTTGTGGATCAAACATCCGGAGCGAAATCGTTCGCGTGATTCGTGCCTCTGACGGCAGGCTGGTGGCATGGACGAAAGACGCACCGTGAAGGTGTCGAAGTACCTCTCGAAGCACCTGCGCCACCAACCCGAGCGCATCGGTCTCACCCTCGACGAGGGCGGCTGGATCGAGATCGACACCTTGATCAACGCCGCGGCCACACACGGATTCCGGTTCACCCGGGAAGAGCTGGACCATGTGGTGGCCGCCAACGACAAGAAGCGCTTCGCGATCGAGGGAACCCGGATCCGCGCCTCCCAGGGCCACAGCATCGACGTCGATCTCGGGCTGCCCACGGCGACCCCGCCGCCGTACCTCTACCACGGCACCGTGGCCCGCAGCCTGGAAGCGATTCGCAGCGAGGGTCTCAGGCCCATGAACAGGCACGACGTGCACCTCTCCGCGGACCGGGAGACCGCGACACGGGTAGGCGCGCGGCGAGGCCGCCCGGTGGTGCTCTCCGTGGACTCCGGCGCCATGCACCGCGACGGCCATGTCTTCCACGTCAGCGCGAACGGGGTGTGGCTGACAAAGGCCGTGCCGCCGCAGTACCTGCGCTTTCCCGCCTCGCACTGATCTGCGCGCCCACAGCGGGCTTCGCCTCGTCCGCTCCGCCTCACTGCGTGGCCGGGCAGCCGCACGCGGTGACCGTTTCACGTGAAACCCATTCGGCCGCATAGGCTCGACGCATGAGTCTGCGCCTGAGCACCGTGATCCTCCCGTATCGCCGCTGGTCCGAGGGGGGTCGCGACGCATGGCAGCGCGCGGAGCAACTCGGCTTTCATGCCGCGTACACCTACGACCACCTGTCCTGGCGCACCTTCCGGGACGGCCCCTGGTTCGGCGCCGTGCCGACTCTGACCGCCGCGGCGGCCGTCACCGACCAGCTGCGCCTGGGCACCCTGGTGACCTCGCCGAACTTCCGCCATCCGGTGCCCTACGCCAAGGAGCTCATCTCCCTCGACGACATATCCGGCGGTCGTCTCACACTCGGCGTGGGTGCGGGAGGCTCCGGGTTCGACGCCACGGTGCTCGGTCAGGACCCGTGGACGCCGCGCGAGCGGGCCGATCGGTTCGCCGAGTTCGTTCAGCTCCTGGACCGGCTGCTCTCCGAGGACTCGGTGTCCTACGAGGGTGACTTCTACTCGGCGCACGAGGCGCACAACATTCCGGGCTGTGTGCAGCGCCCCCGGCTGCCCTTCGCGATCGCCGCGACCGGCCCGCGCGGGCTGCGGCTCGCGGCACGGTACGGGCAGGCCTGGGTGACCACCGGCGATCCCAAGCTGTACGAGAACGGCACTCCCGAACAGTCGGTTCAAGCCATTCGCGGACAGGCCGAGAAGCTGGCCGACGCATGCGCCGAGATCGGCCGGGAGGCAGACGAGCTCGACAAGGTGCTGCTCACCGGGTTCACCCCGGACCGCGGCCGTCCGCTGGAGTCCCTGGACGCGTTCGTGGACTTCGCGGGGCGCCATCAGGAACTGGGATTCACCGAGATCGTGGTGCACTGGCCGATCCCCGAGTCGGGCTTCGCGGCCGACGAGAAGGTCTTCGAGCAGATCGCCATGGAAGCACCGGCGCAGCTGCGCTGACCCCGGTCGGCGGGACGCTGCTGGTGAGGGCGGTGTCGGCGGTGATCTCAGGGGCGGTATCTCCTCACCTGCCACCTCAGATGTGCGGAGTCCTGCACGGGCGTGCAGGCATATGCGGGAGAATGACCCGGTGACCTCAGCGACTCGACAGCCCCACCCCCAGGGCGGCGCCCCCACGCTCCGCCCCCGGCTCATCGCCACCGACCTGGACGGCACCCTGCTGCGGGACGACAAGTCGGTCTCCCCTCGCACGGTCGCCGCGCTGGCCGCCGCCGAGGACGCGGGCATCGAGGTGTTCTTCGTCACCGGCCGCCCGGCGCGCTGGATGAACGTCGTCAGCGACCACGTCCACGGCCATGGCCTGGCGATCTGCGGCAACGGCGCCGCGGTGGTCGACCTGCACGGCGGTCCCGGCGCCCACCGTTTCGTGAAGGTGCGGGAGCTGGCGCGCGAGAACGCGCTGGACGCCGTACGGCTGCTGCGGGACGCGGCGCCGGGCACGGTGTACGCGGTGGAGCAGACGTACGGCTTCTACCAGGAGCCGGACTACCCCAAGCTGCACATGGAGATACCGGACCAGCTCGCCCCCGCCGAGGAGCTGCTGGCACCGGACGGCCCCGGTGCGGACGAGCCAGTCCTCAAGATCCTCGCCTACCACCCCACCGTCGACCCCGACGCCTTCCTCACCCTCGCCCGCCTCGCCATCGGCGAGCGTGCCAATGTCACCCGCTCCAGCCCCAGCGCCCTGCTGGAGATCAGTGGCCCCGGCGTCTCCAAGGCGAGCACGCTCGCCCTGTGCTGCGCCGAGCGCGGGATCTCGCACGAGGAGGTCGTCGCCTTCGGTGACATGCCGAACGACGTGGAGATGCTGACGTGGGCGGGCCGGTCCTACGCGATGGGCAACGCACATCCCGATGTCGTCGCCGCCGCCTCGGGCCGGACGGTCGCCAACAACGAGGACGGTGTGGCGGTCGTCATCGAACAGCTGCTGGCGGAACAGCAGTAGCCGGATGCGGGCGGCGGCCGGCTACCCGAGCTGCACGCCCCGCTCCGTCATCCACGGCACCGGATCCACCGACGAGCCCAGCTCCGCGGTGACCCGCACCTCGAAGTGCAGGTGCGGGCCGGTGGAGTTGCCGGTCGTTCCCGACTGACCGATCCACTGCCCGGCGTCGACCCGCTCGTCCTGGTCGACGGCGACCGAGGCGAGGTGGGCGTACTGCGTGTAGTAGCCGTCGGTGTGCCGGACGACGATCTCCATGCCGAACGCGCCCCCGCACGACACCTTGACGACGCGGCCGTCCCCGACCGCGCGCACCGGCGTGCCGATCGGCACGGCGAAGTCCTGCCCGGTGTGCCGGCGGGCCCACCGCTTGCCTCCGCTGCCGAACGACGCGGACAGCGCGTACGACTCCACCGGCGCGACCCACGCGGTCGCGAGGTCCGTCTCCGGCTGATCGAGCCGGACGGCACCTCGGCAGGAGCCGGCCGCGACGGAGGCGTCGGCGCGGCCCTGCAACTGCCAGCGGGCCGCGTCGAGCTTCTCCTCGATGCCCTTCTTCAGGTCGGCGAGTTCGGCGTTGCGCTTCTCCAGGCTCTGCCAGGCCGCCGCGGCCTTGGCCTCGTCCGAGGCGAGCCGTGCCTCGGCGCGACGGCTCTTCTCGAGGGCGTTGTTGACGACCAGGCTGGTCTGGGAGAAGACGTGCTGGCCGCGCATCAGTTCGTCAGGGCTCTTGGCGAGGATGATCTGCGCGGTCAAGGGCATCCCGCCGCCACTTCTGTACTGGGCGCGCGCGATCCGGCCCAGGTCCTTACGCAGGACGCCCAGCTCCCGCCGCTCCCGCTCCAGCAGCTCCTCGACCCGCTGTGCCTTGGCGCGCTGGGTCTCGGCCGCCTGTCGCGCCGTCTCGTACCGACGCGTGGCCAGGGCCGCGTCCTCGTACAGCCGCACGACCTGGGCGCTGAGCGCAGCGTCCTCGCCCAGCCCGTTGTGCACGGGCGTGCCCTCGCCGTCGCCGGAAGCCGCGGCGGGCCGCGCCATGGGCACGACGAGCACGCACAGCAGCGCCGGAACGAGGAGGGTACGGCGTCGATATGAGCGCATGTCAGCGATCGTGACCCGTGGAACGGGCTGCGGTCCTGTTCAGGTCGTACGCCTGGGGGACGGGTTGCTGCGGACGGGTCAGTGCGGCGCTGCGGACGGGTCAGTGGACCGCTGCCGCGGCAGTGTGTGCGACGCCTGTCGCGCCCCGGCCAGCAGGTCGGCCTCCTCCTCGCGCTCCCGCATCCCCCGCAGCGGCCCGTCGACCGCGGCGAGCTCCGCGAACGTCCCCCGCTGCGCCACCCGTCCTGCGTCCAGGACGACCACCTCGTCCACGGCGTCGAGGCCGGCCAGCCGATGGGTGATGAGCAGGGTCGTACGGCCCTCGGTGGCGGCCAACAGGTCGGCGGTGAGGGCGTCGGCGGTGGGCAGGTCGAGGTGTTCGGCGGGCTCGTCCAGGACCAGGACGGGGAAGTCGGCGAGGAGTGCGCGGGCCAGCGCGAGCCGCTGTCGCTGCCCGCCGGACAGCCGGGCGCCGTGCTCGCCCACCAGCGTGTCCAGTCCGCCGGGCAGACCGTCGGCCCAGTCGAGGAGCCGGGCACGCTTCAGCGCGTCACGCAGTTCGGCCTCGGTGGCGTCCTTCTTGGCGAGGAGCAGGTTCTCGCGTACGGAACTGTCGAAGAGATGCGCGTCCTGCGCGCACAGCCCGACGAGCCGCCGTACGTCGTCGCCGTCGAGCGCGTACGCGTCCATGCCGCCCAGCGTGTACGAGCCCGCGTCCGCGTCCAGGAAGCGCAGCAGCACCTGTGCCAGCGTCGTCTTGCCGGACCCGGAAGGCCCGACGACGGCGATCCGGCGGCCCTCCTCCAGGGTGAGGTCGAGGCCGGCGAGCGCGTCCCGGTCCTGTCCGGCATGCCGGGCGGTCAGGCCGCTGACGGTCAGCGGGAACGGCGAGGCGGGCGCCTGCCGGGGCCGCCGCGGTTCGCGTACGGGCTCGGGGGCGTCCAGCACCTCGTACACGCGCTCGGCGCTCCTGCGCACTCGCTGCCGGTACTGGACGGCGAGCGGCAGGCCGAGCACGGCCTCGAAGGCGGCCAGCGGAGTGAGGACGACGACGGCCATCGTCACACCGGCGAGCCGCCCGTCCGCGACCGCCTGGGCACCCACGAGGGCGGTGGCGGAGACGGTCAGTCCTGAGATCAGAGCGGTGAGTCCGTCGCCGAGCGCGGTGGCGGTGGCGGCCCGCGAGGCGATCCGGGTGAGCACCCCGTCGGCCCGCCGCGCCTCGGCCGTGCGCCTGGGCAGGGCTCCGGCGACGGTGAGCTCCGCGGTGCCGGTGAGCAGATCCGTCACCTGTGTCGAGAGTGCGCCGCGTGCGGGCGCCAGCCTGCGTTCGGAACGCCGGGCGACGGCGCCCGTGACCAGCGGGACCCCGGCCCCGGCCGCCAGCAGCCCCGCCGCGAGCACGGCACCGGCCTCCGGCAGCAGCCAGGCGGTGAAGCCGACGGCCCCGGCGGACACCACGGCCGCGGACGCGACGGGCAACAGCCACCGCAGCCAGTAGTCCTGCAACGCGTCCACATCGGCGACGAGCCGCGAGAGCAGATCACCCCGGCGGGTGCGGCGCAGCCCTGCGGGTGCGAGCCGCTCCAGCCGCCGGTAGACGGCGACCCGGGTGTCGGCCAGCATCCGCAGCACCGCGTCGTGCGACACCAGCCGCTCGGTGTACCGGAACACGGCGCGTCCGATCCCGAAGGCCCGCGTCGCCGTCACGGCGACCATCAGATACAGCACGGGCGGCTGCTGCGAGGCCCGCGAGATGAGCCACCCGGAGGTGCCCATGAGCCCGACCGCACTGCCGAGCGCGAGGCTCCCGAGCAGCAGCGCGAGGGCCAGGCGACCGCGCCGGGCGCCGGACATGGCACGCACACGGCCGAGGACACCCCGTCCACCGGTCGCCACCGGCAGCACCTCGACGCTGTCCTCGCCGGAACCGCCGGGCCCGTCCTGCTCGACGGGACGGCCGACGGCAGCCGTGGGCGAAGCCGCCACCCTTGCGGCATCGACCTCCGCGCTTGCAGCCGCGGCCCCCACCTGTGCGGACGCCGCGGCCTCCCGCCGCCTTCGTGTCCCGGCCTCCGTCAGCCGCACGACCCGGTCGGCCACCCCCAGCAGGGCCGGGCGGTGCACCACCAGCAGGACCGTCCGGCCCACCGCGAGCCTGCGTACGGCTTCCACGACCTCGGCCTCGGTGGCCCCGTCCAGCGCGGCCGTCGGCTCGTCGAGCAGCAGGACGGGCCGGTCCGCCAGGAACGCCCGGGCCAGCGCGAGCCGTTGCCGCTGCCCCGCGGACAACCCTGCCCCGTCCTCGCCCAGCACCGTCTCGACGCCCTGGGACAGCGCATCCACGAACTCCAGAGCCCCGGCGTCCCCCAGTGCCCGGCGCACGGCGGCTTCGTCCGCTTCGGGACGCGCCAGCCGTACGTTCTCGGCGATCGTCCCGGCGTACAGATGGGGACGCTGCGGCACCCAGGCGATCCGCGACCGCCACTCCGCCGGATCGAGCTCGGCAAGGTCGGCTCCCCCGACCCGCACACGCCCCTCGTTCGGCCGCACGAACCCCAACAGCACGTTCAGCAGCGTCGACTTGCCCGCACCGCTGGGCCCGACGAGCGCGACCGTCTCACCGGGCTCGACCGAGAAGGACACGTCCGTCACGGCGTCGGCGGACCGCCCGGGGAACCGTACCGAGACGTTCTCGAACGACACCGCCCCCGCCGGCACCGCCGCGGCACCCGTCGCCGGCACCGGGGTCTGCAGCACCTCGAAGATGTCCTCGGCCGCGGACAGCCCCTCGGCCGCCGCGTGGTACTGAGCACCCACCTGCCGCAGCGGCAGATAGGCCTCCGGTGCCAGCACCAGGACGACCAGACCGTCGTACAGGTGCATCTCGCCATGGACGAGCCGCATGCCGATCGTCACGGCGACCAGGGCCACCGAGAGCGTGGCGAGCAGTTCCAGGGCGAAGGAGGAGATGAAGGCGATCCGCAGGGTCCGCATGGTCGCCCGACGGTATTCGCCGGTGATCCGCCGGATCGACTCGGCCTGAGCCTTGGCCCGTCCGAACACCTTCAGGGTCGGCAGCCCGGCCACGACGTCCAGGAAGTGCCCGGAAAGCCGGGACAGCAGCCGCCACTGACGGTCCATCCGGGACTGGGTGGCCCAGCCGATCAGCATCATGAAGACCGGGATGAGCGGCAGGGTGCCGACGATGATGGCCGCCGACACCCAGTCCTCGGTCACGATCCGGGCCAGCACCGCCATCGGCACGACCACGGCGAGCCCCAGCTGGGGCAGATAGCGCGAGAAGTAGTCGTCGAGGGCGTCGACACCTCGTGTGGCGAGGGCGACCAGCGACCCGGTCCGCTGTCCGCTCAGCCGGCCCGGCCCCAGCTCTGCCGCGCGCTCCAGCAGCCGCCTCCGCAGCTCCGACTTCACGGCCGCGCTCGCGCGATGAGCGGCCAGCTCGGTGAGCCAGGCGACCACCGCACGACCGATAGCGACAGCCACCAACAGCATCAGGGGAGTGCGCAGTTCAGCGGCGGAGAGACCATGCTGGAACGCACCCACCACCACCTCGGCGATGAGCATCGCCTGGGCGATCAGCAGCCCGGCGCCGACGGCACCCAGGCCGATGACCGCCACCAGGAAGAGGCGGGTGGCACGGGCATATCGGAGGAGACGGGGGTCGATTGGTTTCACGTGAAACACACCTCAGTGGACGGATTCAGCGATGTGCTGTGTGCCGATCCGCTTGCGGAACACCCAGTAGGTCCAGCCCTGGTAGAGCATGACGATGGGCGTGGCGATCACCGCGCACCAGGTCATGATCTTCAGGGTGTAGGGGCTCGACGAGGCGTTGGTGACGGTGAGGCTCCATTCGTCATGGAGCGAGGACGGCATGACGTTCGGGAAGAGCGTCAGGAAGAGCATCGCCACGGCGGCCACGATGGTGACGCCGGACAGGGCGAACGACCATCCCTCCCGCCCGGCCTGGTTCGCCACCAGCGCCACCACCAGCGCGGCCACAGCCACGACGAGCGCGGCCAGGCTCTTGCCGTCGCCGCTCTCGATCTGTGTCCAGAGCATGAAGATCAGCGCGAGCGCCGCGGTGGCGAGACCGACCCACAGGGCCAGCCTCCGTGCCCGCTCCCGGATCTCCCCGACGGTCTTGAGCGCGGTGAACACCGCCCCGTGGAAGGTGAACAGCGTCAGCGTGACCAGGCCGCCCAGGAGCGCGTACGGGTTGAGCAGGTCCAGCACAGTGCCCACGTACTCATGGTTCTGGTCGAGCTTCACACCCCGCGCGATGTTGGCGAACGCCACGCCCCACAGGAACGCCGGGATCAGCGAGCACCAGAAGATCGCCTGCTCCCAGTTGCGCTGCCAGTTCTCCTCGGGCCGCTTCGCCCGGTACTCGAACGCGACGCCCCGGACGATCAGGCAGACCAGGATGAGCAGCAGGGGCAGATAGAAGCCGGAGAAGAGCGTGGCGTACCACTCGGGGAAGGCCGCGAAGGTGGCGCCGCCCGCGGTGAGCAGCCACACCTCGTTGCCGTCCCAGACGGGCCCGATGGTGTTGATCAGCACCCGCCGCTCGGGCCGGTTGCGGGCGAGCGCCTTGGTGAGGACGCCGACCCCGAAGTCGAAGCCCTCCAGGAAGAAGTAGCCGATCCACAGGACGGCGATGAGGACGAACCAGACGTCGTGAAGTTCCATGACTGTGCAGCTCCCTCGGCCTAGTACGAGAAGGCCATCGGCTTGTCGGCGTCCCGGGAGTCGCCGCCGATCTTCGTGGGCGGGTTCAGGTCGGCTTCGGTCAGCTCGGGCGGGCCGGCCTTGATGTACTTCACGAGCAGCTTGACCTCGACGACGGCGAGGATGGCGTACAGCGTGGTGAAGACGATCATCGAGGTGAGGACTTCGCCCTGGGAGACGCCGGGGGAGACCGCGTCACGGGTGCGCAGCACGCCGTAGACGACCCATGGCTGGCGGCCCATCTCGGTGAAGATCCAGCCCCAGGAGTTGGCGATCAGCGGGAAGGCCAGGGTCCAGATCGCGATGCGCCAGTACCACTTGGTCAGCTTCGGGCCGAGTGCCTTGTTCGGGAGCAGGACCAGATGCGGCACCTCGTCGTCACCGACCCTCAGGTGCTGCGGCAGCATGAACTTCTTGCGGGTCAGCCAGAGCCCGATCAGTCCGATGGTGAACGACGCCATGCCGAAGCCGATCATCCAGCGGAAGCCCCAGTAGGCCACCGGGATGTTGGGCCGGTAGTCACCCGGACCGTACTTCTCCTGCTCGGCCTTGTTGACGTCGTTGATTCCCGGGACGTACGAGGAGAAGTCGTCCTTGGCCAGGAAGGACAGCAGGCCCGGGATCTCGATCGCGACCTTGTTGTGGCCCTTGTCGACGTCGCCGACGGCGAAGATCGAGAAGGGCGCGGGCTTCTCGCCGTCCCAGAGGGCCTCGGCCGCGGCCATCTTCATGGGCTGCTGCTCGTACATGATCTTGCCGAGGACATCACCGCTGATCGCCGTGAGCATGCCTCCGATAACCACGGTGACCAGGCCGAGCCGCAGCGAGGTCTTCATCTCGCGGATGTGCTTCTTGCGCAGCAGATGGAAGGCGGAGATGCCGACCATGAACGCGCCACCGGTGAGGAAGGCCGCCGACAGGGTGTGGAAGGCCTGCGCGAGAGCGGTGTTCTGGGTCAGCACGAGCCAGAAGTCGGTGAGCTCGGCCCGCCCCTTCGCCTCGTTGATCCGGTAGCCGACGGGGTGCTGCATCCACGAGTTGGCCGCGAGGATGAAGTAGGCCGACAGGATCGTGCCGATCGAGACCATCCACATACAGGCCAGATGGATCTTCTTCGGCAGTTTGTCCCAGCCGAAGATCCACAGACCGATGAAGGTGGACTCGAAGAAGAAGGCGATCAGCGCCTCGAAGGCGAGCGGGGCGCCGAAGACGTCGCCGACGAAGCGGGAGTAGTCGGACCAGTTCATGCCGAACTGGAACTCCTGCACGATGCCGGTGACCACACCCATCGCGATGTTGATCAGGAAGAGCTTGCCCCAGAACTTCGTCGCTCGGAGGTACTTCTCCTTCTCCGTCCGCACCCATGCGGTCTGCAGTCCGGCCGTGAGGGCGGCCAGCGAGATCGTCAGGGGGACGAACAGAAAGTGATAGACGGTGGTGATGCCGAACTGCCAGCGCGCCAGCGTCTCCGGCGCCAGAGCCAGGTCCACGTCGCCGCTCCTTACCTACGCTTGTGAAAGCGTTCACATTCACAAGCAATTATGCAGCACGGCTGTTCGTGCCTCGAAGGGGGGTCCCCCATTGACGTCAACCCTTGGCGCGAACTTCAACATATTGTTGAATCAGCGGCATGCAGACACAGTCGCCCCTACGGATACGCATCTCCTGGCCCGCGGGACATCTCACCGCGACCCTCGACGACACCACGACCACGCAGGCCCTCGCCAAGGCCCTGCCCCTCGTCTCCACCGCCCAGACCTGGGGCGAGGAGGTCTATCTCGACACAGGTGTCGTCGTTCCACGTGAAACCAACGCCCGGCAGGTCGTCGAAGCCGGCACGGTCACCTTCTGGACGGACGGCGACGCGCTCGCCCTCCCCTATGGACCCACACCGATCTCGCGAGGCGACGAATGCCGCCTCGCGAGCCCTTGCAATGTTCTGGGTCAGCTCGACGGCGACCCTCGGCTCCTGTCCACAGTGCGCGCCGGTGACCCCATACGCGTGGAGCTCATGGACGGATGAGGCTCCTGACACGCAGCACACGCCGACGGCGTCGCGGAGGTCGGCGACAGTAGCTCGGGACGACCCCGGAGCCCTCGTACGGTGCCTCAGAGCTCCTTGCGGAACCCTTCCGCCACCTTCAGGAAGATGTCGTTCGCCTCGGCCTCGCCGACCGTCACCCGCACACCCTCGCCCGGGAACGGTCGGATCACCACGCCGGCCTGCTCACAGGCCTGGGCAAAGGGGACCGTGCGCTCCCCCAGCCGCAGCCACACAAAGTTCGCCTGGGTCTCGGGCACCGTCCAGCCCTGCCCGCGCAGCCCGTCGACCACACGGTTGCGCTCGCACACCAATGAGCCGACCCGGCCGATCAGTTCGTCCTCGGCACGCAGCGAGGCGATGGCCGCGTCCTGCGCGAGCTGGCTCACTCCGAAGGGCACGGCCGTCTTGCGCAGGGCCGCAGCGACCGGCTCATGGGCGATCGCGAAGCCGACCCGCAGACCGGCGAGGCCGTAGGCCTTGGAGAACGTCCGCAGCACACAGACGTTCGGCCGCTCACGGTAGAACTCGACACCGTCCGGGACCTCGGGGTCGCGGATGAACTCGCGGTATGCCTCGTCGAGGACCACCAGCACATCGGCGGGCACCCGGTCGAGGAACCGCTCCAGCTCGGCCCGCCTCACGACCGTGCCGGTCGGGTTGTTGGGGTTGCAGACGAAAATCAGCCGGGTGCGGTCGGTGATGGCCTCGGCCATCGCGTCCAGGTCGTGCACATCGCCCGGCGTCAGCGGCACCTGTACGGACGTGGCGCCGCTGATCTGCGTGATGATCGGGTACGCCTCGAAGGACCGCCAGGCATAGATGACCTCGTCGCCGGGACCGGCGGTGGCCTGGATCAGCTGCTGGGCGACACCGACCGAGCCGGTGCCGGTCGCCAGGTGGGTGACGGGGACGCCGAAGCGCTCGGACAGCTCGTTCATCAGGCCCGTGCACATCATGTCCGGGTACCGGTTGAACGACGAGGCGGCGGCCGTCACGGTCTCCATCACGCCGGGCAGCGGCGGATACGGGTTCTCGTTGGAGGACAGCTTGTAGGCCACGGGGCCACCGGCCGCGGCGGGCTTGCCCGGCTTGTAGGTGGGGATACCCTCCAGCTCGGCGCGCAGCCTGGGGCTCGTCTCGCTCACCGCAGTCCTCCTCGTGACCACTGGCGGTCCATTCAGCACCGCCGGCTTCAATGCTGCTTACCTTATGAGGATTCGCCGCCGATGCGTACAGGGTGCGGTCTTCTCGTTTCAGGCGCGACCCCTCGTTCCGCGAACCCACCTCTTCCGTTCCGCGAACCCACCTCTTTGTTCGGCGAACCCCGCCTGTTCGTTCCGCGAACCCCGCCTGTTCGTCAAGAACCTCACCTGTCACACCAGCATCAGGGGCATCACTGTACGAAGCTGTACGAATTGGGGGGCGCATCACACATATATCTATGCGCCGGTAGCTCGCGCCGTGGCGCGCATCCCTCGTGAAGGTGAGTTGAGACCTCTTCGAAACATCGGACACTTGGCAGGCTCATGCGTGCCGACAAGTCACGTCTTACTATTGGATCGTTCAACTCCCTTGTAATCCAAGGACTTTGACGCTTGATGACCTTGCAGAATCGTGCCTGTCAACGCGTGCATATGCGTCCGCACTACCCCACCGCATGAGCCCTACTATCGGCTCGCCATGACAGCAGCAGGGAAGCACCAGGTGAGCCGCGCGGAAACCTCACGTCGAGGCAGCCGGCCCGGGCGGGCGGGGATCAGAGACGTGGCCGCCGCCGCCGGGGTCTCCATCACGACCGTCTCCGACGCCCTCAACGGCAAGGGCAGGCTCCCCGATGCCACCCGACGCCATGTCCGCGAGGTCGCCGACCGACTCGGGTACCGACCATCGGCCGCCGCCCGCACCCTCCGTACCGGCAAGTCGGGCCTCATCGGCCTGACCGTGACGACATACGGGGATGAACCTTTCACCTTCACCGAGTTCGCGTACTTCGCCGAGATGGCCCGCGCGGCCACCTCGGCCGCGCTCGCCCGCGGCTACGCCCTGGTGATCCTCCCGGCGACCTCGCGCCACGACGTCTGGTCGAACGTCGCTCTCGACGGCACGGTCGTCATCGACCCGTCCGACCAGGACCCGGTCGTCAGCGAACTGGTCCGACAGGGCCTGCCGGTCGTCTCCGACGGCCGCCCCGCCGGCTCGCTGCCGGTCACCGCCTGGGTCGACAACGACCACGAGGCCGCCGTACTCGGCATCCTCGACCACCTGGCCGACGCCGGCGCCCGCCGGATCGGCCTGCTGACCGGCACCACGACGGACACGTACACCCACCTGTCGACCACGGCGTATCTGCGCTGGTGCGAGCGGGTCGGCCAGGACCCGGTGTACGAGGCCTACCCGGCGCACGATCCATGCGCGGGCGCCGTCGCCGCCGACCGGCTGCTCGCCCGGCCCGACCGGCCCGACGCGGTCTACGGGCTGTTCGACCCGAACGGCACCGACCTGCTGGCCGCCGCACGCCGCTACGGCCTGCGCGTACCGGACGACCTGCTTCTGGTGTGTTGCAGCGAATCCACCGTGTATGCCAACACCGAGCCGCCCATCACCACGCTCTCCCTGAAGCCGCGCCGCATCGGTACCGCCGTGGTCCAGCTCCTCATCGACGCCATCGAAGGGGTCGACTCGGACCAGCCGGTCGAGCAGGTGATACCGACCGAGCTGATCGTGCGTACCTCGTCCCAGCGACGGCCGCCTCGGACGACGGTCAGCCCGCCGCGGTCCCCGGAGGGCCGGTAGGAGCTGGTCCTGGGGACGGCAGGAGCGGTCCCGGGGACGGCAGGAGCGGTCGGGGAGACGGCGGCAGTCGGCCCCGGAAAAGCGGGGTGGACCCCGCCGGGGCCGGCGATAGGAGCAGGTGGGGGCAGGTCGGGCGGCAGGTCGGGCGGTAGTGACCGGGGGCAGGAAGGCAGGTCGGGCGGCAGGTCCGGGGCAGGCGAGGCGGGTCGGAGAGCCACGCGGGACGTCGTCGCCGGACGGCCGAAGACCTGCCCAATCGGGGCGAAAGCCGCGGGGAACAGGAGTCCTGCTCCGATTCACTACCCCTGGGTCATCACACGGCGCGATCGGCATTCCTATGATGGGCCCACGACACCGCGGGCCGCTGCGACCAGGCAGTCCGATGCGGTGCAGCTGCGGCGCGATGGTGGAGGGGTCTGATGACTCAGGGGGCCGGTCAGGGACCCGAGGTGGAGCGGACGGCGACGTTGCGCGACTTCCGGGTGCCCGCTTACGTCCACGAGACCGGTCCGTACGCCCAGAGCACACACCCCGGCGATATCGCCCCGCACCTCGACCAGACGTACCCGGAGGGCTACACGCCCACCCAGCGCGACCTGCCCGTCATCAACCGGGGTGACACGGTTCAGGTGCATATCGACCCCGCCGTCGTGTCGGCGCCCCAGTCGGTCGGCGGCGCCGGTCCGCTGTTCGTCGTCGGCGATGTGCACGGCTTTCTGGACGAGCTGGTCGCCGCCCTCCAGGAGAAGGGCCTCATCGACTCCGCCGGCAACTGGTGCGCCGGCACCGCCCGGCTGTGGTTCCTCGGCGACTTCACCGATCGCGGCCCGGACGGCATCGGTGTCATCGACCTCGTGATGCGGCTGTCCGCGGAGGCCGCCGCGGCGGGCGGCTACTGCAAGGCGCTGATGGGCAACCACGAGCTCCTGCTGATCGGTGCCAAGCGGTTCGGCGACACCCCCGTCAACTCCGGCGCGGGCACCGCCACCTTCCAGGCCGCCTGGCTGCTCAACGGCGGCCAGAAGACCGACATGGACCGGCTCCAGGACCATCACCTTCAGTGGATGTCCCGGCTGGACGCCATGGAGGAGGTCGACGGCCATCTCCTCGTGCACTCGGACACCACCGCCTATCTCGACTACGGCGACTCGATCGAGGCGGTCAACGACACCGTCCGCGAGACACTCACGCGCAACGACGCCGACGAAGTCTGGGACCTCTTCCGCAAGTTCACCAAGCGCTTCTCCTTCCGCGACGAAGGCGGCGCCGACCATGTGCGCTCGCTGCTCGATACGTACGGCGGCACCCGCGTCGTTCACGGCCACAGCCCCATTCCGTACCTGCTCGGCGAGGTCGGCTCCGAGGAGAACGAGGACGGCGGCGGACCCTCGGTCGAAGGACCGCATGTCTACGCCGACGGGCTCGCCATCGCGATGGACGGCGGCGTGACCATGGCCGGAAAGCTACTGGTCCAGCAACTTCCCCTGGATATCTGAGCGTTCACGGGGCAGGCGTCGCCCACAGCGGCGGCGACGGGGGACGGTGCAGGCCAGGGCCCAATTTTGGCAAACCCCCTGTCACCGTGTGCCGTCACCGCTCTACCATCGGCTTATCCGTAGCAGGCTCCCCTCCGTTTCTGCCCGACGGCTCGTTGGCATGCGAGCCCCAAGCCCTACGGAGCATCGGGGGATGCACATGAACAGCGTTCCGCAGCACCTGCTGAGCGAGGACCGCCAGGAATACGAGCGGATCCTCGATGCGGCGCTGCGCTCCGCCCCACACCGCCCGGAACTGACCGCTGTCGGACAGCGGCTCAACCCCGAACAGCTGCGCACCATGGCGCTCAACGCCACCGCACTCATCACGGCGGCTGCGGCGACCGAGTACCAGCACTATGTGAAGGTCCGCGAGGAACTGCGCCAACCGGCGCCGTCCACCCCGTCGTCCAGCCGCGAGTCCGGCTCTTCCACCGAGTCGGGCGGCGTTGCGATGGGGCTCGCCACCACCATGGGCGAGGTCGCCGAGACCGCCGGCCCCGGCATCGTCGCCGTCCTCGCCGTCCTGGCACCCGTCCTCGCCGGCACCGCGGCGGCGATCTTCCTGCTCGTCGGTTACATCCTGAAGATGTTCAACCCGGAGCCGGCGTTCGCCCAGACGATGCTCACCACCGGATGGGTGTTCGGCGCCCTGGCCGCGGCAGCGATCATGGTCGCCGCCGTCGGACTCCTGCTCACCGCCCTGCGCAACCGCCCCGCGTTCGACGGCGGTCCGTACGGCGAACTGAGCGAGGAGGTCGCCCGGGCCCGGGAAGCCTGGCGCGAAGCCCTGCTGGAACGCGGCATTCTGCCGTTCCTGCGGGAGGCACTCGCCGACCCCGGCACGGCATCGGCACTGCATCACGCGCCACCGTCGACACCGGCCGGCCGCATGCCGAACCTGGGCTACGACCGCCCCGGCTTCAGCAGCCCCGACGACGGGGCCTCGCGTGGTTCGCGCCCGAGCTTCAGCAGCCCGGACTACTCGAGCCCGGACTTCGGGGGGCCGGAGCACCAGCCGGAGTGACGTCGGCTGGCGCTGCCCCTCGGCTTGCGCCCCCGCCCAAGGGAGCGCAAGCCGAAGACCCGGCGCTACGGCAGGCCGGCCGATGACGTGCGGCGCGCTACAGACGCCGGAGGCACTGCGCTTCCACGCGTTCGACGAGGGCGCGGCTGAATGCGTGCACGAGAGACAGATGGAACAGGGCCGGGGCCAACGGTGCCCATCGATGCACCCGGTCCTCCCGCAGCAGATACTTGATCACGGCGGCCGGCCGGAACGGCACATATTCGATCGTCTCGTGTTCCCACCGGTCCGCGACGCCCCGGCTCATCCGCGACTGGAGATCCGAGCTCTTCAGCTCCTTGAGCCTGGCGTGGAAGTGCCCGCTCCAATGGCGTTTGTCGATGTCCAGCACGAACGCCAGCAGTTCGAGCGTGTACTCGTGCGGCTCCACGGCCAGCTCCTCCCGCATCCCGCGGCGGGCCACCGCGTGCAGGTCCGGTGCGCTTCTGCCGGAGGAGTCGATGTGCCGTGACAGGCCCTCGTTGACGGAGGAGTTCCATACGCCCGGCGCCATGCGGACCCGGTCGCTGCGCCGGCTCACCACCAGCATGTCGTCGGCGGTGACCACCGCGATGTTGACGGCGAAACTGCACTGGAGGAAGTCCGGGGCCTGAAGCGGGCGTTCCGGGTCCAGATAGCGGGAGCGCGGAGTGGTGCCGTCCGGAAGCCGCCGGTCGAGCTGCTGAGCTGCCAGGAACGTGTAGTAGTCGGTCGGGCGCAGCCGCAGATGCACCTCGGGGGACTCCTCGAGAGCGGTCCGGGAAACATCGACCGACTCGACCGCATAGCGCGGCCCGTTCCACAGCGGCGTACGGCCCTCGACTCGCAGCCGCTCGCTCTCCTCGGCGATCTCCGCACGCCAGCCGGCCATGTCCGACGGCAACTCCACCTCGCCGTCGAGCACATGGAGATACACCGACTCCGGGGGTATCGGCTTGTCGCCGTCGCCCTCCACGATCAGCGCGGACGTCTGCAACGGGCCCAGCGAGAACGTGCTCCAGGCAGGCCCGGACTCCTCCCTGCGCCCCAGATTGCGCAACGCACCGGCCGACCGCCTGCGCAGCCGGTACCAGGCGTTCTGCAGGGGCTGCTGGAACAGCACCGCGAACAGCATGCCGATGAAGGCGCCGACCACTCCGTTGGTGACATCGATCCCACTCACACGAAAGACCTTAGGGATCTTGATCGAACGAAGCGGCGTCGTACCCGTTCCGTTACGGGACCAGCGTCCGCCGACCGGACACTCCTCCTCCCATTGTCATACCGGGATGGCACAGTGCGGCTTCATGTACATCGACCGCTTCTGGGACATCATCGAATCCGCGCGTTCTTCGGCCGCCGCCTCCGGCAGGCTCTTCGACGAGGTGCTGGTAGACCTCCTTGTCGGATGTACTCCGCAGGAGATCCTTGAATACGCAGAGCAGTTCGATGAGGTACATGACGCCCTGTACCGCTGGGATGTCTGGGCAGCGGCCTACCTCATCGGAGGTGGCTGCTCCGACGACAGTTTCATGGACTTCCGAGCGGGAGTGATCGCACTGGGGCGAGACTGGTACGAGCGCACCGCTCTGGATCCGGACAGCCTCGCCGAGCACCCCGCTGTCATCGAAGCCGCGACCGCCCATTTGGACGAGGCGCTGTTCTACGAGGACGTGAACTACGCGGCCAGTGGTGCTTTTGAACGCCTTACAGGCAACCCGGACGCCTTCTACGAAGCGTGGGCTGAGTACCGATCAGCTGACGAGCAGGACAGCGACGCAGCGGACATGGGGGAAGACTTCGACTTCGACGACGCGGATGAGATGCGGCGGAGACTGCCCCGTCTGGCAGGGCTCTACCTCTGACAACAGGACAACCCGCGGCTCCTCCATGGGGCGCGGGTCGTCCTGTAGGGCTACGAACTAGTCCGCCAGTGGCAGGTACACACGGTTCCCGCTCGCTGCGAACTCCTTCGACTTCTGCAGCATGCCCTCGGCGACCTCCTCCGGCGATGCCCCCTCAGCCGCGCCACCACCGAACCGCTCTGTGATGCTCTGGCTGATCTTCATCGAGCAGAACTTCGGCCCGCACATGGAGCAGAAGTGCGCCGTCTTGGCCGGCTCGGCCGGCAGGGTCTCGTCGTGGAACTCCCGTGCCGTGTCCGGGTCGAGTGCCAGGTTGAACTGGTCCTCCCACCGGAACTCGAAGCGGGCATCGGACAGCGCGTCGTCCCACTCCTGTGCACCGGGGTGCCCCTTGGCGAGGTCGGCCGCATGGGCGGCGATCTTGTAGGTGATGACGCCCGTCTTGACGTCGTCCCGGTTGGGCAGCCCCAGGTGCTCCTTGGGCGTGACGTAGCAGAGCATCGCCGTGCCCCACCAGGCGATCATCGCGGCACCGATGCCGGAGGTGATGTGGTCGTACGCCGGGGCGACGTCCGTGGTCAGCGGGCCGAGCGTATAGAACGGGGCTTCTTCGCAGATCTCCTGCTGAAGGTCGATGTTCTCCTTGATCTTGTGCATCGGGACATGGCCCGGGCCCTCGATCATGGTCTGAACATTGAAACGCTTCGCGATCGTGTTGAGTTCCCCGAGCGTCTTCAACTCCGCGAACTGTGCCTCGTCGTTGGCGTCCGCGATCGAGCCGGGCCGCAGGCCGTCGCCGAGCGAGTACGTGACGTCGTACGCGGCGAGGATCTCGCAGAGTTCCTCGAAGTTCTCGTACAGGAACGACTCCTTGTGGTGCGCGAGGCACCACGCGGCCATGATCGAGCCGCCGCGCGAGACGATGCCGGTCTTGCGGTTGGCGGTGAGCGGTACGTACGGCAGGCGCACACCCGCGTGGACGGTCATGTAGTCCACGCCTTGCTCGGCCTGTTCGATGACCGTGTCCTTGTAGATCTCCCAGGTCAGCTCCTCGGCGCGGCCGTCGACCTTCTCCAGCGCCTGGTACAGCGGCACCGTGCCGATCGGTACGGGGGAGTTGCGCAGCACCCACTCGCGTGTGGTGTGAATGTTGCGGCCGGTCGACAGGTCCATGACCGTGTCCGCGCCCCAACGGGTCGCCCAGGTCATCTTCTCGACCTCCTCCTCGATGGAGGACGTGACCGCCGAGTTGCCGATGTTGGCGTTGACCTTCACCAGGAACCGCTTACCGATGATCATCGGCTCGATCTCCGGGTGGTTGACGTTGGCGGGCAGCACCGCCCGGCCCGCGGCGATCTCGTCGCGTACCACTTCGGGAGAAACGTTCTCCCGAATGGCCACGAACTCCATCTCCGGAGTGATCTCGCCTCGCCGGGCATAGGCGAGCTGTGTGACCGCCTGGCCGTCGCGGCTGCGACGCGGCTGACGGGGACGCCCGGGGAAGACCGCGTCGAGGTTGCGCAGGCCGCCGCGGGGCGAGGTGTGCTTGATGCCGTCGTCCTCGGGACGGACAGGACGGCCCGCGTACTCCTCGGTGTCGCCGCGGGCGATGATCCAGTTCTCCCGCAGCGGGGGCAGCCCCCTGCGGACGTCCGTCTCGGCGAGCGGATCTGTGTATGGGCCGGACGTGTCGTACAACGTGACCGACTGCCCGTTGGTGAGGTGCACCTGGCGGACCGGCACCCGCAGGTCGGGGCGTGAGCCCTCGACGTACGCCTTGTGCCAGCCGATGGACTTCCCGGCCTCCTGGAACTTCTCGTCCTGAACGGAGGCAGGCGTGCGCGCGTCCTTGATGGTCATGAGACCTACTCCCTACGCCGGCATTACCCGGTAACAGGTTCGGCGGTCGACGCAGCGGTATCCGTCTGCCGATGTTTCGTGTGCAACATCACTCGCGATGGGTGATGTTTCATGTGAAACATCGCTGGGACGGAGGTCAGCGCCCTCTCAGCCCGGTGCTCCGAGCTCCCGCGTGTACAAAGGTGGCTCCACGCTAGCGTCAATTCGGGCGCGGTGAACAGAGGGCCCCCATCGTTCTTGCGATGATCGGTCGGTGACCACGACGCATGAACCTCCGTACCCACCGCCCGAGCCGCGCCGTGGCTCCGGCTTCGGAAACGGCCCCGCCCTGGGCAACGGCCGCACGGACGGCCCGGGTTCGGCGGTCCCTCGCGGCAGATACGAGGGTGGCTACGACGGCGGATACGGCCGGGGTTCCGGAGAAGGCGCCGACGATCATGCTGCTGGTTCCGGCGGCTGGGGCGAGCACGGTCGGGTGCCGGGGAGTGGCTATGGTCACAGTCACGACTCAGGTGGCCATGGGCACGGGCACGACTCAGGTGGCCATGGGCACGGGCACGACTCAGGCGGGCGTGGGCACGGTCATGGCTCCGGCGGCTCGCACGGCGGCGGTGACAGCGGTGGCGGTACCGGTGGCGGTGGCGGTGGCGGTGCGGATGGTGGCGGTGGTGCCGGTGGCGGTGGCGGTCATGGGCACTCGCACAGTCACGCCCACGGTCCCGCGACGCCCGTCTCCCGGCATCTGCGCAAGGTCATCGCGGCGGTCCTGATCCCGTTCACCGCGGCGGTGCTGGTGGGGCTCGTGGTGCTCTGGCCGGGCGGTGCCCCGCCGCACGAGCGCACCGGGGTGGGCTTCGACCGGCAGACGCAGCAGGCGACGGTCACCAAGGTGGTCGAGCTGAGCTGCAAGGAGGTGGGAGCCTCGGGCGTGCCACCGACCGGCGACACCTCCACCGCCGAAGGCTCCTCCGCCGTGCAACAGGAGCAGGGCACCTGCAAGAAGGCGACGATCCGCGTCGACACGGGCAAGGACAAGGGCCGTACGTTCACGGAGATCGTGCAGCCCGACCAGTCACGGCAGTTGCACGAGGGCCAGGAGGTCGTGGTCGCCTACGAGCCCTCGGCCCCCAAGGATCTCCAGTACTCGGTCACCGATGTGAACCGGCGCGTACCGCTGGCCGTGCTCGCCGGCATCTTCGCGGTCGCCGTGGTGATCGTCGGGCGGCTGCGCGGGGTCATGGCGCTGATCTCGCTGGCCATCAGCTTCATGGTGCTCACCTTCTTCATCCTGCCGGCGATCCTCCAGGGCTCGAACCCGCTGGTCGTGGCGGTGGTCGGGTCGAGCGCCATCATGCTCATCGCCCTGTACCTCTGCCACGGCCTGTCCGCCCGTACGTCCGTGGCCGTGCTCGGCACACTGATCTCGCTGTTGCTGATCGGCGTCCTCGGCTCGGTGTTCATCGACTGGGCCGCGCTCACCGGCAACACGGACGACAACACCGGCCTGATCCACGGCCTGTACCCGTCGATCGACATGAGCGGTCTGCTGCTCGCCGGCATCATCATCGGCTCGCTCGGCGTCCTCGACGACGTGACGGTCACCCAGACGTCCGCGGTCTGGGAGCTGCACGAGGCCAACCCGGCGATGGGCTGGCGCGGACTGTACCGGGCGGGTATCCGGATCGGCCGCGACCACATCGCTTCCGTCGTCAACACCCTTGTCCTCGCCTACGCGGGCGCCGCGCTGCCGCTGCTGCTGCTCTTCTCGATCGCGCAGAGCGGGGTCGGCACGGTCGCCAACAGTGAGCTGGTGGCCGAGGAAATCGTCCGCACCTTGGTGGGCTCGATCGGCCTGGTCGCGTCGGTGCCGGTCACCACGGCTCTCGCGGCCCTGGTGGTCTCCGCGGACCGACCCGAGAAGGGGGGCGTGCCCGCAGGGGCCCAGCCGGTCACTCCAGGTGCGCAACCGGCCGCCGGTCAGCCGTCTCCTGGCCGGCCGGCTCTTGGGCAACAGGCTCAGCGTGGCGGACGGGGCCGACGGCGCAAACGGTGACGGCCACGGCCGGGTTCGCCCCGCCGTCGCCCTCACCCTCGCCCTCGCCCAGCGAACCGGCCTCGTACATCGGACCCCCCTCGCACATCGAGCCCCCGCACCCATCGGAGCGCTCTCTCGCGCCGGACGGCACCGCACCCGGCGAAGCGTTACGCCACCCCCGCTCGCGCCGCCGTAAAGCCCTCAGCCCGCGCTCTGCTCCTCGGCCAGGATGCGGTCCAGTGCCTCGTCGAGGTGTGCGTCGAAGTCGGCGAGGGCGCCCTCCTGGCCGAGCGGCACCAGCTTGTCGGTGCGGTCCAGGAAGGCCACGAGCGGCGCCACCGAAGAGCGGAACAGCGCCTGGTCGGCGCCCACCTGAAGCCGGATCATGACATCACCCAGGGTCTCGGCACCGGCCGGCGACACTCGTACGTCGCCCTCCCCGCACGGTCGGCCGACTCCGTCGACCAGCAACTCGCGGCCGAACGCCCATGTCACCGGGGCATCCCCGGGCAGGTGGAACGTCAGCCGTACGGCATAGGGATCGCAGGTCTCGTAGCGCAGCTCCACCGGGATGCGGAAAGAGAGCTCCTCGGAGACGAGGAAGCTCATCATGACCTCTGCCTGTACGGACTCTCGCATCGCCTACCCCGTCGTTTGCCGTCGACTGGCCGGGAAACGGCTCCCGACACTGGTGGAATCTTGCTGAACGTACACGAGAGATCACAAGGAGTGAGTTTTCAGATACTGATAGAGATCGCGAGTGACCCCAGCAGGCGTCCGACTTGGTCCTGTAGTTGCTGGGCCGCCGACAGCAGCCGGTCGGCCTGGTGAACAGGCAGGGAGATGGCCATCGTCGCGGCCGTGGTGCCCACCGTGATCGGGATCGCCGCACACACCGTGCCCAGCGCGTACTCCTGACGTTCGGTCACCGGCTCCATGCGGCGGGCCCGGTCCAGGCGTCGGAGCAGGGCGCTGTTGTCGCGCACCGTGTACGGGGTGATGGCCTGCACGGGATGACGGTCGAGGTGGTCCCGGCGGTCCTCCTCGTCCAGCTGGGACAGCAGGCACTGGCCGATGGCGTGCGCATGGGCGGTCTCCCGGAAGTCGGCCCATTCCTCGACCGCCGGATTGCCGGGGGTGTCGGACACGCACATGACCTCGATCTCGCCCTCGCGATACAGGGCGTAGTACACGGGGACCCCGATGGCGTCACGACACTGGGCCAGCGCGTCCGCGACGGTGCTGCGACGTTTCTGCTGGGCTCCACTGCTGCTCAGCCGCTCGGCCGCCTCGCCGAGGAAGAACAGCCCTTTGTCGCGGCTCAGATAGCCCTCGTGCACCAGGGTGCGCAGCAGGTGATACGCGGTGGGAAGCGCCAGGCCCGTCTCGCGGGCGAGCTGCTTGGCGGGCGCGCCGTACTGGTGCCCGGCGACGCATTCCAGCAGGCGCATGGCCCGCTGGACGGACCCGATGAGCGTCGCGGAGGACGACTGCTCGGAGGAGTTCGGGGACGCCTGCCGTGGCACCTGGGCAACGGAGGAACACGGCCGTCCGACGGATGCGTGGGGGTCTGAGGGTGCGGTGTCAACCGTGGCCAAGGGTTACTCCCGAAGCGCGAGGGGGGAGCCCGTGCTGGGGAACACGGGTTGGGGTGCACGCCGCTCACGGGGTCTTCCCCGCGTCGATTTCCGGACTCTATTCGCCTGTCACCGCTTGCAGACGCGCCGCCCGGAAAACTTCCCTCGCCCGAGGGAACCGGCAATTCCTGTTACCGCACCCCTGGCCTCACGGCCCTCACCAGTCGCTGCGCGACGAGGAACTCGAGGTGAACTTCCGTACGACGTAGATCAGTCCACCGACCAGGGCCACGAACACCAGCACCTTGAAGAGCAACCCGATGACGAACCCGACGACGCTGGCTATCAACCCGCCGAACACGACCAGGGCGATGACCGGCACCGCGATCCACTTCACCCACCACGGCAGTCCCGCGAAGATCTCACGCATCGCCCTCGTCCTCATCTCTCCGACCATCGCTGTGCCGGGTCCTGATCCTTCGAATCTGCCGATTTCTCTGAATCTGCTGATTCCCTGCACTCGATGCTAGGGCCGGCAGGTGCCCCGGCGGGGCCCTCGCAGCCCTTGTCCTCCCCTGATCGAACCCCTAGGGAACCCTGAGGTCGAAGGTCAGCTCTCGGGCGGAGAGAACACCACGAGCACCCTCAGGTCCTCGCTGATGTGATGGAACTTGTGGGCGACTCCGGCCGGCACGTACACCACGCTGCCGCGCGCCACCTGAGTGGTCTCCATGCCGACGGTGATCTGGGCCCGGCCGCTCACAACGAAGTAGACCTCGTCCTGATTGTGCGGCTTCTGTGGATCGTGCTCCCCGGCGTTGAGCGCGTAGAGACCGACCGACATGTTCCGCTCCCGCAGAAACTGCAGGTAGGCGCCCTCGTTGGCGGCGCGCTCCGCCTCCAGTTCATCCAGCCGGAATGCCTTCATCGCTCTTGTCCGCCCTCGTCACCCGTGCTCATGGCCGATTACGTCTGCCACGATCAGACACATGAAGAATTTCGTAGTCAAGACGATCGCCAACGCGGGCGCCCTGGCGGTCGCCGTCTGGCTGCTCGACAAGATCACCCTCACCGGTGACAGCACGGGCAAGAAGATCGGCACCCTCATACTCGTCGCGCTGCTCTTCGGCCTGGTGAACTTCCTGGTCAAGCCCATAGTCAAGCTCTTGAGCCTGCCGCTGCTCATTTTGACCCTCGGCCTGTTCACATTGATCGTCAACGCGCTGATGCTGTTGCTGACATCGTGGCTCGCGGACAAGCTCGACCTGAGCTTCCACGTCGACGGGTTCTGGACCGCCGTACTCGGTGGCCTGATCATCTCGATCGTCTCGTGGGCCCTCAACATGATCCTTCCCGACGGGGACTGAACAGACGGGGACCGAACATCCGATGACCTACCGCGTCTGCTTCGTCTGCACCGGCAACATCTGCCGCTCGCCGATGGCCGAGTCCGTCTTCCGCGCACGTGTCGAGGAGGCCGGGCTCGGCGGTCTGGTCGAGGTCGACAGCGCCGGCACCGGTGGCTGGCACGAGGGCGATCCCGCCGACCCGCGCACCGTCTCCGTCCTGGAGGAGCACGGCTTCGACAGCGGCCACACAGCCCGGCAGTTCCGGCCGTCCTGGTTCGACCGCCTCGACCTCGTCATCGCGCTCGACGACAGCCATCTCAAGGCCCTGCGCCGCATCGCGCCCTCACCAAAGGACGCGGCGAAGGTGCGGCTGCTGCGTTCCTACGATCCCGCCGCGGGCGACGACCTGGACGTGCCCGACCCGTACTACGGCGGCAGGGACGGCTTCGATGAGTGCCTCGCGATGGTGGAGGCTGCAAGCACGGGCCTGCTTGCAGCGGTCCGCGAGCGGGTGGAAGGACGGGCGGCATGAGCGGCACGCACGCGCGGGGGTGGCAGCAGGGACAGGATCGCGGGCCGGAACGGAGGCTTCCGGTCGGCGGCGACGGCACGCGCGTGGTGCGGGCCGGGCTGCCCGAGCCGGTCAAGTACGAGCCGACCCTGCCGGGCCCGGTGTTCGCCGCCCACTACCACCTGCCGGGCGAGCCCACCGGCCCGTACACCTACGGCCGCGACGAGAATCCGACCTGGACCCACCTGGAGCGCGCCATCGGCGAGCTGGAGGCGCCGGGGGAGGACGGTATCGAGACGCTGGTCTTCCCCTCGGGCATGGCCGCGACCTCGTCGGTGCTCTTCTCCCAGCTACGCACCGGCGACGCCGTCGTCCTGCCCAGCGACGGCTATCAGGCGCTGCCTCTGGCGCGGGCGCAGTTGGAGGCGTACGGCATCGAGGTGCGCACGGCGCCGACCGGTGGGGACGCTCAACTCGACGTCCTGGACGGCGCGAAACTGCTGTGGATCGAGACGCCGTCCAACCCCGGGCTGGATGTCTGCGACATCTCCCGCCTCGTCGAGGCGGCACACGCGCGGGGCGCCCGCGTCGCCGTCGACAACACGCTCGCGACACCGCTCGGTCAGCGGCCTCTGGAACTCGGCGCCGACTTCTCGGTGGCCAGCGGCACCAAGCAGCTCACGGGACACGGTGACGTGCTCCTCGGATACGTCACCGGCCGCGACAGCGAGGCCATGACCGCCGTACGGCGCTGGCGCAAGATCGTCGGAGCGATTCCGGGGCCCATGGAGGCATGGCTCGCGCACCGTTCGCTCGCCACGCTCCAGTTGCGTGTGGAGCGGCAGAACGCCAATGCCCTCGCGGTCGCCGAAGCGCTGCGGGACTGGCGGGAGGAGCTCGGGGTGCGCTATCCGGGGCTGCCCGACGACCCCTCGCACGCCATCGCCTCGCGGCAGATGCGGCGCTACGGGTGCGTGGTGTCCTTCACGCTGCCCACACGCGCCCGTGCCGAGCGTTTCCTGGAGGCTTTGCGGCTCGTGGACGACGCGACCAGCTTCGGTGGGGTACGGTCCACGGCCGAGCGGCGCGGACGCTGGGGCGGCGACGCCGTACCGGAGGGGTTCGTTCGTATGTCGGTCGGGGCGGAGGACCCCGAGGACCTGGTGGCCGACGTACTGCGCGCGCTGGACGAATCGGCGAAGTGACCTCGCCCCCTGGAGTGCGCCCGTGCTTCACGCAGGTGGTCCGGGCGGTCCGAGCCTCCCCCCTCGTGGCTCGGACCGCCCTCGGTTCCGCGGGCGAAGAACCGCGCGAACAAGGCTAGTTGACTGTCTGTCAGTGTCCAATCACGGTGGCGACAGCGACCTATCGACTTATTTATAGTTGGGCCCTGCCCTGGGGGTGGGGAGAAGGGCGGGGAAGGGGAGGCTGTCGCATGGATCTGGCCTTGCTGCGCACCTTTGTGACCGTGCACCGGGCCGGCTCCTTCACCCGCGCCGCCGCGTTGCTCGGGCTGTCCCAGCCAGCCGTGACCTCACAGATCCGCACCCTGGAACGGCAGTTGGGCCGCCCCCTCTTCCTGCGGCAGGCCCGCGGTGTGACGCCGACGACCATGGGCGACGAACTCGCGCACAAGGCCGCGCCGCATCTCGACGCCCTGGTGGAGATCGCCGAGACAGGAATCGACGACGAGTCCTCCTTACGGTCCCTGCACGTCGGCGGGCCTCCCGAGTTCACCGCCGAGCGGGCGCTGCCCGCACTCACCGAGCTCACCGGCGAGGAGGGCCAGCACTTCGCACTGCGCGCGTCCTTCGGCAACGCCGAGGAGATCCTCGAGGGACTGGCCGCCGGGCATCACGATCTGGCCATCAGCACGGCCCGTCCCCGCGGCGCTCTGCTCACGGCGACTCCGCTCTGCGACGAGGAACATGTCCTCGTGGCGGCTCCGCTGTGGGCCGAGCGCATAGGTTCGGGAATGCTGCGGCGCAAGGGTGCGCATGCGCTGGAGGAAGTCCCGGTGGTGGAGGTGCACGAGTCTCTGCCCTTCGTCTCCCGCTACTGGGCGTCGGTCTACGACTCCCGCCCCGCGGCCCCGGGCACCGTGATCGTCCCCGATCTGCGGGCGGTGCTCGCCTGCGCGGCCACGGGGGCGGGGCTGGCGGTACTGCCCCGCTATCTGTGCGCTGCGGCCTTACGACGTGGGGACATCGTCGCCCTGCATGATCCGCCGGTGCCACCACTGCGGACGTACTTCCTCGTGGTCCGCACCGGCACACTGGCCATGCCGCACATCGCCCGCGCCCATGAGTGGCTGTTGCGAGCCGCTTCCGACTGGGCCTGACGAAGCACCTCGCCCGGCGTGTGCGGGCTTCTCACACCGTCAGCCGGACCGGTGACGTCTCGCGATGTTTCACGTGGAACCAGCCGGGCCACATTTCTCCCATGACCGTCCGACCCGTGGTCAAGCGCACCGCCCGAGCCATCCTTCTGGACGGCGACCATCTCATCCTGATCAAGCGCACCAAGCCCGGTATCGATCCCTACTGGCTCACTCCCGGTGGCGGGGTGGAGCCGACGGACACGACTGTCGTCGAAGCCCTTCACCGGGAGGTGTACGAGGAGCTCGGCGCCAAGATCATCGATGTGGTGCCCTGCTTCGTCGACACCGTCGAGCACATCGGCGAGGACGGCGGAGCGACCGGTGTAAAGGTGCAGCACTTCTTCGTCTGCCGTCTGGAGTCCATGGATCCCTCGCTGCGGCATGGTCCCGAGGTGGACGAGCCCATCGGCGAGTACGAGATCGTGCGGGTGCCGTTCACCCGGGTCGGGATCGCCTCGGTGCATCTCGTACCGCTGTCGCTGCGGCACTACCTGGACGGCAACATCGAGGGCGTCCGTGCGATGCACGCTCCCGATCTGGGCTGACCTGGACTGACCCGCGCATCCCTGGGCTGACCTCGGCCGACCTGAGTGGAGCACCGGCGGCGTCGGTTTGCGGAGGTCAGTTGCCGATGGCGGCGAGCTCCTCCACCGAGTCATGGCGTATGCGGTCCCATGGGATCCCGATGTCCCTCAGGGCGTCCACACCGCTGCGGATCATGCCGGGCGGGCCGGAGACATAGGCGTCGTACTCGGTCCGCGGTCCGTACTCGCGGATGGCTTCGGGAAGCTGGAGCAGTCCGTGCCGGTCCACCACCGGCCGGACCTCCAGCCAGTGGTGCGATTGCTGGAGCCTGAGCATCGTGTCGATGTCGTAGAGGTCATGGTCATTGCGGGCGCCGTAGAAGACCTCGACCGGTCGCCGGTGGCCGTGCTCCGCCACGTCCTCCACCAATGCCTTGATCGGCGCTATGCCGGTGCCTCCACCCACGCAGACCATCCCGCTGTCGGTGGTGTGGTCGACGGTCATCGAACCGGTCGGCGGGCCGAGCCGGATGATGTCCCCCGGTCGCGCGCGATGCACCAGCGCGTTGGAGACCCAGCCCGCGGGCACGGCCTTCACATGGAAGGTCAGCAGACCGTCGGACCGGGGCGCGGAGGCGAAGGAGTAGTGCCGCCAGATCCTCGGCCACCAAGGCGTCTCCAGGCTCGTGTACTGCCCGGCGAGGAAGGGATAGGGCTGGTCAGGGCGGGCGGTGACGACCGCGACGTCCGGCGTTCTGAGGTCGTGCGACACGATTTCCGCGTACCACCAGGCGGGAGCACGCAGTTCGTCCGCCGCAGCCGCGTCGATCATCACCTGCGAGATGGTCGTGTAGGTCCGGACCCAGGCCGCCTCCATCTCCCGGTCCCACACGCCGGCGGCGTACCTGCTCAGCGCGCCGATGAGGCATTCACCGACGGCCGGATAGTGCTCGGGCCGGGTGCCGTACTTGCGGTGGCCGCGGCCGAGGTTCTGCAGATAGTCGACGAGGACGGCTCTGTCGTCGATGTGGTCCGCAGCTGTGAGCAGGGCCTTGAGCAGCCGGTCGCGCTGGGTGTCCATGGCGGCCGGGAACAGGGAGCGCAGGTCGGGGTGGCGCACGAAGAGCAGTGCGTAGAAGTACGAGGTGACCTTGTCGGCTACGGGGGCGATCTCGGCCATCGTCCGGCGGATCAGGATCGCGTCCGGGGAGGCGGCTGCGCCGGGGGCGGGACGCCGGCTCGGAACGTGCGGGTGGGGGGAGGGTGCGGCCTCAGGGGTCGGGGTGAGGCCCGGTATCGAGGGCTGGGGCCGGGCTGTGCCGGCGTGGGCTGGGGCCGTGGGTGGGCCCTGGCCTGGGGCGGAGACGAGGGCGGGCTGCGTCGGGAGACTGTCCGCAGTGGATTCCGGCTGCTTGTGCGGTGTGAACCAGGCGCCCCCGCCGCCGGAAGTGCCGTCGTCGGCCGACGTGGTGGTCGGAGCGTCCATGGTGTGCCTCGCCTCGAACATCTCTCGGTCGGTCTACGCACTTCCGAGACGGAAGGTGCCTGCTTCCCCGTGGCGGCTTGCTCTACCCCATTCGTTGTGTCGACCAATAAGGCCACATGCAACCTGCATTCATGCCCGGAACGGACAAGTAAGGCGAGAGTGTGACATTGGCCGCAGTGCTCTCACCGCAGCATCCCACCGCGCGTGGGCGCTTGGGCCGCATACCCGGGAATGCGGGTCTTCGATCTCTCCGTCCCGTTAGGCTCCATTGCCTTTGCGCTCGGCTCGCACTGAGCCCACATCACGACTCGGACACGAACGGAGTCGACCCTACCGGCCGACGCGCCGATCACAAGTCCCCCCTTCTTCTCGCACAAAGGGCGTGAGGAGACGGGCGAAGGAGGCGGGCGTAGGGGATGGGCGAGAGGGATCAATGAAGGGCGGACAAGGTCCACTTCGAGAGGTCCAGGGATGCTGTCGCCGCCGTCGTCCTCGTTTCACGTGAAACACCCGGCGCCCGTCAGCGCCCAGTGCGGCGGACCATGACATGGCCAAAAGCCCGTCCGTCTACCGGAAACGGCTGGACGACCAGGGCCGTCGTCGGACAGCCTGACCTGCGTGCCGACTCCTTCCTCCGCCGCTCTGCCCATCCGCCGCCTGACGCCTCGCGACCTCACCGCCTGCGCCGACCTGTCCCAGGATCGGGGCTGGCCCCGTGAGGAACACAAGTGGCAGTTCCTCCTCACCGCCGGAAAGGGCTACGGCATCGACGACCCGGACGGCGGGCTCGTCACCGCCTGCGTAGTCACGGAATACGGACCTCAGGACCGCCCCCAGTTGGGTGCCATCGGCATGGTCCTGGTCGCGGAGCGGCACTCGCGGCGAGGCATCGGACGCCGCTTGATGGGTCACGTCGTCTCCGCCATGGGCCCGACACCGCTGACCCTCCATGCCACACCGAACGGCCAACCGTTGTACGAGGAACTCGGCTTCAAAGTGACCGCCCGAGCCGAAATGGTCTGCGGGCACTTCTCGTCGCCCGCCACTTGGAAGCCTCAGGTGGCCACGCGCGCGGCCACTGCCGAAGACCTCCCCGCCATCCTGCGGCTCGACGAGGAGGTGTTCGGCGCCGATCGGACGCACATCATCACGCGGCTGCCCGCATTCGCCGACCAGCTGCGCGTCGCAGAGGAGAACGGCCGGATCATCGGCTACGCGGGTGCCTGGCCCAATATGGACACGCATGTGGTGGGCCCATTGATCGCCCGCGACACGGAGAGCGCCAAGGCCCTGATCGCCTCCCTCGCCGCTCACACCGACCGCCGGTTGCGTACGGACATCGACGTGCGCCATGAGGAGCTGCTGACCTGGGCGAAGGAGCACGGTCTGGCCCCGGTCGCCTTCAACGCGGTCATGACGCACGGCATCGCAGAGCTGCCCGGCGACTGGAGCCGACGTTTCGCTCCACTGACGGTGGCGGCGGGTTGAGGCGCTCGGCTCGCTGAAGCCGCATGACAAACGCCGGTCCCCGTCCGGGGACCGGCGTTTCGTCTTCGCTGCCTGACGCTTGATCAGACAAGGGCCTCGATCGCGGCCGTCGCGAACTGGTGGTCCTGCTCCGGCGCACCGCCGCCCACTCCGACCGCGCCGATCAGCCGGCCGTCGCGGTGGATCGGCACGCCACCGGCGATGAAGAGCAGCGGCCGATCGAGCGCCGTGGGCAGGGTGTGAAAGGGCCCGCCGGGCTGTATGGCGTCGACGAGATCGGCGGTGGGGGCATCGAGCTGTACGGCCGTGTAGGCCTTGCGGGTGCTGGTCTCCCCGGAGATCAGCACAGCCCGGTCGTCCCGTCGGAAGGCGAGCATGTGACCCCCGGCGTCCAGAACGGTGACGCTGACCGTGACCCCGGCGGCCTCGGCGGCCCCGCGGGCGGCGGCGACGAGAGTGTCGGCGTCCTGGGTGGTCAGGTGAGGGACGGCGGTGGCGGTGCTCATGGGGTTTCTCCTTGCAGGGTGGTGCTGAGGGGGGGATGGGGCGCAGCCGGGGTGCTGCGGGGCGGCCCTGCCCCGCAGGACGAGTCGGCTCAGCGGTGTGCGGCGGCTCGCTGCTCGGCGGGCACGGCCTGCACGGCTGGCGCCGCGGGCATGGCGCCGGTGACCACGGTGCTGTCGGTCGCTCGGTCGCGACGCTCCAGCGCGGCCGACAGGACGGCGAGCAGCAACGCGGCAGCGGCAAGGGCGGCGCCGACCCAGTTGGGGGACGTGTAGCCGAAGCCGGCCGCGATGACGATGCCGCCGAGCCAGGCGGAGAGGGCATTGCCGAGGTTGAAGGCACCGATGTTCACGGCCGAGGCGAGCGTCGGGGCGCCGTGCGCCTGGTCGAGGACCCGCTTTTGCAGCGGGGGCACGGTGGCGAAGCCCAGGGCGCCTATCAGCGCGATGGTGACGGCCGCGAGGATCTTGTTCTGCGCCGTGAGCGTGAAGAGCGCGAGAACGACAGCGAGAGCGCCCAGGGAGATGTACAGCATGGGCATCAGCGCTCGGTCGGCGTATTTGCCGCCGATGAGGTTGCCGCCGACCATGCCGAGCCCGAAGAGGACCAGCAGCCAGGTGACGGAGCCGTCGGCGAACCCGGCGACGTGGGTCATCATCGGGGCGATGTACGTGATGGCCGCGAAGACGCCGCCGAAGCCGAGGACCGTCATCGCCATGGCGAGCAGAACCTGGGCGTTCTTGAAAGCGGCCAGCTCGTGGCGCAGGTGGACACCCTGGGGCTTGGGCATGTCGGGGACGAGCTTGGCGATGCCGGCGAGGCCGACGACCCCGAGGGCGGCGACGAGCGCGAAGGTGACGCGCCAGCCGACGGACTGCCCGACGAAGGTGCCGAGCGGGACGCCGACCACGTTGGCGACGGTCAGGCCGGTGAACATCATCGCGATGGCCCCCGCCTTCTTGTCCGGGGCGACCAGATCGGCCGCGACGACCGAGCCGATACCGAAGAAGGCGCCGTGGGCGAGCGAGGCGACCACACGGCCGATCAGCATGACGGTGAAGCCGGGCGCGAGTGCGGACAGCAGATTGCCTGCGATGAACAGACCCATCAGCAGCATCAGCATCCGCTTACGGGACACCTTGGTGCCCAGTACGGTCATCAGTGGAGCGCCGAGGACCACGCCGAGTGCGTATCCGGTCACGAGCAGTCCGGCAGTGGGGATGGAGACCCCGAAATCGCCCGCGACCTCGGGCAGCAGGCCCATGATCACGAACTCGGTCGTTCCGATTCCGAAGGCCCCGATCGCGAGGGCCAGAAGCGCGAGAGGCATGAAGGAGGTACACCTTCCGAGACGATTGCAGGAGCGCTTTACGAGTGATGACAATACTTGCATGCGCGGTATATTTGCAAACGCAGGCTATTGCGACACCGCTCTACTCGGCCCCCAGTCACTCCGGGGCGGTGAAACGCCACGACAGCGACGGGCCCGCGCCTACCGCGCTCGCCCAGAGCCAGTCGCTACCGACGCCCGCATAAGGTGCGGAGATGGAAGATCCTGAGATACGCACCGCCGTCGCAGCCGACGTTCCCGCGATCGTCGGCATGCTCGCGGACGATCCACTAGGCGCCCAGCGCGAATCGCCGGACGATCTGACCCCGTACCTGGCCGCACTGGACCGGCTCACCAGCGATCCGAACCAGTACCTGGTCGTGGCGGTTCGCGAGGGCCGCGTGGTCGGCACTCTCCAGCTCACGATCATTCCCGGGCTGTCCCGGCGTGGCTCCACCCGGTCGATCATCGAAGCCGTGCGTGTCCACGCCGACGAGCGGGGCAGCGGGCTGGGCACGCGGCTCATCGAGTGGGCGATCGAGGAATCCCGCCGACAGAACTGCCAGTTGGTTCAGCTGACCTCCGACAGGACCCGGGAGGACGCACACCGCTTCTACGAGCGGCTCGGCTTCACGGCCTCGCACGTGGGCTTCAAGCTCCCGCTCTGACACAGCGATGCGCCTGTTTCACGTGAAACAGGCGCATCGCCGCACGCTCAGAACGAACCGGTCCCCCGCCAACCGTCGGGATCCACCCCGCCCGGCACAGCGGCGGTCTCGTCATACGGCTGACGGGTGAACACGAACGAGCCGAGGTCCAGATGGTCCACGGTCCCATCCGGGCGTCGCACGGCCTTCAGGAGCTCGCCGGCGTAGTAGCCCTCCAGGCCCGTCCATGTGCCGTCGCCGTTGGCCCGGAATCGCGAGCGGCGGCCCTTGCCGGACAGCGGCTCCAATGAAGCCAGTCCATCAGCGTTCAGCCGCAGAGCAAAGGCATGTGTTCCCCAGTACCACTGGCCCGCCAACTCCAGCTCCACCGCGTCGGCTTCGCTCATCGGCTTCCAGGGCTCTGGGATACGCGGCTCGGCCTCGGCGACGATACGGACGAGATCGGCGGCCACAAGGGACACCTGGGGACCCGACGTGCAGTTGGCCAGCACGACGGCCGCCACGTCGTCCTCGACACTGATCATCAGGCTCGCAAGGAAGCCCGGCAACGATCCGCCATGCCCCACAAGGAGCCGCCCCTCCCTGTGCTGGATCTGCATCCCGAGGCCGTATGCCGCCCCGTCCGCCACATCCGCGGCCTCGGGTGGCGCTGCCGGTGTCCGCAGCTCCCGTACCGACCGAGCACTCAGCACCCGGTCGTCGCCCTTGGTCAGGAAGACGGCGAACCGTGCCAAGTCGGCGGTCGTCGACCACAGTTGACCGGCAGGCGCCATCCGGCCCAGATCCTCGACGGGCTCGGGAAGCATCACATCGGCCCAGGGATGCACGGCCCAGCCACCGGCGTGCGGCGCCTGCGCATGCGCACCCGTTCGGTTCAGTCCCAGAGGCTCGAGCACTTCTCGCCTGAGCACGTCCTCCCACGAAGCGTCCCTCAGCCTCTCGATCAGTGCGCCCAGCAGCGTGTAGCCGGGGTTCGAGTAGTGGAACCGGCGTCCGGACGGATGCAGGAAGGGCTGCTCACCCAGCACATCGGACAGCTCCGGCCGCATGGATCCCGGAGTCCGCTCCCACCAGGGTCCGGGCGACTCGGCCGCCAAGCCAGTGGTGTGCGCGAGCAGTTCCGCGATGGTCGCCTCCCCCGCCCCGGTGCCCGGCAGATGCTTTTCCAGCGGATCTCCGAGGTCGAGCAGGCCCTCGTCGCGCAGCCGCAGCACAAGTACGGCGGTGAAGGTCTTGGTGATCGAACCGATGCGGTACTGCACGTTCTCGTCCGGCCCGTGCCCGTCCACCGAGGTACGCGAGCCGTGCCACACGGCCTTCCCGTCCCGAACGACCGCGGCGACCAGCGAGGGAGCCCGCCCTTCGGCCTGGGCCACGGCGATGCGGTGCAGCAGTGCGCGGCGCGTGCCGGGAAGCAGCTCTTCCTGAGATTTCGTCATGCCCCCAGTCCACCCCGGTGGGCGGTCGGGAGTCGAGTGCATATCCCCCGGGTGCGAAGGATCAGGTCTGTGCCATGTCCACGAACCGCGAGTAGTGGCCCTGAAAGGCGACGGTGATCGTCGCCGTCGGGCCGTTACGGTGCTTGCCCACGATGATGTCCGCCTCGCCGGCGCGCGGCGACTCCTTCTCGTAGGCGTCCTCGCGGTGCAGCAGGATCACCATGTCGGCATCCTGCTCGATGGATCCTGACTCACGCAGGTCGGAGACCATCGGTTTCTTGTCCGTGCGCTGCTCGGGACCACGGTTGAGCTGCGAGAGCGCGATCACCGGGACTTCGAGCTCCTTGGCCAGGAGCTTGAGGTTACGGGACATGTCCGAGACCTCCTGCTGACGGCTCTCGGAGCGCTTCGACCCACCGGACTGCATCAGCTGGAGGTAGTCGATGATCACGAGCTTGATGTCATTGCGCTGCTTCAGCCGGCGGCACTTCGCACGGATCTCCATCATCGACAGGTTCGGGGAGTCGTCGATGTAGAGCGGCGCCGCCGACACCTCGGGCATCCGGCGCGCCAGACGCGTCCAGTCCTCGTCCGTCATCGTGCCGGAACGCATGTGGTGCAGGGCGACGCGTGCCTCGGCCGACAGCAGACGCATCGCGATCTCGTTGCGCCCCATTTCCAGCGAGAAGATGACGCTGGCCAGGTTGTGCTTGATGGATGCCGCTCGTGCGAAGTCCAGTGCGAGCGTGGACTTACCCATGGCCGGGCGGGCCGCGATGACGATCATCTGGCCCGGATGCAGGCCGTTGGTCAGCGAGTCCAGGTCCGTGAATCCCGTGGGGACACCGGTCATCTCACCGCTACGGGAGCCGATCGCCTCGATCTCGTCGAGTGCGCCCTCCATGATGTCGCCGAGCGGCAGATAGTCCTCGCTGGTGCGCTGCTCGGTGACCGCGTAGATCTCGGCCTGTGCGCGGTTGACGATCTCGTCGACGTCGTCGTCGGCCGCGTATCCCATCTGGGTGATGCGGGTACCGGCCTCGACCAGGCGGCGCAGCACGGCGCGCTCATGCACGATCTCCGCGTAGTACTCGGCGTTCGCCGCCGTCGGCACCGTCTGTACCAGGGTGTGGAGATACGAGGCGCCGCCGACCTTGTTGATCTCACCGCGCTTGGTGAGCTCGGCGGCGATGGTGATGGGGTCGGCCGGCTCGCCCTTGGCGTAGACGTCGAGGATCGCCTGGAAGATCGTCTCGTGCGCGGGCTTGTAGAAGTCGTGGCCCTTGAGGACCTCGACGACATCGGCGATGGCGTCCTTCGACAGGAGCATGCCACCCAGCACGGACTGCTCGGCGTCGAGGTCCTGGGGCGGTACCCGTTCGAATGTCGAACCGCCGCCGTCCCACTCGCCGCTGTCCCGGCCTCGATCGTGCTGTTCATCACGGCCCCGTCCGCTGTCACCTCGTCGGCGGGAGGCGGGCAGACGATCGCTGGGACCACTGTCGGCCCACGGATCGTCCAAGGGCTCGGAAATGCTCACCGAGCCACCTCCTCCCGTCCGCGGAGCGGACCTCGCCGTGCCCCTCAGTTCTACGGCACGCCACTGACAAATAAGAGGCCCAACTCCGGTTCTGAGCCGTCGGTTTTATGACGGTTTCCCGGCCGACGGACGGAGTGGGCGCCGGACCACGGTAGGCCCGCGGGCACCGTCAGCCAATCTGGTTATCCACAGGCCATGTGGACGACGGCCCCGATGCTGTGGAGAACTCCGCAAAACCTGTGCACGACACGGTGGACAGCCCTGTGAACAAGCTTCGGGTGATTCCCGGACAGCACTGTTGACCTGCATGTTTACCGTCCACTGGTTGTGCAGAAGAAAAACTTCCCCAGTCGGACCAAGATCGGTTCGAACGCTGCACGGGCGCACACGCCCCAAGACGGTTAGTAAGGGTCCATATACCTTTGCATCTCTTACCTGTGGACGATTAGATTGGTGGCCATGACACAGGCCCCCGCGACCCCCAAGGCCGCACGGCGACAGCACGACCGAGAGATCATCGCGCTGGCCGTCCCGGCATTCGGCGCGCTCGTCGCCGAGCCCCTCTTCGTCATGGTCGACAGCGCGATCGTCGGCCATCTCGGCACCGCCCAGCTCGCCGGCCTGGGAGTCGCCTCGGCCCTCCTCCTGACAGCCGTCAGCGTGTTCGTCTTCCTCGCCTATGCCACAACAGCGGCCGTCGCCCGACGCGTCGGCGCCGGCGACCTCCAGGCCGCCATCCGCCAGGGCATGGACGGGATCTGGCTGGCACTCCTGCTCGGTGCCGCCGTTGTCGCGGTCGTCCTGCCCACGGCACCGTTCCTCGTCGAACTCTTCGGCGCCTCCGACACCGCGGCCCCGTACGCGATCACCTATCTGCGGATATCGGCACTCGGCATCCCGGCCATGCTCGTGGTGCTGGCCGCCACCGGCGTCCTGCGTGGGCTCCAGGACACGAGAACACCGCTCTATGTCGCCATCGCGGGGTTCATCGCCAACGCCGCCCTCAACGCAGGTCTTGTCTACGGCGCCGACCTCGGTATCGCAGGCTCCGCCTGGGGCACCGTGATCGCCCAGTGCGGCATGGCCGCGGCCTATCTCGTGGTCGTCGTGCGCGGCGCGCATAAGCACGGTGCGTCCCTGCGTCCGGACGCTGCCGGCATCAGAGCCTCGGCACAGGCCGGGGTCCCCCTCCTGGTCCGTACCCTGTCACTGCGGGCCATTCTCATGATCGCCACAGCCGTCGCCGCCCGCCTCGGGGACGCCGACATCGCCGCGCACCAGATCATCCTGTCGCTGTGGAGCCTGCTCGCCTTCGCCCTGGACGCCATCGCCATTGCCGGGCAGGCCATCATCGGGCGCTACCTCGGGGCAGGCGACGCCGAAGGGGCCCGCGCTGCCTGCCGCCGCATGGTGGAGTGGGGCATCGCGGCCGGCGTCATCCTCGGCCTGCTCGTCGTGCTTGCCCGACCACTGTTCCTGCCGTTGTTCACCAGCGATTCGGCCGTCCAGGACACAGCTCTCCCTGCCCTGCTCGTAGTGGCAATCTCCCAGCCGATCTGCGGTGTCGTCTTCGTCCTCGACGGCGTCCTGATGGGCGCAGGCGATGGTCCCTACCTGGCCTGGGCCATGGTGGTCACGCTGGCTGTATTCACTCCCGTGGCACTGCTCGTCCCCGCGGTCGGCGGCGGTCTCACAGCAGTCTGGGCGGCCATGACCCTGATGATGGCGGTGCGCATGCTGACGCTCTGGCTGCGTACGCGCTCGGGCCGCTGGATCGTCACCGGCGCCACGCGCTGACTGTTTCACGTGAAACACGGCGTTTCACGTGAAACAGATGAACAGCTCGGACCGGTCGCCTGACGGTCCATCCTGGCGAGGCCGCAGTGCGGCAGAACAAAGGGGCCGCACCCACGCGGGGTGCGGCCCCTTCATTTCAGCTGTTCAGCCGAGCGCGGCGATCAGCCCGCGATGACCTCGATGTTGACCTTGGCGGCAACCTCGGGGTGCAGACGCACGGACGTCTCGTGGGCGCCCAGGGTCTTGATCGGCGCACCGAGCTCGATGCGGCGCTTGTCGACCTCGGGACCACCGGCAGCCTTGATCGCGGAAGCGATGTCGGCCGGGGTGACGGAACCGAAGAGACGACCGGCGTCGCCGGAGCGAACGGCCAGACGAACCTTGACCCCTTCGAGCTGGCCCTTGATCTGGTTGGCCTGCTCGATGGTCTGGATCTCGTGGATCTTGCGAGCACGGCGGATCTGCTCGACGTCCTTCTCGCCACCCTTGGTCCAGCGGATAGCGAACTTCCGCGGGATCAGGTAGTTGCGAGCGTAACCGTCCTTGACGTCGACGACGTCGCCCGCGGCGCCGAGGCCGGAGACCTCGTGGGTGAGGATGATCTTCATGTTTCGGTCACCCTTCCCTTATCGCGCGGTGGAGGTGTAGGGCAGCAGCGCCATCTCACGGCTGTTCTTGACGGCCGTGGCGACGTCACGCTGGTGCTGCGTGCAGTTGCCGGTCACGCGGCGGGCACGGATCTTGCCGCGGTCGGAAATGAACTTCCGCAGCATGTTCGTGTCCTTGTAGTCCACGTACGTGACCTTGTCCTTGCAGAAAGCGCAGACCTTCTTCTTCGGCTTGCGCACAGGCGGCTTCGCCATGATGTTTCTCCTGTGTGATCAAGAAGTTTGGGTACGACCCGCCCTTGACCTGGACCGGCCTCGAAGGCCGGACCCATAGGTCTAGAAGGGGGGCTCGTCCGAGTAGCCGCCACCGCCGCCGGAGCCACCGCCCCAGCCGCCGCCACCGCCGCCGCCCTGCTGGCCACCGGCGGGAGCACCGGTCGCCCACGGGTCGTCGGCGGGAGCACCGCCGCCCTGCTGGCCGCCGCCGGGACCGCCGCCCCAGTTGCCGCCACCCTGGCCGCCGCCACCGCCGCCGTAACCGCCCTGGCCACCGCGACCGCTGGTCTTGGTGACCTTGGCCGTGGCGTTGCGCAGGCTGGCGCCGACTTCCTCGACGTCCAGCTCGTAGACCGTGCGCTTGACGCCCTCGCGGTCTTCGTACGACCGCTGCTTCAGCCGGCCCTGCACGATCACGCGCATGCCTCGCTGGAGCGACTCCGCGACGTTCTCCGCCGCCTGGCGCCAGACCGAGCAGGTCAGGAAGAGGCTTTCGCCGTCCTTCCACTCGTTGGTCTGGCGGTCGAAGGTGCGGGGCGTGGACGCGACACGGAACTTCGCGACCGCCGCACCGGAGGGGGTGAAGCGCAGCTCGGGGTCGTCGACAAGATTGCCGACGACCGTGATGACGGTCTCGCCTGCCATGGGGGAACCTCTCGGCGGGTTTGCTGCTCTGGCTGCTTGGTTGCTGCTACTCGAATCCCGAAATCAACTGAGCTGGAGAGCTCAGTGGGTCTCGGGGCGGAGGACCTTGGTCCGGAGGACCGACTCGTTCAGGTTCATCTGGCGGTCGAGCTCCTTGACGACCGCAGGCTCGGCCTGCAGATCGATGACCGAGTAGATGCCCTCAGGCTTCTTCTTGATCTCGTACGAGAGACGACGACGGCCCCAGGTGTCGACCTTCTCGACCTTCCCGTTGCCCTCACGGACGACGGAGAGGAAGTTCTCGATCAGGGGGGCGACAGCGCGCTCCTCCAGATCGGGGTCGAGGATGACCATCACCTCGTAGTGACGCATGTGGAACCCACCTCCTTTGGACTCAGCGGCCACGGTCGTTCCGTGGCAGGAGGGTCGTGATGCGTACGCAACGGTATCGGCCGCCACTGACAATCGGGGGCCCGCTGGCGGTTCCCCTGCGTGGACTGGGCGGGCTCCCTGGCATGGCCTGGGCAGACACCGGTGCAGACGGTACAGAGTACCCGCACACGTGCTTCCGGTTGAAATCCGCCCTCGGAGGCCGTCAGTCTGTACACATCGGGTGTGTATGGCGCTACGATGCGCCGCCTTCCGCAGGAGGTGCCCTATGGCACAGGCATTGCGACCCAACACCGTCGGAGGCCTTTTCGCCACGGACGGAAAGCCCCACCCCCTCCAGGACACCCTGCTCGTGGTGACCCTGGTGCTGGGGATCACGGCTTTCGTCACGGCGATGTTCCACCACCTGCACCTGCTCAGCTCCTGGACCGGCCTGGTGGGCATCCTCACCGGCGCGTACGGGCAGTGGATCTCGGAGACGACGCGCGAGCGCTTCGGGCTGATCATCGGCCTGGGTGCCTCGGCTGTCGGCTTCTTCCTCGGCATGGCGCACGGCGGCCTCTTCGGCGGGGTCTTCTGACGCCAGGGGCACAGCTCTTCCCCTGCCGGCAAGGAGGCCCGCCCTCCGAACACCGGTAGAACACCGCAGAGAACACGATCGAACGCCCCGGCGGCTCACGGGCCGGGGCGAAGCTTCCGTACGCCCAGTCGGGGCGCTCCCGAGGCGCAGTAGGCTTCCGCGAGAGCCGGAGCCCCTGTACCCATGGGGACACACCAGCCCGAGGAGCGCCCCGAATGAGCCTGACCCTGAGGACGATCAGTCGCGAGCAGCATCTGGCATACATCCAGAGCCTGCCGTCGGCGAGCCACATGCAGGTTCCGGCCTGGGCTGACGTCAAGGCGGAGTGGCGTTCGGAGAGCCTCGGCTGGTTCGACAAGAGCGGTGAGCTCGTGGGCGCGGGCCTCGTCCTCTACCGGCAGCTTCCCAAGATCAAGCGTTACCTCGCCTATCTGCCCGAGGGCCCGGTCATCAACTGGTTCGCGCCAAATCTGACCGACTGGCTGGAACCGATGCTCGCGCACCTCAAGCACCAGGGCGCCTTCTCCGTGAAGATGGGCCCGCCGGTGATCATCCGGCGCTGGGAGGCCCCCTCCATCAAGGCCGGCATCCAGAACCCGGACGTGAAGCGGCTGCGTGACATCGAAGCCGACTTCATCGAGCCGCGCGCTTTCGAGGTCGCCGACAAGCTGCGCCGTATGGGCTGGCAGCAGGGCGAGGACGGCGGGGCCGGCTTCGGCGACGTACAGCCCCGCTACGTCTACCAGGTGCCGCTGGCCAATCGGTCGCTGGAAGAGGTCCACAAGAACTTCAACCAGCTGTGGCGACGCAACATCAAGAAGGCCGAGAAGGCCGGTGTCGAGGTCGTGCAGGGCGGTTACCAGGACCTCGAGGAATGGCAGCGGCTGTACGAGATCACGGCGGTGCGCGACCACTTCCGGCCCCGCCCGTTGTCGTACTTCCAGCGCATGTGGACGGCTCTCAACACCGAGGACCCCAACCGCATGCGGCTGTACTTCGCCCGCCACAACGGGGTGAACCTCTCGGCGGCGACGATGCTGATCGTCGGCGGACACGTCTGGTACTCCTACGGAGCCTCCGACAACATCGGCCGTGAGGTCCGGCCCTCGAATGCGATGCAGTGGCGGATGCTGCGCGACGCCTACGCTCTCGGCGCGACCGTCTACGACCTGCGCGGCATCTCCGACTCCCTGGACGAGACCGACCACCTCTTCGGTCTGATCCAGTTCAAGGTGGGCACGGGCGGGCAGGCCGCCGAGTACCTCGGTGAATGGGACTTCCCGCTGAACAAGCTGCTCCACAAGGCGCTCGACATCTACATGTCGCGTCGCTGACCTCGCGTTCTCTGCTTCGATACCGTCAATTGCTGCACCGTCGATAGCTTTCCTACCTCCGATGCACCGCAGCCACGAGAAAGGTTCCAGGTCCGGCCATGGCGCTCACGCTCTACGTCGACACCGCGCGCTGGCGGGCGCACCACAAGCACGTCCAGGAGCAGTTCCCGGGGCTGGTCCCGGTCTGCAAGGGCAACGGCTACGGGTTCGGGCACGAGCGGCTCGCGGAAGAGGCCACACGCCTGGGCTCCGACGTCCTCGCCGTGGGAACGACGTACGAGGCCGCGCGGATCAAGGACTACTTCGGCGGTGACCTGCTGGTGCTCACGCCCTACCGGCGCGGCGAGGAGCCGGTGCCGCTGCCGGACCGGGTGATCCGCTCGGTGTCGTCGGTGGACGGCGTGTACGGCCTGGTGGGCGCCCGTGTCGTCATCGAGGTGATGTCCTCGATGAAGCGACACGGTGTGAGCGAGCACGACCTGCCGCAACTGCACGCCGCCATAGAGAACGTCCGCCTCGAGGGCTTCGCCATTCACCTGCCGCTCGACCGCACCGACGGCTCGGACGCCGTCGAGGAGGTCATCGGCTGGATGGACCGACTGCGGGCGGCCCGGCTGCCGTTGCACACGATGTTCGTCAGCCACCTCAAGGCCGAGGAACTCGCCCGCCTCCAGCAGCAGTTCCCGCAGACCCGCTTCCGCGCGCGTATCGGCACACGGCTGTGGCTGGGGGACCACGAGGCCACCGAGTACCGCGGCGCGGTCCTGGACGTCACACGCGTCTCCAAGGGCGACCGTTTCGGCTACCGGCAGCAGAAGGCGGCCTCGGACGGCTTCCTGGTGGTCGTGGCGGGCGGCACGTCGCACGGTGTGGGTCTGGAGGCCCCCAAGGCCCTGCACGGCGTCATGCCGCGTGCCAAGGGCGTCGCCCGGGCCGGCCTCGCCACCGTCAACCGGAACCTTTCTCCCTTCGTGTGGGGCGGCAAGCAGCGCTGGTTCGCGGAGCCCCCGCACATGCAGGTCTCCATCCTGTTCGTTCCCGCTGACGCTCCCGAGCCGCAGGTGGGCGACGAGCTGGTCGCTCACCTGCGGCACACCACCACGCAGTTCGACCGGCTGGTCGACCGCTGAACAACCGCCGCTCGCCGACGCGGTGAATCGGTGGCTCGGCAGCGTTCGACAACACCGACGCCGACGTGAGAAAAGGCCGTACACGGCTCACGTGCACGGCCTTTTGCATGGGCTGGGGCCCGCGCTGTTCGCTCAGAGCGAACAGTCGGCCGTCCCTTGCGTGCCCCACGCCACCTGTCGCCCCTCGAAGTGGGCTGCGTGCCGCGCCGGATGGGCCGCGGAGCCGAGCACGAACGCGTCCTCGGCCCGATCGAGTACACCCCCCGAGGGGTCGTCGTCGCCGGCCCGGCGTACCGGATCCCGCTCCGGCATGAGGATGTCCCGCACGATGACGGCGCACATGTACAGCGTCCCCAGCAGGTGCAGGCCGATGGCCCAGTGGTAGCCGTCCGGGGGCAGTCCCTTGTGGGCGTCCCCGCTGGTCGTGTACGCGAGGTACATCCAGATCCCCAGGAAGTACGCCACTTCACAGGTCTGCCAGATGAGGAAGTCCCGCCACCGTGGCCGGGCCAGCACGGCCAGGGGCACCAACCACAGCACGTACTGCGGTGAGTAGACCTTGTTGGTGAGGATGAACGCCGCGACGATCAGGAAGGCCAGCTGGGCGAAGCGCGGACGGCGCGGCGCGGTGAGCGTGAGCGCGGCGACGCCCACACAGCACAGCAGCATCAGCAACGTGGCAAGGGTGTTGACCGTCTCCGTGCTCAGCGGGTCACTGGAGTTCTGGGCAAGGATCAGCCAGACGGAACCGAAGTCGACACCCCGCTCCTGGCTGAACCGGTAGAACTGCGACCAGCCGTCCCAGGCGAGGAGCATCACCGGAAGGTTCACGACCAGCCAGGCGAGGACCGTGCCGGCCAGCGCCTTCCCGAAGTCACGCCATTTGCCCGCGCGCCAGCACAGAACGAACAGAGGGCCCAGCAGGAAGACGGGATAGAGCTTCGCGGCCGTAGCGAGCCCCAGGAGGACCCCGAAGGCCAGCGTGCGGCCCCGCGACCACATCAGCATCGCCGCGGCCGTCAGAGCGACGGCCAGCAGGTCCCAGTTGATGGTTGCCGTCAGCGCGAACGCGGGCGCCAGGGCGACCAGCAGTCCGTCCCAGGGGCGACGGGCGTGCGTGCGGGTCACACAGACGGCAATGGCCGCGGCGCACACCATCAGCATCCCGGCGTTGACCATCCAGTACCACTGCTGCTGGTCCTGAATGCTGCCGCTGTCCGTCGTCAGCCAGGAAGCGACCTCCATGAACACACCGGTCAGCACCGGGTACTCGAGGTACTCCATGTCGCCCGGCAGCTTGTCGAAGTACGGCACCAGCCCATCGGCGAAGCCGCGCCCCTGGAAGAGGTGCGGGATGTCCGAGTAGCAGGCATGCGTGTACTGCGAGCTGGCACCGAAGAACCAGGCGCCGTCGTAGCAGGGTGCTTTCTGGACCAGGCCGAGGGCGAACATGCCGATGGCCACCAGCGCGATGATCCGCACCGGGGTCCACCAGGACGTCCCGAGCAGGGCACGCCGTCCGATGGGGCCGCCGATCAGCTCACTCCCGCTCGCGGCGACCACGTCCTCCGTGGTCGGCCGCACACGGTCCGGCTCGTGCGCGCTCGTATGCGTCGTCTCTGCACTGGGCATGGGGCACATCCTGCCGTACCTGTCTGAGAACGGTGCGAGGACGACTGGGGTGCGGCAGCCGAGTGTTTCACGTGAAACCGACGTTCCACGTGAAACAGGCCGACGCCGAGCAGCAGGGGCTGACCTGCTGCGAGAAAGGCCGATGACCGGCACCCTGCTCATGGGTGCCGGTCATTGGCCTTGCCTCATCGGATGGGCTGTGGATCAGCCTGAGGGCCCGCCGAAAATGCCTCCGTTGCCGTTGCCATTCCCGTTGCTGTTGCCCTCTGTCTCGGTTTCCGTCGGCGTCGGCGTCGACGTCACGCCTCCGTCCGTGCCGCCGTTGTCCGAGCCGCCGATGTCATTGCACTGGAAACCGAAGCAGGTATCGGTCGGCGTGGGCGTAGGCGAGGTCAGCGACTCACTGGGCGTCGGGCTCGGCGTCGGGCTGGCCTCCTCCGTCTGGCTGGGAGTGGGAATCGGTGTGGGGGTCGGGATCTCGTTGATGACCTCACCGATGGGCTCCGGTGTCGGGAACGGTTTCGGCTTCGTCCCCTTCAGCGCCTGCTCCATATAGTCGTGCCAGATCACGGACGGGAATGAAGCACCGTGAATCTTCTTCTGACCGCCCGTGCCGAACATCTTCAGGAACTCACGGTTCTGATTCTTCTCGTTGTCGTCCAGCCGGAACATCGTGATCGCCGTCGACAGCTGCGGGGTGTAGCCCACGAACCAGGCGGAACGGTTGCCGTCGGTGGTACCGGTCTTGCCGGCCACCTCGCGATCGGACAGCTGGGCGTTGCTACCCGTACCCTCCTCGACCACGGTCTTCAGGACGTCCGTGACATTGTCGGCGACCTGAGGAGTGAAAGCGGTCTCGGTCTCGGTCTCATGGCGGAACTTCTCGCCGTCCTTGTCCGTGACCCTCGTGACCGAGAACGGAGAACGCTGCTTTCCGCTGGTGGCGAAGGTCGCGTACGCGCCCGCCATGCGAATCGCGCTGGGCTGGGATGTGCCGATGGAGAAGGACGGGTAGTCGGTGCCGGTCAGACTGTTCTCGAGAAGGCCGGCGTCCATGGCCGCCTCCTTGACCCTGTCCAGGCCGACGTCCATGCCGAGCTGAACGAAGGCGGAGTTCACCGACTCCCTCATCGCTTCACGGAGGTCGATCTGGTAGAGCGGGGGAGAGCCGTACGACTCATCGCCGTCATTGACCTGGTTCCACTCCTCACCCTTCCCGTTCCGCCAGATCTCGCCTCGATAGTCCTTGATCTTCAGCCTGTCCTTGCCGCTGTACAGGCTCTTCGGGGAGACCTGCGTGCGCTCGTCCTGCGCCTGCTCCGGCCCGAGGTCCTTGTCCCGCACGCCCCACTTCATCGCGGCTGCGAGCACGAACGGCTTGAATGTCGAACCGACCTGTGCACCCGTGACGTCACAGTTGTTGGTGAAGTGTTCGGTCGCGTCCGTACCCCCGTAGCAGGCCCTGATCGCGCCGGTCGCCGGGTCGACGGAGGCACCGCCGAACTGCACGTGCCTATCGGTCTTCGGCCGTTCCTTGGGCTTGATGTTCTTCTTGTAGACCGTCGTGACCGCGGACTCGAGTTCCTTGACCTTCTTCTTGTCGAAGGTCGTGTAGATCGAGAGGCCGCCCTCCCGCAGGCTGCGCTCGGTGATCCCGGTCTTTTTGCTGTTGTTGACCAGGTAGCCGTTGGCGAGGTCCACGAGATAGCCGATCTGGCCGCTCAACGCGGTGTTCAAGCGCGGGTTCTTCACGGCAGGCAGCCCGGTGTACTTGGCTCGCACTTGGGGGTCCAGATGCCCGTACTCGACCATTTTGTCGAGGGTGTCCTGCATCTGCACAAGGGCCCGCTTGCTGTTGGCCTTGGGTGTGGCCGCCGGATCGATGGACGTCGAGCCCGCGGGGTCGTAGTACGTGGCGCCCTTGAGCATGGCCGCGAGGAAGGCGCACTCACCCTCGTCCAGATCGATCGCGTCCTTGTCGAAGTACGCGCGGGCCGCGGCCTGAATCCCGTAGGCGTTGCGCCCGTAGTAGGCGGAGTTCAGGTAGCCGGCCATGATGTCGTCCTTCGACCACGTGGCGCCCACCTTGACCGAGACCAGGATCTCCTTGAACTTCCGGGAGAGGGTCTGCGACTGATCGTTCAGCATCGCGTTCTTGACGTACTGCTGGGTGATCGTCGAGCCGCCCTGCGTCTCGCCGCCCTTGGCCATGTTGAGTACGGCGCGGGCGATGCCCTTCGGGTCGATGCCGCTGTCTTCCTTGAAGGTCTTGTTCTCCTGGGAGATGACGGCGTTGCGCATCGCCTTGGGAATCCGCGACAGGTTGATGATCTGCCGGTTGGTCTCGCCGCCCGTGGAGACCATCTCGGTTCCGTTGGACCAGTAGTAGACGTTGTTCTGCGCCTCGGCGGTCTCGTCGACCTTCGGGGTGCCCACCATGGCGTAGCCGATGCCGGCCACCGCGACCAGGCTGCCGAAGAAGGCGAGGAAGAGGCCCGACACGAGCTTCCAGGACGGCAGCCAGCGGCCGACGCCGTATTTGCCTGCCCGCGGATAGTCGATGAACCGCCTCTTGCCGGGGGGAGCGCCCCGGCCACGGCCACCCGGCCCGCCGGGAGCCGCACGCCGGCCGCCGCGGGCAGGCTCCGGTGCCCTGCGCCGGCCGCCACTGCTTCTCTGCGCGGCACGACGAGCCTCGGCTCGTCCGCCGTACTGACGTTCCTCGCCTCCGGAACCGCTGTACCCCGACCCGTACGAGTCGGAAGGAGATCCGGTGGCGCCTCGCGGTGCCGCTCGGCGGCCGGAGGACGAGCCGGCCTGGCCGCGTCGGGCCGCGGCACGTCCGCCTCCCTGCGGCTGCGGCGGTTTGCGACGGTGCTCGCTCATCGAACGACTACTCCTCGGGCAGGCGCACCCCTGCGCGCCTGGCAACGGCGGCTGTTTTCCGGTCCCCCCGAAGTACGGATGCGGATGGTTTCGCATTCACCCGTACTGCACCAAGGACGACGACGTCCCCAGGCGTCACTTGGTTCCCGGTGCTGTGCATGGCGCACAGACTACGCACCGTCAAAGTCCACCTAGCCCCGAACTTCACCCCAAATCAGGCAACTCGCTCCACATGAATCGTTGATGTGATCCCGTTCACCGTTCCCCCACTTGTCGCGCCCGGAAGGCCGTTCTATCGTCTTGATGTATCGAGTCGATACATCAGCGCGAGATAAGACGAGGAGGCGAGGGGATGAGCCGACGTTCCGGGATCCTCGAGTTCGCCGTTCTCGGACTGCTCCGCGAGTCCCCGATGCACGGCTATGAGCTGCGCAAACGACTCAATACGTCGCTGGGCGTGTTCCGTGCGTTCAGCTACGGCACGCTCTATCCCTGCCTCAAGACGCTGGTCGCCAACGGCTGGTTGATCGAGGAACCGGGGAACACCACCGAGGACGCTCTCGCCGCACCACTCGCGGGGCGTCGCGCCAAAATCGTCTATCGGTTGACGGCGGAAGGTAAGGAGCACTTCGAGGAGCTGCTTTCGCAGACCGGCCCTGACGCGTACGAGGACGAGCACTTCGCTGCCCGATTTGCCTTCTTCGGACGCACGCCTCAGGACGTGCGCATGCGCGTGCTGGAGGGCCGTCGCAGCCGGCTGGAGGAGCGCCTGGAGAAGATGAGCGCCTCTCTCACCCGCACGCGGGAGCGCCTCGACGACTACACGCTTGAGCTCCAGCGCCACGGGATGGAGTCCGTGGAGCGCGAAGTGCGCTGGCTGAACGAGCTCATCGAGAGCGAGCGGGCCGGGCGGGACCTGAGAGGTTCCGCCTCCGGGGAGCCCGACTCGCCGGACAGGACATCTGGAGCGCCGGGCGGCCTGCCCCGGCCGGGGGACGCCCCTCGGCCGGATACGCCCGACGACACCGCCACGTGAGGTCCACTCAGGGCCTCACTCGTACACACAGGGAGCAACCGGAATGGGTTCGGTTCGCGTAGCCATCGTCGGTGTGGGCAACTGCGCCGCGTCGCTGGTTCAGGGAGTCGAGTACTACAAGGACGCCGACCCGGCGTCGAAGGTCCCCGGCCTGATGCACGTGCAGTTCGGCGACTATCACGTCCGTGACGTCGAGTTCGTCGCTGCCTTCGATGTCGACGCGAAGAAGGTCGGCCTCGATCTCGCGGACGCCATCGGCGCCAGCGAGAACAACACCATCAAGATCTGCGACGTGCCCCGCTCCGGCGTGACCGTCCAGCGCGGCCACACCCTCGACGGCCTCGGCAAGTACTACCGCGAGACCATCGAGGAGTCCGCCGAGGCCCCGGTCGACGTCGTCCAGGTCCTCAAGGACAAGCAGGTCGACGTCCTCGTCTGCTACCTGCCCGTGGGCTCCGAGGACGCGGCGAAGTACTACGCCCAGTGCGCCATCGACGCCAAGGTCGCCTTCGTCAACGCCCTTCCGGTCTTCATCGCCGGTACGAAGGAGTGGGCGGACAAGTTCACCGAGGCGGGCGTCCCGATCGTCGGCGACGACATCAAGTCCCAGGTCGGCGCCACCATCACGCACCGCGTCATGGCGAAGCTGTTCGAGGACCGCGGCGTCATCCTGGACCGCACGATGCAGCTGAACGTCGGCGGCAACATGGACTTCAAGAACATGCTCGAGCGGGACCGCCTCGAGTCCAAGAAGATCTCCAAGACGCAGGCCGTCACCTCGCAGATCCCCGACCGTGAGCTCGGCGAGAAGAACGTCCACATCGGCCCGTCCGACTACGTCGCCTGGCTCGACGACCGCAAGTGGGCCTACGTCCGCCTCGAGGGCCGTGCCTTCGGTGACGTCCCGCTGAACCTGGAGTACAAGCTCGAGGTCTGGGACTCCCCGAACTCCGCCGGCGTCATCATCGACGCCCTGCGCGCCGCGAAGATCGCCAAGGACCGCGGCATCGGCGGCCCGATCCTGTCGGCGTCGAGCTACTTCATGAAGTCCCCGCCGGTGCAGTACTTCGACGACGTGGCCCGTGAGAACGTCGAGAAGTTCATCAAGGGCGAGGTCGAGCGCTAAGCACCACGGCGCCGCAGTTGAACGCTCCTGCCAGAGCTGCCGAGGGTCCCCGGGTTGTACCGCCCGGGGACCCTCTCCGTATGTGAGGCTGGGCCCCATGTCCGTCGTACGCGACCTGCGGGTCCTGCTGCGCTTCCGGGACTTCCGGCGCCTGCTAGTCGTACGCCTGTTCTCGCAGGGCGCCGACGGCGTCTACCAGACGGCGCTCGCCACATACGTCGTCTTCTCCCCGGAGAAACAGACCTCGGCCGCCTCGATCGCCTCCGCCATGGCGGTACTGCTCCTGCCGTACTCCTTGGTGGGCCCCTTCTCCGGGGTGCTGCTGGACCGCTGGCGCCGCCGTCAGGTCCTGCTGTACGGCAGCCTGCTGCGCACCGTGCTGGCCTCGGCGACGGCCCTCCTGATCGTCTCCGAGGTCCCGGACTGGCTCTTCTACGTCTCCGCCCTGTGCGTCACGGCCGTCAACCGCTTCGTCCTGTCCGGGCTGTCGGCCGCACTGCCGCGGGTGGTCGACGAGGAACGGCTCGTCATCGCCAACTCGCTCTCGCCGACCGCCGGAACACTCGCCGCGACCGCGGGGGCCGGGCTGGCCTTTGTCGTTCGGCTGGTGGCCTGGGACTCCGATGCCGCCGTGGTGCTTCTGGGAGCCGCCCTGTATCTGTGCGCAGGACTGGCGTCACTCCGTATGTCGCGCGAACTGCTGGGGCCTGATCCGGAGTTGGTGCAGCTCCGCCTCGCGGCAGCACTCTCCGGCACCGCACGCGACCTGGTGGCAGGCATCCGCCATCTCGCCTCACCAGCGCGCCGCCAGGCAGCCTGGGCGCTGTTCACGATGACGATGATGCGCTTCTGTTACGGCGCCCTGCTGGTCATGCTGCTGATGCTCTGCCGATACGCCTTCTCGTCGAACGCCGATGACGGACTCGCCCTGCTCGGGCTGGCCTTGGGGGTCTCCGGTGCCGGCTTCTTCGCAGCGGCCCTGGTGACGCCCTGGGCGGCGGGACGGCTGGGTCCCAGCCACTGGATCGTCGTGTGCGCGGGCACCGCCGCGCTCCTGGTGCCGGCGCTCGGGCTGCCGTTCGCCACAACTCCCATGCTGGTGGCGGCATTCGTCCTGGGCCTGACGACACAGGGGGCGAAGATCGCGACGGACACGATCGTGCAGACCTCGGTCGAGGACGGCTTCCGTGGCCGGATCTTTTCGGTCTACGACGTGCTGTTCAACGTCGCGTTCGTGGGTGCGGCCGGCGCAGCCGCCCTGATATTGCCTCCGGACGGCCGATCGGCACCCCTGGTGGTGACAGTCGCCGTTCTCTACGCGGCAGTTGCTGCGACTATGGCCCGCTTTGGGCGCCAGTAAGTGTCACATCAATGACACAGAGTCCCCCTCGGCTACAGGGTTGTCAGTGGTGGCCGGTAGCTTACGTGCGTCTTATTTCGCGCACCGTTCGCTTTGCGCACCCATGTTCTAGGGGGAACCCCAAGTGACAACTCCGCCGCCCCAGGGCAACCCGTTCGCCCAGGGCCAGAACCCGTACGCCCAGGGCCAGCCGCCACAGGGCCAGGCTCCGTACCCGCAGCAGCCGGGTCAGCCCGGGTTCCCCCAGCAGGGGGCGCCGTATGCGCCTGTTCCGCCGCAGCAGCCGGGGCGCAAGTGGACCTTCAAGAAGGTCAAGAACATCGTCGTGGCGGTGGTCGTCGCCGGCATGGTCATCGGTGGCTACATAGCCAGCCGGGACGACGCCGACACGGCGAGCGTCGGCGACTGCATGAGCATCGGCAACCCCAACAGCGCCACCGACCCGGACCTCGAGGTCGTGGACTGCGGCGACTCGAAGGCCGCGTACAAGGTCGCCGAGAAGCACGACGGCAGCTCCACCAGCTGCGACCGCACGAAGTACGCCAGCTACACGGAGACCCGTAAGGGAGACTCCTTCACCCTGTGCCTTGAGAAGTACTCGGGCCAGTAGGTCTCGTCCCGGCCAAGCGAGGGGGGCGATGTTTCACGTGAAACATCGCCCCCCTCGACGCGCGCCATGGATCTGTTTCACGTGAAACAGATCCAGATCACGAGCCCTATTACTGTCCGGCCCACCACTCCTTGAGCGCGGCCACCGCCTCATCCTGCTCCATCGGCCCGTTCTCCAGCCGCAGCTCCAGCATGTGCTTGTACGCGCGCCCGATGACCGGGCCCGGTCCGACGCCCAGGATCTCCATGATCTGGTTGCCGTCGAGGTCGGGGCGGATGGCGTCCAGCTCTTCCTGCTCCTGGAGCTGAGCGATGCGCCCCTCCAGTCCGTCATAGGCACGGGAGAGCGCCGACGCCTTGCGCTTGTTCCGCGTGGTGCAGTCCGAGCGGGTCAGCTTGTGGAGGCGGTTCAGGAGCGGTCCGGCGTCACGGACGTAACGGCGAACCGCGGAGTCCGTCCACTCGCCGGTGCCGTATCCGTGGAAGCGCAGGTGGAGTTCGACGAGACGAGAGACGTCCTTCACCAGCTCATTGGAGTACTTGAGCGCGGTCATGCGCTTCTTCGTCATCTTGGCGCCGACCACCTCGTGGTGGTGGAAGGAGACCCGCCCGTCCTTCTCGAAGCGGCGGGTGCGCGGCTTGCCGATGTCGTGCAGCAGCGCGGCCAGCCGGAGGGTCAGGTCGGGGCCGTTCTCCTCCAGCGCCATCGCCTGCTCCAGGACGATCAAGGAGTGCTCGTAGACGTCCTTGTGCCGGTGATGCTCGTCGCTCTCCAGTCGCAGCGCCGGCAGCTCGGGCAGGACGTGTCCGGCGAGCCCGGTGTCGACCAGCAGCGTCAGACCCTTGCGCGGGTGGGCGGAGAGGACCAGCTTGTTCAGCTCGTCCCGCACCCGCTCCGCGGAAACGATCTCGATCCGCCCGGCCATCTCCGTCATGGCGGTCACCACCTCGGGCGCCACCTCGAAGTCCAGCTGCGCGGCGAAGCGCGCCGCCCGCATCATCCGCAGCGGATCGTCCGAGAAGGACTCCTCAGGTGTGCCCGGGGTCCGCAGCACCCGACCAGCGAGGTCCTCCAGCCCGCCATGCGGGTCGATGAACTCCTTCTCCGGCAGTGCGACAGCCATCGCGTTCACAGTGAAGTCGCGCCGGACGAGGTCCTCCTCGATGGAGTCGCCGTACGACACCTCGGGCTTGCGTGAGGTCCGGTCGTAGGCCTCCGACCGGTAGGTCGTGACCTCGATCTGATAGCCGGACTTCTGCGCCCCTACCGTGCCGAAGGCGATCCCGACCTCCCAGACGGCATCGGCCCAGGGACGGACGATCTTCAGTACGTCCTCGGGACGGGCGTCCGTCGTGAAGTCCAGGTCGTTGCCGAGCCGACCCAGCAACGCGTCGCGGACCGATCCGCCGACCAGGGCGAGCGAGAACCCGGCCTCCTGGAAGCGGCGGGCGAGGTCGTCGGCGACAGGGGCAACACGCAGCAGTTCACTCACCGCACGGTGCTGCACCTGGCTCAGGACGCTGGGCTTGTCTTCGTTGGCGTTCGGCACAACAGAAGAGGGTACGTGGCCCCGGTGACCGGGGGCGCCTCCATTAAATGCGCACTCCGTGTGCAAGGACACCTCTGTCCATACGCTCACAAGGGCAGCGCTTGCGACGCACGGAAACGCTGTTCCTTATACCTGTACATAGAGGGACAGGTGCGGCAGTGCGAGCCGATCTTGTGAGGCACTCCTCGGCACTTCCTCTCAGCGCGCATCGTTACCATGCGTGGACGCACATTCCGACGACCACTGACGACGACGAGGGACGGGCGAGCGCGTGGCCGACGCGGCAGACTTCCAGGGGACCAGTCCCTCACCTGCCCGCCGGTGGCTGCGGCGGACGGGAGCACTGTTCGCCGGGGTGCCACTGCTGGCCGGCCTGCTTCAGCTGTCCGCCGCCGCGCCCACGCACGCGGTCGAGCAGGACTCCCTGAAGGCCGCTTCCGGCTCCGGGACAGTGGCCGTGGCTGTGGATTCGCTCACCCCCGCCGTCCCCGGTGAAGGCGACACGCTGACCGTGTCCGGCTCCGTGACCAACGAGGGCAAGCAGACGGTCACGGACGCCCAGGTGGACCTGCGCCTGGGGCCCGCCCTCAACACCCGCGGAGACATCGACACCGTCGCCCGGCGCAGCGCCTACCAGGACGGCCTCGACGGAGCCGCGGTGGGCGACAAGTACGTCAAGGAGTTCTCCAAGCTCACTCCGGGCGTCGCGCACCGCTTCAGCATCTCCGTACCGGTCGACGAGCTGGACCTCGGCGCGGACGGGGTCTACCAGTTCGCCGTCTCCCTGTCCGGCGAGACCTCCACGCAGCCGTGGAATCGCGTGCTCGGCATCCAGCGGACCTTCCTGCCGTGGCAGCCCGACGGGGCGGACACGGAGACCCGCACGACGGTGCTCTGGCCGCTGGTCTCCACCGCGCACATGACGGCCCAGACAGGGTCGAACGAGTCGCAGACGCCGGTCTTCAGCGACGACGAGCTCGCCGAGGAGATCGCCCCGGGCGGGCGGCTGGAGCAGATGGTCTCGCTGGGCAAGGAACTCGACGTCACCTGGGTCATCGACCCCGATCTGCTGGCCTCCGTGGACGCGATGACGGAGAGCTACCGCGTCCAGGGCGAGGGCGACACGACCACGCCGGGCACCCATCAGAGGGTCGCCATGGACTGGCTGGCGCAGCTCCAGGAGGCGGTGCAGGACAAGGAAGTCGTCGCTCTGCCCTTCGGCGACCCGGACCTGGCATCCCTGGCCCACAACGGCACCAAGGTGACCGGCTCGCTCAGCCACCTCAAGGAGGCCACCGACGTCGCCGCCGACACCGTCGACTCGATCCTCCATGTGCAGCCGACCACCGACTTCGCCTGGCCCATGGACGGTGCCATCGACCCGTCCATCGTCAAGGTCGCCACCTCCGGCGGAGCGGACAAGGTGATCGCCCGCAATGACAGCCTGGTGGAGACCGGCGGCCTGCCCTACACACCCAATGCGGCCCGCCCCATCGGCGGCGGCACGACGGCGGTCGTCGCTGACGCACGGATGTCGAACGGCTTCCAGGGCAATCTGACACGGGCGTCGAGCTCCTCGCTCGCCGTTCAGCGGTTCCTCGCCCAGAGCCTGGCCCTGAACCTGCAGTCGGACAAGCAGCGCAACATCGTCGTCGCCCCGCAGCGGATGCCTACAGCCAGCCAGGCTCGTGCGCTGGCCGAGGCGGTGACAGCGCTCCAGGGCGGCACCTGGGCCCAGTCCCAGGACCTCACGGCCGCCGCCGCGGCCAAGCCCGACCCGGGCGCCACCACGAAGGTGCCGGCGGCCTCCAGGTATCCGTCCTCGCTGCGCAAGCAGGAACTGCCTCGCTCGGCCTTCGAGCAGATCGAGACCACGCAGGACAAGCTCGACAAGTTCAAGGTGATCCTCTCGGACCAGTCCCGGGTCGTGACCCCCTTCGGGCGGGCCATGAACCGGGAGATGTCCACGTCCTGGCGGGGCCGCTCCGCGGCGGCGGCCGACTACCGCAACGGCGTCGAGGCGTACCTCGACTCCCTGGCCGGCCAGGTCACACTGATCGACAAGTCGGAGACCAAGCTCTCCGGGCGCAGCGCCACGATCCCCGTGACCGTGCAGAACAACCTCGTGCAGGGCGCCGAGCACCTGGTGCTGCGGCTCACCTCGACGAGCCCGAGGCGGCTCGAGATCGGCGGTGAGGCCTTCTACGAGCAGCCCGTCACCGTCTCCGGCGGGCACAGCCAGACGGTGAAGTTCACCACGTCCGCTCAGGCCAACGGGCGGGCCGAGGTGATCGCCCAGCTGTACACGGAGGACGGCCAGAAGTACGGCGCCCCCGTCAGGTTCGACGTGAAGGTCACCGAGTTCACGGCCACCGTGATGCTGGTCATCGGCGGCGGCTTCCTCCTGCTGGTCCTCGCCGGGTTCCGTATGTACACCCAGCGCAAGCGGGCAGCGGCCCGTGCGGCCGAGGAGGACGCCCTCGCGGAGGACGCGATCGTTGACGGCACCGCTGAGGAGCCGGCCGAGGACGACCGCGCTCAGGAGAACTCCGAGGGCCCCGATGAGCGTCCCCTTCCTCAAGACCTCGGCAAGGAGGAGTCCGGCACCGGAACCCCGGCAGACGCCCCGGAGCAGCCGAGTGACCTGAAACCGGACACCGCAGCGGAAAGCGCCGACCCGTCCGGCACGGGTGAGAGAGTGGACCGTTGAGCGATGTCGTGGCCGGTGGGCCCGGGACGATGAGGTGGGGTAACCATGAACGCGCCGTACGACGGTGACCGCGGCCAGGCCGCGGGCGGCTCGGGGCGCCCCGAGGGCCCGCCGCCCGAGCAGGGCCAGGTACCGCCGCAGCACCCCGCGGACATGTACCTCCAGGACGCCTACGACCAGGACCCCTACCGGGCGCAGGACCTCACCGCCCAGGATCCGGTCGCCGAGGCGCTGTACGACCGCGCCGCCCACCCGCCGCCCCCGCCGGGCTCGTACCAGCCGCAGCAGCCGCTCTACGGACAGCCGCCCCAGTCGCCGTACGCCCCCGACCCGCAGGTGTGGGCCCAGACACCGGCCCCCGAGCCGGAGGGCCCTTCCCAGTACCTTCCGTACGGCGACGACCCCCGCTCGACCCAGTACGTGGGCGTCGACGACCTCGTCACGCACTCCACCGGGGACCGCCCGGAGCACGACGCCTTCGCTCACCTCTTCCGGGACCAGCAGCAGGCCGGCGGCCACCCGCACTACCAGCCGCCGACGGTCCCCGGGCCGTCCCCGGTGCCGGCCGCGGTCCAGCAGCCGGCACCGCCCGCACCTCCCGTGGCCGAGGCCCCTGCCCCGGCAGCCGCTCCCGAGTCCGCACCCGCCGCGAAGAAGAGCGGCAAGGGCGGCGGCCTGCTGAAGTCGAGCGCGGTGATGGCGGCGGGCACGATGGTGTCCCGGCTGACCGGGTTCGTCCGGTCAGCAATGATCGTGTCAGCACTCGGCCTGGGTTTGCTCGGTGAGTCGTTCCAGGTGGCCTACCAGCTGCCGACGATGATCTACATCCTTACGGTGGGCGGCGGCCTCAATTCCGTGTTCGTCCCCCAGCTCGTCCGCGCCATGAAGGAGGACGAGGACGGCGGTGAGGCGTACGCCAACCGGCTGCTGACCGTGGTCATGGTGGCCCTGGGTGCCCTCACCGCACTCGGCATGTTCGCCGCCCCGTACCTGGTCCGAGGACTCTCCACGCCCCTGGCCAATGATCCCGCGGCCAATGAGACCGCGGTGACCTTGACCCGGTACTTCCTGCCCTCGATCTTCTTCATGGGTATCCACGTGGTGATGGGGCAGATCCTCAATGCCCGCGGCCGTTTCGGCGCGATGATGTGGACACCGGTCCTGAACAACATCGTCATCATCGTGACGCTCGGGACTTTCCTCTGGGTGTACGGGACCGCCGCGCACTCAGGCATGGACGTCACGACCATTCCCCCGGAGGCCGTTCGCCTGCTCGGAGTCGGCGTCCTCCTCGGTCTTGTCGTCCAGGCCCTCGCAATGATCCCCTATCTTCGCGAGACCGGGTTCAAGCTTCGCCTTCGCTTCGACTGGAAGGGCCACGGCCTCGGCAAGGCCGCAATGCTGGCCAAATGGACGATCTTCTTCGTTCTCGCCAACCAGGCGGGCGCCCTCGTCGTGACCCAACTCGCCACGGCGGCCATCACGGACTCCGACGTCAAGGGCACCGGATTCAGCGCCTACGCCAACGCCCAGCTCATCTGGGGCCTCCCGCAAGCCATCATCACCGTCTCCCTGATGGCCGCCCTGCTGCCACGCATCTCCCGCTCGGCCGCCGAGGACGACTCGGGCGCCGTACGGGACGACATCTCGCAGGGCCTGCGCACGACCGCGGTCGCGATCGTGCCGCTCGCCTTCGGTTTCCTGGCGCTCGGCATCCCGATGTGCACGCTGATGTTCGGCTCCTCGGGCACGAGCGAGGCCACCAACATGGGCTACATGCTGATGGCCTTCGGCCTCGGCCTGATCCCGTACTCCGTGCAGTACGTCGTGCTGCGTGCCTTCTACGCCTACGAGGACACCCGCACGCCCTTCTACAACACGGTCATCGTGGCCGCCGGCAACGCCGTCGCCTCCGCCGTCTGCTACCTCGTTCTGCCGGCCCGCTGGGCCGTGGTCGGCATGGCCGCCTCGTACGGCCTGGCCTATGTGATCGGCGTCGGCATCGCCTGGCGACGACTGCGCGTGAAGCTGGGCGGTGACCTGGACGGCGCCCGGGTGAGGCAGACGTACACCCGGCTCTGTCTGGCCTCGGTTCCGGCCACGTTGCTGAGTGGTGCGGCCTGCTACGGGATCGCCCAGACCCTCGGTCAGGGTGTCATCGGGTCCTTCGCCGCGCTGCTGGGCGGTGGAGCAGTGCTGCTCGGGGTCTTCTTCGTCGCCGCCCGCCGGATGCGCATCGAAGAGCTGAACTCGCTGGTCGGCATGGTCCGCGGGCGCCTGGGTCGCTGAAGTGGGGGTACGCGCACAACCATCGTCCGCCATCGTGTGTCGTGCTTAGCGGCGGACTGTGGGCACAATTGGTTTCGGCGTCGGACGGCGCGCACTGAGTCGGAACGCGCGCGATGGATGGGGAGGCAGGAACGACGGTGGCGGAACGGAGCACGGCTGCCGTCGACGTGGCAGACAACAGCGGTGATGAGCCGCTGACCGCTCAGGCGGACCAGTCCACGGCCGACGGGGTGGCCAAGAATCGGGAGCGGGACACGGACACCGACGAGGCGCAGGGGAGCGGCGGGACCGAGAGTTCCGGAAAGGCCTCAGCACCCGAGCTGCACAGCGGCCACAAGCTCGCCAGACGCTACCGGCTCGAGGAGTGTGTCACCCGTCTGGACGGCTTCAGCAGTTGGCGTGCGGTCGACGAGAAACTGCGGCGCGCCGTAGGCGTCCATATCCTGCCCGCGGATCACACGCGGGCGCGTTCCGTGCTGGCCGCGGCCCGCTCCTCCGCGCTGCTCGGCGACCCTCGATTCGTCCAGGTCCTCGACGCGGTCGAGGAAAACGATCTGGTCTACGTCGTTCACGAGTGGCTCCCCGACGCCACCGAGATGACCACGCTGCTCGCCGCCGGGCCGCTGGAGGTGTACGACGCCTATCAGATGGTCACCCAGGTGTCCGCCGCGATGGCTGCTGCCCACCGTGAGGGCCTGGCCCATCTGCGCCTCAACCCGAACGCCGTTCTGCGCACCTCGTCCGGCCAGTGGCGCATCCGCGGCCTCGCCGTGAACGCCGCCCTGCGCGGCATCACATCCGAGACCCCGCAGCGCACGGACACGGAGGCCATCGGCGCGCTGCTGTACGCGGCGCTCACCCAGCGCTGGCCGTACGAGAGCGACGCCTACGGTCTGTCCGGCCTGCCCAAGGACGTCGGTCTGATCGCCCCCGACCAGGTGCGGGCGGGCGTGCACCGTGGCCTGTCCGAACTGGCCATGCGTGCGCTGGTCAACAACGGCGCGACCGCCTCCCGCCACGAGTCCGCGTGCACGACGCCGGAGGAACTGGTGAAGGCGATCGGCGAGATGCCCCGCATCCGCCCGCCGGAGCCCTCGTTCACGACGCCGCCGGACTACCAGCGCACCACGTACCAGCAGGGCACGTACGGCCGCCAGGCGCCGCATCCGGGCGTCACCCAGCCGGTACCGACCCCGCCACCCCCACTTCAGAGCCGCACCGGCAAAGCTCTCAAGTGGGCCGTCTCGGCGCTTCTCATCGCCGCGCTGGGCCTCGGCAGCTGGCAGTTGGCAGACGCCCTCATGGACCAGGGCAACAACTCCGACGATCCCGACCAGACGCAGACGACAGACGGCAACGACAAGAACCCGGCGAAGCCGGTGAGCAAGCCGATCGCGATCCAAAGTGCCCGTGACTTCGACCCGCTCGGCTCGGACGGCTCCGAAAATTCGAGGGACATAGACAGCGTCCGTGACTCCGATGCGAGTTCCTACTGGCAGACGAGCTACTACGCGAGCTCCGACTTCGGGCGGCTGAAGTCGGGCGTCGGCGTCATTCTCGATCTCGGGAAGGTCCAGCAGGTGGGCAAGGTGACCGTCACCTTCGTGGGCGACACCTCTGTGGAACTGCGTGCCGCCTCCGGTGACACCGGCTCGGAACCGACGTCCCTCGACGGCTTTGCCAAGGTTGCCGAAGGTTCAGGCACGAGCGTGACGCTCAAGCCGGGTGATGCCGTCAAGGCCCGTTACCTTCTGGTCTGGCTGACCGATCTGCCGAAGCAGGCCGATGACGGGCAGTTCCGTGGCCGGGTGGCGGACATCAAGGTGACCAGCTGAGCAATGGATGGGGCGGGGACCCGTCGATCGAGTCCCCGCCCATTCATCCGGGATACCGCGCTCAGGCCCTGGTGCAACCCGTGTTGCCGGACCCGTTTTTGATCACGCCGTTCTTGTAGAGCGAGACGTCAATACACACATCCCGGCCTTCGGCCAGAGCGTAGTCAAAGTTGGCGCACTTGCCCTTCCCCCCGATGTGGCCCTTCCCGAGGAGTGCGCCGCTCCAGCGATCCGTGAGGAAGAAGTTCACGCCGTACCCGTCGGCGCGTGAGTCGCAGATCGTGACCTTCTCGCCTTCCGACACGAAGGAGCCATAGCCGGCCGAAGACGGATTGGTGAACACGACGCTGTCTGCCATTGCTGAACCAGCGCTTGCCAGGACGGCGGCGGACCCCAGGGCGACCACAGTCATCACCCGACGCGAAAATCTCACGTTACCCCCAAGAACTAGGAACCACTTGTGACTTACTCGCTGACCGTAGACTCGGATGATCTTGAGAGCAAACGCAATCGGCGTCAGCACCAGGGCACCCCTTGACGGACTGTTCGCTGGGCCAAAAACTGCTGTCGCAGCGGTAGGAGCGGGTTCGTGAGAGGTGATCACATCGACACCGAGGCAACAGATGCGGATCTGCTGTCCCGCCATGTGGCCGGCGACCCGGACGCCTTCGGTGAGCTCGTGCGCCGGCACCGGGACCGACTGTGGGCGGTGGCCGTGCGGACTCTGGGGGACCGCGAGGAGGCCGCTGACGCCGTCCAGGACGCCCTCGTCTCCGCCTACCGGGCCGCCCACACCTTCCGGGGCCAGTCGGCCGTCACAACGTGGCTGCACCGGATCACGGTGAACGCCTGCCTGGACCGCGCCCGCAAGGCGGCCTCCCGCAAGACGTCGCCGGTGGACGACACCGAGCGCCTGGAGCAGCTGCTGGAGCCGCACGAGTCCGCCTCGGCGCCCGCAGAGCGCAACGATCTACACCGCCAGCTACTGGAGGCTCTCGGCACACTGCCGGCCGACCAGCGGGCGGCGCTCGTTCTGGTGGACATGCAGGGATACCCGGTCGCGGAAGCAGCCCGGATCCTCGATGTACCGACCGGCACGATCAAGAGCCGATGCGCGCGGGGCAGAGCCAGACTCCTGCCTCTCCTCACTCATCTGCGCCCGGGAGGCGCCGGAGAAGGCAAGGAGGACGGCCGAAGGCGGAACCGGACGCAGGAGACATCCGTCCCACCGGCAGCGGGCCCTTCTGCCACGGACCAAGCTTCGGGGCAGGGCACGGACCCGCCTGATACCGGGCCTAGTGATTCAACTGCTGTGAAGGGCGGAGGTGGGCGAGCGTGACATCCACGACAGACACGGCCGGGCACCCGGACGTCGCCGAGATCTCCGACCTCACCGAGGGGCTGCTCCCTCCGTCCAGGGCGGCCGATCTCCGGCGGCATCTGGACGAGTGCGAGCTGTGCGCAGACGTCCACGCATCCTTGGAGGAGATCCGAGGGCTGCTCGGCACGCTACCGGGACCCTCGCGGATGCCCGCTGATGTCGCCGAACGCATCGACGCGGCTCTGGCCGCAGAAGCCCTCCTCAACGCCACAGCTTCCGATGACAGGGCCCCGGCCGCGCTCGCCGGTGCGTCCGCGACGACATCCGCTGCGGACGACGCCGCGCATGTTTCACGTGAAACATCGCCCGCGGCAGACCGTCCGACAGGGCGACCCCGTTCCTCGACGACCGGACCCGGCCGCAAGGAGCGCAAGAAGACAGGGCGACGCAAGGTCGCCGTCCTGAGCGCCGCCTTCACAGCCGCCGCCCTCGGGCTCGGCTCGGTACTGCTGACCTCACTCATGGGCGGCGGAGGCTCGGGACCGTCGGCGGACGGCGGGCAAACCGCCGCCGACACCTTCTCCGCCGGGAAGCTCGACAGTCAGGTCGCCGACCTCCTGACCAAGAGCGAGAGCTCCGGGAGTGGCTCCCGCAAGCCGGAGCGCAGCATGGGTGTGGAAGGCGGTCCCGACACCGAGCGGCCTCGGGTCTTCCGTGCCGTCACAGTCCCCGAGTGCGTCCAGAAGGGCATCGGCCGCAGCGGCTCGGCGATTGCGACGGAGGAAGGCGTCTACAAGGGGAAGGACGCTCTGCTCGTCGTGATGCCCGAAGCCACGGACGACAGCCGGGTCAACGTCTACGTCGTGGACGCGACCTGTGTGACACATCCGTCGTCCGGCCCGGCGGAGGTTCTCCTCAAGGACTCCTTCGCACGTCGCTGAGACCCCGACGGTTCGGCTCCGGCCCCGTGGCAACCCCTGGGGTGTGGCGTCGCCGTGTGCCCGGACACAGTGGGAATGCGCGCCCCTTAGGATCCGTTGGGTGGGGTGAGAGTTCTCAAAGGGGCTCCCCCGGTCCGACGACGCAGTCCAGAGACGAGGAATCAAGCCGTGAGCGACGTCCGTAACGTGATCATCATCGGCTCCGGGCCCGCCGGCTACACGGCGGCGCTCTACACCGCGCGCGCGTCGCTGAAGCCGCTGGTCTTCGAGGGCGCCGTCACCGCTGGTGGTGCGCTCATGAACACCACCGAGGTGGAGAACTTCCCTGGCTTCCAGGACGGCATCATGGGCCCCGAGCTCATGGACAGCATGCGCGGCCAGGCCGAGCGCTTCGGAGCCGAACTCGTCCCGGACGACATCGTCAGCGTCGACCTGAGCGGCGACATCAAGACCGTCACCGACACCTCGGGCACGGTCCACCGTGCGAAGGCCGTCATCGTCGCCACGGGCTCCCAGCACCGCAAGCTGGGTCTGCCCAACGAGGACGCCCTGTCCGGTCGCGGTGTCTCCTGGTGCGCCACCTGCGACGGCTTCTTCTTCAAGGACCAGGACATCGCCGTCATCGGCGGCGGTGACACCGCGATGGAGGAGGCGACCTTCCTCTCCCGCTTCGCCAAGTCCGTGACGATCGTCCACCGCCGCGACACCCTGCGCGCGTCCAAGGCGATGCAGGACCGCGCCTTCGCCGACCCGAAGATCAAGTTCATCTGGGACAGCGAGGTGGCCGAGGTCCAGGGAGACCAGAAGCTGTCCGGTCTGAAGCTGCGCAACGTCAAGACCGGCGAGCTCTCGGACCTGGCGGTCACCGGCCTGTTCATCGCGATCGGCCACGACCCGCGCACCGAACTGTTCAAGGGCCAGCTGGACCTGGACGAGGAGGGCTACCTCAAGGTCAGCGCCCCCTCCACCCGCACCAACCTGGCCGGTGTCTTCGGAGCGGGCGACGTGGTCGACCACACCTACCGCCAGGCGATCACTGCGGCCGGCACGGGCTGCTCCGCCGCCCTCGACGCGGAGCGATTCCTCGCCGCCCTCGCGGACGAAAAGCCTGCTGAGCCCGAGAAGACCTCTGTCTGACCCACACCCCACCCCACCCGCCCCACGCACCAACAGTTAAGGAGCCCGCCGTGGCCGGCACCCTGAAGAACGTAACCGACGACTCCTTCGAGCAGGACGTCCTCAAGAGCGACAAGCCTGTCCTGGTGGACTTCTGGGCCGCCTGGTGCGGCCCGTGCCGCCAGATCGCGCCGTCCCTCGAGGCGATCGCCGCCGAGTACGGCGACAAGATCGAGATCGTCAAGCTCAACATCGACGAGAACCCGGGTACGGCCGCCAAGTACGGCGTCATGTCCATCCCGACGCTGAACGTCTACCAGAACGGCGAGGTCGCCAAGACCATCGTCGGCGCCAAGCCGAAGGCCGCGATCGTCCGCGACCTTGAGGACTTCATCGCCGAGTGATGTTTCACGTGAAACACGAATGGGCCAGCCCGCAAGGGGTTGGCCCATTCGCTTTACCCGGCATCCTGCCCCGGTCGGGTAGCCCGCTTCAAGCAAGCGCCGTCTCAAGGCGGACCCACTTCAGAGCGGTCTCAGCGCTGGTTCCTTCTGAACAGCCCCCAGCAGCCGGTCGATCGCCATCTCCACGTCTTCCTTCCAGGACAGCGTCGTCCGCAGCTCCAGTCGAAGACGGGGATACGTGGGGTGCGGGCGGACTGTCTTGAAGCCCACGGCCAGAAGATGGTCTGCGGGCAGCACACACGCCGGCTCCTTCCAGCGTGCATCCCCGAAGGCCTCGATCGCCTTGAAGCCCCGTCGCAGCAGATCTTTGGCGACCGTCTGGACCATCACGCGGCCCAGCCCCTGCCCTTGGTACCCCGGCATGATGAACGCGGTCATCAGCTGAACCGCATCCGCTGAGACAGGGCTCGTGGGGAACGCCGTGGAGCGGGGGACATAGGCCGGAGGCGCGTACAACACAAAACCGACGGGAACGTCATCGACGTAGACGACCCGCCCGCAGGAGCCCCAGTCCAGCAGCACGGCGGAGATCCAGGCTTCCTTCTCCAGCGCGGACGTGCCGGCCTTTACCGCGGCTTCACCGCTGACCGGGTCCAACTCCCAGAAGACACACGAGCGGCAGCGCTTGGGAAGGTCCTGAAGGTTGTCCAGCGTGAGCGGTACGAGCCGACGCCCCATGAAGGCTGTTCCTCGCTTCCTTCGCCCGCGGCTTCGCGAGCGGCTGTCAGGGCATTTCGTTCCCTGAGCAGGCTGCCGACGAACCCGCCGACCGCGCCCAGACCAAGACCTGCGCTCACCAGTCCGGTGCGGCTCACCGTTCGCATGGACCCCGCCCTCCTTTAAGGAGTCTGCCAAGTGGATGCGCCATACCCGAACGCATCGTATCCACCATGTGATTCCATCGATACCGCCAGAAAGCAAAAGAGCGGGCCGTGTTCCGGACACACCGGACACGGCCCGCCTGGGGAGACCGGGAAGCAGAACCCCGGCCGAGCGGCCTCAGCCCTCGGTCTCCTCCACGTCATCGCCCAGAAGGCTCTTCTGGAGGGCCAGCTTCTCGCCGGGCGCGAGGGTGCTGAGGATCCGCTCGAGATCCTCCGGAGAGGCGAACTCGACCGTGATCTTGCCCTTCTTCTGACCCAGCTCGACCTTCACCCGCGTCTCGAAGCGATCCGAGAGCCGCGTCGCAAGATCGGACAACGCCGGGGACGGCACGGAGCCGGCCCGCGGCCCCTTGGAGCGCTGAGTCTTCTGCGGGCGGGAGCCCATCAGCGTCACGATCTCTTCGACGGAGCGGACAGAGAGCCCCTCGGCCACCACCCGGTAGGCCAGCCGCTCCTGCTCCTCCGGGTCGTCGACGGAGAGCAGCGCCCGAGCATGCCCCGCTGAGAGCACCCCGGCGGCCACTCGGTTCTGCACCTTCGGCGAGAGCTTCAGCAGACGCAAGGTGTTGGAGACCTGCGGCCGGGAACGGCCGATGCGGTCCGCCAGCTGATCGTGCGTGCAGTTGAAGTCCTTCAACAGCTGATCGTAGGCAGCGGCCTCTTCGATCGGATTCAGCTGGGCACGGTGCAGGTTCTCCAGCAACGCATCCAGAAGAAGCTTCTCGTCGTCCGTGGCCCGCACGATGGCCGGGATGGCCTCCAGGCCGGCCTCACGGCAGGCCCGCCAGCGCCGCTCACCCATGATGAGCTCGTACCGCGCGGGACCGAGCTGCCGCACGACGATGGGCTGGAGGAGACCGACCTCCGTGATGGAGGTGACGAGCTCCTGTAGAGCATCCTCATCGAAGATCTCGCGTGGCTGCCGCGGGTTCGGCGTGATCGCATCGAGGGGGATCTCCGCGAAGTGAGCGCCCATGACCGACGCGGGCGCCTCCACCGCACTGCTCGGCGGCGGCTCCTCGGTTTCATGTGAAACAGGCGGCAGCGTGGCCACCTTGGCCGCGGCCACTCCTCGGTCGGTCAGCACCGGGACAGCGGCCGGCGAGGAAGCAGCAGGGCTCCCCATCGCAGCCTGGGCGACTGTCTTCTCCGTCGGTGCAGCAGGGATCAGTGCGCCGAGACCACGGCCCAAACCCCTCCGTCGCTCGCTCACTGGATCCCCTCCACCATGCTCGGGTTGCTCTGGGCGCCGATGTGGGCGTGCGTCGGGTCGTAACTGACGCCGACACCCTTCAGCGCGATCTCTCGGGCCGCCTCAAGGTAGGACAGGGCACCGCTCGATCCTGGATCGTATGTCAGCACGGTCTGTCCATAGCTCGGCGCCTCGGAGATACGGACCGAGCGAGGGATGCTCGTCCGCAGTACCTCGTCACCGAAGTGGGTGCGCACCTCGTCCGCGACCTGGGAGGCAAGTCGCGTCCGGCCGTCGTACATGGTGAGCAGGATCGTCGATACATGCAGGGCGGGGTTGAGGTGGCCCCGCACCAGGTCGACGTTGCGCAGCAGTTGACCCAGGCCCTCCAGGGCGTAGTACTCGCACTGGATCGGGATCAGGACTTCCTGCCCGGCCACCAGCGCGTTGACCGTCAACAGTCCGAGGGAGGGCGGGCAGTCGATGAGGATGTAGTCCAGCGGCTGCTCGTACGCCTGGATCGCCCGCTGCAGTCGGCTCTCTCGTGCCACCAGGGACACCAGCTCGATCTCCGCACCGGCGAGATCGATCGTGGCAGGGGCACAGAACAGACCCTCGACATCGGGGACCGGCTGGACGACTTCGGCGAGCGGCTTGCTCTCGACCAACACGTCATAGATGGAAGGCACTTCCGCGTGGTGGTCGATCCCCAGTGCCGTGGACGCATTGCCCTGCGGGTCGAGGTCGATGACCAGCACACGGCCACCATGCAGGGCCAGCGACGCGGCAAGGTTGACGGTTGTCGTCGTCTTGCCGACGCCCCCCTTCTGGTTGGCGACCACCATCACGCGGGTCTGCTCGGGCCGTGGCAGGCCCTCGCCGGCACGGCCTAGAGCCTCCACTGCCAGTTGGGCAGCACGACCGATGGGAGTGTCGTCCATCGGGGGCGGTGTTTCACGTGAAACATCGTCCCCCATCGACTCGGTACGGGGACCGGGGACCGGATCGGTCATCGGTCCCGCGATGTTGGCGTCGGACCGCAAGGATTCACTCTCCTCGACTTCAGGCTCGCAATGAACAGAGCCTCCCATGTCTTCGGGGTCGTGAACCAGTGAGGCCTGGTGTTCTGTGGAGAAATCCACCTCTGTGGACAACTCCGTGCCCCTCAGGGAGGACGGAGCGTTGCCGGAAGCACCCTCTCCGAGAGAACCGAGGGGCTTTCGATCTCGAGGTTCGGCCGCGGCGCGACCACGACTGATGATGCCGTGCAGCAGTGAGCGACGTTTCACGTGAAACACGATGCACAGCAGCCGTGGCCGATCAGCCGCGACACTCCGGCATGGGTAGGTTTGCCAGCTTGTGTGGAGTACGTCTCGTCGTCAGGACGGATCAGCGTCGGCGACGCGCTCGTCCCGTACGAGCCGCCTTGGCTCGCTTGGCCGCGAAGCGCACACCGCCGGGGCTCTCGCCGACCTCCACTCGCACGACCGTCGACAGCGGATCCACTACGCCGTCACCGACATGCATGATCGACGTCTCCACGGCACCCAGCTTGCTCAGGGCGGTGGAGGCGCTCTTCAGCTCCTCCTCGGCGGTGTCGCCCTTCAGGGCAAGCATCTCGCCATAGGGACGCAGCAGCGGGATGCCCCAGGTGGCCAGGCGGTCCAGCGGCGCCACGGCACGTGCGGTGACCACATGCACCGGTGGCAGCTTGCCCATGACTTCCTCGGCGCGGCCACGGACGACCGTCACATGGTCCAGCCCCAGCAGCTCCACGACCTCCGTCAGGAAGTTCGTACGCCGCAGCAGGGGCTCCAGCAAAGTGATCTTCAGGTCCTCCCGGACCAGCGCCAGAGGGATACCGGGCAGACCGGCGCCCGAACCGACGTCGCACACCGTCACGCCCTCTGGAACGACCTCGGAGAGCACCGCACAGTTCAGCAGATGCCGCTCCCACAGGCGGGGCACCTCTCGCGGGCCGATCAGGCCGCGCTGCACACCGGCCTCGGCGAGCAGTTCGGCGTAGCGGACCGCATCAGCGAAGCGATCGCCGAACACCTCACGTGCCTGCTCGGGCACAGGGGGAAGCTCCGCTGCCTCCGTCACGGGGGGACCGTCCTTCCGTACCGCGCGGCGCACCGGGCGCCGACACCAGAACCACCAGAACTATCAGGCTGACAAAGTTCGGCCCCGCCTGGCGGGCAGACGGGGCCGGGAGAGTCGAACGAGCCGATCAGGCAGGAAGCACAACGACGAACCGCTGCGGCTCCTCGCCTTCGGACTCACTGCGCAGACCCGCCGACTTGACCGCGTCGTGCACGACCTTGCGCTCGAACGGCGACATCGGCTTCAGCTTCACAGGCTCACCGCTGCTCTTGACCTCGGCCGCGGCCTTGGCGCCCAGCTCGGAGAGCTCCGCGCGCTTCTTGGCCCGATAGCCCGCGATGTCCAGCATCAGCCGGCTGCGGTCCCCGGTTTCCCGGTGCACGGCCAGGCGCGTGAGCTCCTGGAGGGCTTCCAGCACCTCGCCGTCCCGCCCCACCAGCTTCTGCAGGTCTCGGCTGCCCGCGTCGCTGATGATCGAGACAGCGGCGCGGTCGGCCTCGACGTCCATGTCGATGTCGCCATCAAGATCGGCGATGTCGAGCAGACCCTCGAGGTAGTCCGCCGCAATCTCGCCCTCCTGCTCCAGGCGGGTCAGGGTGTCTGCACCCTCGGCAGCGGCGGAGGTGGTGCCTTCCGTCACGGGATGGGCTCCTTCTTACTTCTTGGACGGGGACTTGGGGCGCTGCGGTCCGCCCTTGCGCTGCCCGGACTGGGCCTTGCTGCGACCGCTGCCGCCGGACTTCTGCGCGGACTTGCCGGCAGCACCGGGCTTGGCGTCCGAGGGCTCGTCGGACTTCTCCAACGACATCGGTTCGCCGGCCTGCTTCGGGCCGGACTGACGCTGGGCCTTGCTCTGCCGCTTCGGCTGCTGACGCTTGGGGGTGCCGGCGGTGGTCGGCGTACCGTCCTCGGTCAGGGTGGCGACAGCGCCCTCGCTCTTGACCACGGTGCCGTCGGCCTGCGGCGCGAGATTCGCCTTGGACAGGCCATTGATGAACTTGCGCTCGTACTCGTTGCGGTCACGGCCCTTGGCGACGATGGCCTTGACGATGGCCTTCTCACCACGACCGCGCGTCTTGCCGTGCTGTGTGACGCGCTTGTGCAGGCGGTCCAGGTAGGCGGCCTGAGCCTTGGAACCCGGAGTCGGGTTGTTGCGGATGACGTACATCTGCTGGCCCATGGTCCATACGTTGGTGGTCAGCCAGTAGACGAGGACACCGACGGGGAAGTTGATGCCGAAGACGGCGAACATGACCGGGAAGATGTACATCAGCATCTTCTGCTGCTGCATGAACGGCGTCTTCACCGTGGTGTCGACGTTCTTCGTCATCAGCTGGCGCTGCGTGTAGAACTGCGACGCCGACATCAGGACGATCATGACCGCGGTGACGATGCGGACGGTGGTCAGCGAGGCATCGAGCGCGGCTACGTCAGAGGCGCTGTCGGTGAACTTCGCGGCGAGCGGGGCCCCGAAGATGTGCGCCTCCTGCGCGCTCTTCAGCAGGCTCTCGTTGATCACACCGACGGTGTCGTTGTTCGCGATGCTGTTGAGCACGTGATACAGGGCGAAGAAGAACGGCGACTGCGCCAGGATGGGAAGGCACGAGGAGAGCGGGTTGGTGCCCGTCTCCTTGTACAGCTTCATCATCTCTTCGGACTGACGCTGCTTGTCGTTCTTGTAGCGCTCCTGGATCTTCTTCATCTCAGGCTGGAGCGTCTGCATCGCCCGCGTCGCCTTGATCTGCTTCACGAAGAGCGGGATCAGGCAGATGCGGATCAGAATCACCAGGGACACGATGGACAGGCCCCAGGCCCACCCGGTGTCAGGGCCGAAGATGGCGCCGTAGACCGAGTGGAACTGGACGATGACCCAGGAAACGGGTGTCGTGATGAAGCTGAAGAGGCTGGCAATCGTGTCCACTAATCATGCTCCTTGGACATGGGACGGAGTCTCTGCGGCCGGGCTCGAAGGAACCTTCCCCTCGGTGGCCGATTCGGCGGCGGAGGTCCCGCCCTTGCGTGCGCGCCAAGCGTTGCGCAGCAGTTCGTGCCACCGCGGGCGCTTGCGCGGCGGGACATGGTCCACACCGCCCAGCGACCACGGGTTGCACCGCAGGATGCGCCAGGCGGTGAGCGCCGTGCCCTTGATCGCACCGTGCCGGTCGATGGCCGTGTAGCCGTAGTGAGAACACGACGGGTAGTACTTGCACACCGGCCCGAGCAGCGGACTGATCGTCCACTGGTACAGCTTGATCAGAGCCAGCAGTGGGTACTTCATCGCGCGCCCCCTCCCAGGAGCCGCTGCAGAGCGGCATCCAGGTCTCGGGCCAGCTGTGCATGGTCGGCGTCACCCGCACCGGGCAGCGCTCGTACGACTACCAGGCTACCGGGGGGCAGCTGGTCGACTCGGTCCCGCATCAGATGACGAAGCCTGCGCTTCACCTTGTTGCGGACGACCGCACCGCCCACAGCCTTGCTCACGACGAAACCCGCACGCGTCGGGGGAGCGCTCTCCCCAGGCGCGTGCGGGTCCGTGGCACCGCTACGAAGATGGACGACGAGGTGCTGGCGGCCTGCCCGGCGTCCTCGTCGTACCGCGGTCGCGAAGTCCTCGCGCCGCCTCAGCCGGTTCTCGGTGGGCAGCACGACGTCATGACCTGACCGGGATCAGGCGGACAGACGGGCGCGACCCTTGCTACGGCGGGACGCGAGAATCGCGCGGCCGGCACGGGTGCGCATACGCAGCCGGAAGCCGTGGGTCTTCGCGCGACGACGGTTGTTCGGCTGGAAGGTGCGCTTGCTCACTCGGGGGCTCCAGAAGAAATCGGTGTTTGGCGGGTGCCGTCCTGGCTGTCACCGTGCGCCCACGAGTAGCTCGCAGTTACGCCCGAGTGCACCGCTTACCGATCACCTTGACGCGATCTGTGCCCATCGGAGGCAGGCGGCAGCAGCCATCGACAACTCGACCTGGTTACGGTACGCGCGGCTACGCCATCCGGTCAAACCAGGGGGCGCCACGAGACACTATCCACAGGCTGGGGACAACAACTTGAACCGTACCCGCCGCCCTGACTACCGTGGCTGAACTCCGATTCGTTCCCTTGTCCCCTTGAATCTTGCTCCACCCGATTTGAAACCCCGACCCGTCCCACATCACACGTTCGTGGGACCCGTGAGAGAGCGTGCCCTGTGGCTGACGTACCTGCCGATCTTGCCGCAGTGTGGCCACGTGTACTGGAGCAGCTCCTCGGCGAAGGTCGCGGACAGGGTGTCGAAGTCAAGGACGAACACTGGATCCGGCGCTGCCAGCCCCTCGCGCTGGTAGCCGACACCGCCCTGCTCGCCGTACCCAACGAGTTCGCGAAGGGCGTACTGGAGGGCCGTCTGGCCCCGATCGTCAGCGAGACCCTGAGCCGTGAGTGCGGTCGCCCGATCCGCATCGCGATCACGGTCGACGACTCCGCCGGCGAGCCCCCGGCCCCGCCGGCACCGCCCGCGTCCCAGGCCCCGCCCCAGCCTCGCTACGAGGAGCCCGAGCTTCCCTCGTACGAGAGCTACGGTCGTCACCACGCCGACGACCAGCACACGCCCGGCGCCGCCGCCGACCCGCTGCCCAGCGCCCGCCCGACCTACCCGAGCGAGTACCAGCGCCCCGAGTCCGCCCCCGGCAGCTGGCCCCGCCCGAGCCAGGACGACTACGGCTGGCAGCAGCAACGACTCGGCTTCCCCGATCGCGACCCGTACGCCTCGCCGTCCCAGGAGTCCTACGGACAGGACTCCTACACCCAGGACAACTACGGCTCGCCCTCCCAGGACTACCGCCCACAGCCGACGGACCGGTCCTCCTACGACGGTCACCGCCCCGACTACGAGCCGCGCCGGCCCGATTACGACCAGCACCAGAACCAGCATCAGCACCAGCAGCGCCCGGACTACGACCAGCGCCGGGCCGACTACGAGCAGCAGCAGCGGTCGGACTACGACCAGCCGCGCGGCGACTACGACCAGGGCGCCCGGCGCGATCTGCCCGAGCCGCCCGCCGGCTCCGGCCATGTGCACCGCGGCGGCCCCGTCGGCGCCAGCCTGCCCACCACCGGCGCGCCCGGCCCGCTGGCCGCACAGCCCGCGCCGGCCCCCGGCCCAGGTGAGCCGACCGCGCGCCTGAACCCGAAGTACCTCTTCGACACCTTCGTCATCGGCGCCTCCAACCGCTTTGCACACGCCGCCGCGGTCGCCGTCGCCGAGGCACCGGCGAAGGCGTACAACCCCCTGTTCATCTATGGGGAATCAGGGCTCGGCAAGACCCATCTGCTGCACGCGATCGGGCACTACGCGCGCAGCCTCTACCCGGGCACGCGCGTGCGGTATGTGAGCTCGGAGGAGTTCACCAACGAGTTCATCAACTCCATCCGCGACGGCAAGGGCGACAGCTTCCGCAAGCGGTACCGGGAGATGGACATCCTGCTCGTCGACGACATCCAGTTCCTGGCGGACAAGGAGTCGACGCAGGAGGAGTTCTTCCACACCTTCAACACGCTCCACAACGCCAACAAGCAGATCGTGCTTTCCAGTGATCGGCCGCCCAAGCAGCTGGTCACGCTGGAGGACCGGCTGCGGAACCGTTTCGAGTGGGGTCTGATCACCGACGTCCAGCCGCCCGAGCTGGAGACGCGCATCGCGATCCTGCGCAAGAAGGCGGTGCAGGAACAGCTCAACGCCCCGCCGGAGGTACTGGAGTTCATCGCCTCCCGCATCTCGCGCAACATCCGCGAGCTGGAGGGCGCGCTGATCCGCGTGACAGCGTTCGCGTCGCTCAACCGGCAGCCGGTGGACCTGGGCCTGACGGAGATCGTCCTGAAGGACCTGATCCCGGGCGGTGAGGACTCGGCCCCGGAGATCACCTCGACGGCCATCATGGGCGCGACCGCCGACTACTTCGGGCTGACGGTCGAGGACCTGTGCGGCACCTCCCGTGGCCGTGCCCTGGTGACCGCCCGGCAGATCGCCATGTACCTGTGCCGTGAGCTGACTGACCTGTCGCTGCCGAAGATCGGCGCGCTGTTCGGAGGCCGCGACCACACCACGGTGATGCACGCCGACCGCAAGATCCGCAATCTCATGGCCGAGCGGCGCTCCATCTACAACCAGGTCACCGAGCTCACGAACCGCATCAAGAACGGCTGACGGCCACCGGCACGGACGCCGGACGCCGAGGACCGTCCTACGTCACTGAGGGCGCCCCGGGACGAGCACCTGGGCGCCCTTCGTCATGCCTGAGCCGCGGATGAGCGGCCGGTGAGCGCCGGATGAGCGGCGGCTGGGCCCTCCGGAGAGCCTTGCGCGAGCACCGCGGGACCCTTGCCCGAGCCACCCGAGGCTCGCGCATGAGCCCGCAGCACCCCGCATGAGCCCGCAGCACCCCGCACGAGCCCTGCCGGCACTCCCGCGCGATCCGTACGTACGGACACCCACTGTTCGATTACCTGCAGGGTTACGGCCTCTCTCCACAGATTCGGTGACTTTCTCGCGTCCACACCCTGGGGACTGCAAAGTTGTCCAGACTGTGTCCACAGGCCCGCCTGTTGAAAGAGGATCAGACCAGGTCAGCCACTTGTGGATTCGTGGACGAAAGATCTCCACAGACTGTGGACAGCGAGAAGATCCACAGGCTGTGCATCAAGTTGTCCACCGACAACCCACAGGCTGAAGCCAGTTGTCCCCAGTGATCCCCAGCTTCTCCACATCGCTGTCCACTGTTCGGCAACCCGACGCACCTCCTCACCGTGTCGAGTGAAAGGCGTCACACGAAGCTGCCGGACCGCCCTGTGGGAAAGGTGCGTAAACCTGGGGACGGCGCTGGGGAGAAGTCGCCTCAGGCTGTGCATGGAGTGTGCAGAACTTTCTGTTCTCCACAGAGACACCCGGTTGTCCACTGCTTCCGCCCACAGGGCCGGTGGACAAAATCTCTGCTCTGAGCTGGGAAAACGCGGTTATCCACGGTATCCACAGGCCCTACTACTACTCCCAACTAGAGAGAGCGAGGAATTCGTTTCGAAGGGGGTCCTGTGCACAACTCGCTGTCCGGCTCCCGGCTGCCCCTCGTCACGACTTGACCCCGAGAGGCACCTACTGTCAGTGGGGTGCGTCAGACTGTTCCCGGTGTCCTTCCCCTCGCTGGGGCCGACGACACCGAGACAGACGACGAAGCCAGGCAGGCCGAGAAGCGCCGGCAACAGCAGGAGGCGGCAACAGTGAAGATCCGGGTGGAACGCGACGTACTCGCGGAGGCCGTGGCCTGGGCGGCGCGCAGCCTCCCGGCCCGTCCGCCGGCGCCTGTCCTCGCCGGCCTCCTCCTCAAGGCCGACGACGGTCAGCTCAGCCTGTCCAGCTTCGACTACGAGGTCTCCGCGCGCGTGGGTGTGGAGGCGGAGATCGAGGAAGAGGGCACCGTGCTGGTGTCCGGCCGTCTCCTCGCCGACATCTGCCGTGCCCTGCCCAACCGGCCGGTGGAGATTTCCACAGACGGTGTACGGGCGACCGTGGTCTGCGGTTCCTCGCGGTTCACACTCCACACGCTGCCTGTGGAGGAGTATCCGGCGCTGCCGCAGATGCCCACCGCGACCGGCACCGTCCCCGGTGAGGTCTTCGCCTCCGCCGCCGCCCAGGTCGCCATCGCCGCCGGCCGTGACGACACGCTGCCCGTCCTCACCGGTGTGCGCATCGAGATCGAGGGCGACACGGTGACGCTCGCCTCCACCGACCGCTACCGCTTCGCGGTCCGTGAGTTCCTGTGGAAGCCGGAGAACCCGGAGGCCTCCGCGGTCGCCCTGGTGCCCGCCAAGACGCTCCTGGACACCGCCAAGGCGCTGACCAGCGGTGACAGCGTCACGCTGGCGCTGTCCGGTTCGGGCGCGGGCGAGGGCCTGATCGGCTTCGAGGGCGCCGGCCGGCGTACGACGACGCGACTGCTGGAGGGCGACCTCCCGAAGTACCGCACCCTGTTCCCGACGGAGTTCAACTCCGTCGCCGTGATCGAGACCGCCCCCTTCGTGGAGGCCGTCAAGCGTGTGGCCCTGGTCGCCGAGCGGAACACCCCGGTGCGGCTCAGCTTCGAGCAGGGTGTGCTGATCCTGGAGGCCGGTTCCAGCGACGACGCACAGGCTGTGGAAAGGGTCGACGCCCAGCTGGAGGGCGACGACATCTCGATCGCCTTCAACCCGACGTTCCTGCTGGACGGCCTGAGCGCCATCGACTCCCCGGTGGCCCAGCTGTCGTTCACGACGTCCACGAAGCCGGCGCTGCTGAGCGGCAAGCCCGCGCTGGACGCCGAGGCGGACGAGGCCTACAAGTACCTGATCATGCCGGTGCGGCTGAGCGGCTGAGCGCCCGGCGTTCACCGACGGTTGTCCACAGGCCGGGGAGAAACCGACTCGGCCTGTGGGGAAACCCGCAGGTGAGGGTGTACGTATGAGCGCGTATGCCCACAGTTGTGCGCGGACGTCCGGGTTTAGGCTCGTACGTGGGTACGAAGGTGCCTCCTACGCCACAGCAACCTAAGGAACACAACTGATGGAGCTCGGTCTCGTCGGCCTCGGCAAGATGGGCGGCAACATGCGTGAGCGGATCCGCCGCGCAGGCCACACCGTCGTCGGATACGACCGCAACGCTGACCTCGCGGATGTCCACAGCCTGGAAGAGCTTGTGGGTAAGCTCCCCGGCCCGCGCGTGGTCTGGGTGATGGTCCCGGCAGGCGCCCCGACCCAGTCGACCATCGACGAGCTCGCCGAGCTGCTGGAGCCCGGCGACGTCGTGGTGGACGGCGGGAACTCCCGCTGGACGGACGACGAGAAGCACGCCGAGCAGCTGGCGGCCAAGGGCATCGGCTTCGTCGACTGCGGTGTCTCCGGTGGCGTCTGGGGCCTGGAGAACGGCTATGCGCTGATGTACGGCGGTGACGCGGAGAACGTCGCCAAGGTGCAGCCGATCTTCGACGCCCTCAAGCCGGAGGGCGACTTCGGCTCGGTGCACGCCGGGAAGGTCGGCGCGGGCCACTTCGCGAAGATGGTCCACAACGGCATCGAGTACGCGATGATGCAGGCCTATGCCGAGGGCTGGGAGCTGCTGGAGAAGGCCGACTCCGTGACCGACGTCCGGGAGGTCTTCCGCTCCTGGCAGGAGGGCACCGTCATCCGCTCCTGGCTGCTGGACCTCGCGGTGAACGCCCTCGACGAGGACGAGCACCTGGACCGGCTCCGGGGTTACGCACAGGACTCCGGCGAGGGACGCTGGACCGTGGAGGCGGCCATCGACCACGCGGTGCCGCTGCCGGCGATCACCGCGTCGCTGTTCGCGCGGTTCGCCTCCCGCCAGGAGGACTCTCCGCAGATGAAGATGATCGCGGCGCTGCGGAACCAGTTCGGTGGCCACGCGGTCGAGAAGAAGTAGTCCACACCCTGGGGACGCCGATCTGGCACCCTGGGTGGCCCGGTTGTCCACAGCTGGGGACGGTTGAACCACACACGTTGGGGGAGGTCGGCGAAACGACCATGCACGTCACGCATCTGTCGCTGGCCGACTTCCGCTCGTACGCCCGGGTCGAAGTGCCGCTCGACCCGGGCGTCACCGCCTTCGTCGGCCCCAACGGCCAGGGCAAGACGAACCTCGTCGAGGCCGTCGGCTATCTCGCCACCCTCGGCAGCCATCGGGTCTCCTCCGACGCCCCCCTGGTCCGCATGGGCGCCGAGCGGGCGATCATCCGGGCGCAGGTGCGGCAGGGCGACCGGCAGCAGCTGGTCGAGCTGGAGCTGAACCCCGGCAAGGCGAACCGAGCCCGCATCAACAGGTCCTCGCAGGTCAGACCCCGTGATGTGCTCGGCATCGTGCGCACCGTCCTCTTCGCACCGGAGGACCTCGCCCTGGTCAAGGGCGACCCCGGCGAGCGGCGCCGCTTCCTGGACGAGCTGATCACCGCCCGCTCCCCGCGCATGGCGGGCGTGCGCTCCGACTACGACCGGGTGCTCAGGCAGCGCAACACCCTGCTGAAGTCGGCCGCGCTGGCCCGGCGGCACGGCGGTCGCACGATGGACCTGTCCACCCTCGACGTCTGGGACCAGCATCTCGCGCGCGCGGGCGCCGAGTTGCTCGCCCAGCGCCTCGACCTGATCGCCGCACTCCAGCCGCTCGCCGACAAGGCGTACGAGCAACTGGCACCCGGCGGCGGCCCGGTCGCCCTGGACTACAAGCCGTCGGCTCCCGGCGAGGCGCACACCCGCGAGGACCTCTTCGAGCAGCTGATGGCGGCGCTAGCCGAGGCCCGCAAGCAGGAGATCGAGCGCGGCGTCACCCTCGTGGGCCCGCACCGGGACGATGTGCTGCTCAGACTCGGTCAGCTGCCCGCCAAGGGATACGCCTCGCACGGCGAGTCCTGGTCGTATGCGCTGGCGCTGCGTCTTGCGTCGTACGACCTGCTCAGGGCCGAGGGCAATGAGCCGGTGCTGGTCCTCGACGACGTCTTCGCGGAGCTGGACTCCCGGCGCCGCGAACGGCTGGCCGAGCTGGTGGCGCCCGGCGAGCAGGTGCTGGTGACGGCCGCGGTCGACGACGACGTACCGGATGTGCTGACGGGGGCGCGGTACTCCGTGTCCGAGGGGGCGGTGGAGCGCGTATGAGCCGGAGCCCTTCCGAGAACCCCTCTGAGAACCCCGCCGATGGCTCCGCCGCGAGCCCGATCGGGGGCCCTTCCGGGACTCCCACCGGCGGTCTGTCCGGGCCCGCTCCCGAGAAGACCCCCGAGCCCTCCGGCGTCGACCTCGCGCGCGTGGCGCTGCGGGCGGCCAGGGAACAGGCACGCGCGCGTGGGGACGCGGCGCGGCAGAAGAAGCAGGCGAGGCGCGGCGGGCTGCGCTCCGGCGCGCGTGCCGACGGCCGCGATCCGATGGCGCTCGGCTCCGCCATCAACCGCCTGATCACCGAGCGGGGCTGGGAGACAACGGCCGCCGTGGGCGGGGTGATGGGGCGTTGGCCGCAGATCGTCGGCGAGGACGTCGCCAAGCACTGTGTGCCGGAGAAGTACGACGAGGACGAGCGCGTCCTGGTCGTGCGCTGCGACTCCACCGCCTGGGCGACGAACCTGCGGCTGCTGGCGCCGACGCTGGTCGCCCGCCTCAACGAGGACCTCGGTCATGGCGCGGTCCGGCACATCAAGGTGAACGGCCCGGGCGGCCCCGCCCGCCGCTACGGCCCGCTGCGCGCGCCCGGCAGCACGGGGCCGGGTGACACGTACGGCTGACGGAACCGGCCACGTCGAGCCGGCCGCGCCGAGCCGGCCTCGGCGCCGGCCCTCCACCACCGTCGGCCCTCCACCACCGTCGCCCCCCGACACGGCGCAAGTCTCCGACCCGGTCTGGGCCCTGGACCTGGCCCGGTCCCGGCGCCGGTTCTCCACCAGACGCCGGCCCCCGACCCGGCGCACGTCTCCGACCCCGCCTCGGTCCTGGACCCGATGCTCCGGCCCCGAGGAACGGTCCGACCACAAGGCGCCGCCGGCTGGGTGGACCGCCCCGCCGCCCACCCACGTCCCTGCCCACGCGCCTCCATGCCCACCCGCGTCCCTGCTCGCCCACCCGCGTCCCTGCTCGCCCGCGCGCCTGCCCGGCGACCTCCTCCGACGCGGATCCAGGCCCCTCCGGGCGCCCGTCACACCTGCCTCACGGACCCCGTCAGCCGCAGGTGACCGACATCACATCACCAGTCGACAACGGCCCCGACGCACCGCCGGCGACCTGCTTGTCGCACAACCGCACGCGGTTGCGAATCGCGACCTGACTCCTAAGTAGCCATGGGTTGACGGCCGGAAGCGCTGAGTGGCTCTCTGAGCCTCTTGGAGCCCCCATCCGCATATCGGGAGTAGGCCGAGCCGGGTTCAGGGCGGCACATGCGGACTCAGGTACCGGCAAACCCCCATCACTGTCGGCGCAACCGGTAGACTGGAGGCCAATCCCGCCCCAATCGTGGGGACCGTCCGGGAAAAGCTGAGCAACGCTGATCAAGGCTTACCAACGCAACATGCCGCAGCCGCTCCGGCACCTCCCCCGGAGGGGGGATCCCCAGAGCCTGGCTCGTGCTGTGCCAGAAAGGGCGCTTCGTGGCCGATTCCGGCAACCCCAACGAGAACATCCCGTCCACCGACGCCGAGGCGAGCTCGTCGAACGGCGAGGTCACCGCCTCGTACGACGCCAGCGCCATCACCGTCCTCGAGGGTCTGGACGCGGTCCGCAAGCGACCCGGTATGTACATCGGTTCCACCGGTGAGCGGGGCCTGCACCACCTGGTGCAGGAGGTCGTCGACAACTCCGTCGACGAGGCCCTGGCCGGGCACGCGGACACGATCGACATCACGATCCTCGCCGACGGCGGCGTACGGGTCGTCGACAACGGCCGTGGCATCCCGGTCGGCATCGTCCCCTCCGAGGGCAAGCCGGCCGTCGAGGTCGTGCTGACAGTCCTGCACGCGGGCGGAAAGTTCGGCGGCGGCGGCTACGCGGTCTCCGGCGGTCTGCACGGCGTGGGTGTCTCCGTCGTGAACGCCCTGTCGACCAAGGTGTCCGTCGAGATCAAGACCGACGGCCACCGCTGGACGCAGGACTACAAGTTGGGCGTCCCGACGGCCCCGCTCGCCCAGCACGAGGCCACGGACGAGCACGGCACCTCGGTCACCTTCTGGGCCGACCCGGACATCTTCGAGACCACCGACTACTCCTTCGAGACGCTCTCGCGGCGCTTCCAGGAGATGGCGTTCCTCAACAAGGGCCTGCGCATCAGCCTCACCGACGAGCGTGAGTCGGCGAAGGCCACCGCCGGTGCGGACGAGGCGGGCGAGGACGAGAAGCACGAGGTCAAGCACGTCTCGTACCACTACGAAGGCGGCATCGTCGACTTCGTGAAGTACCTCAACTCCCGCAAGGGAGAAGCGGTGCACCCCACCGTGATCGACCTTGAGGCGGAGGACAAGGACAAGCTTCTGTCCCTCGAGATCGCCATGCAGTGGAACGGCGGTTACACCGAGGGTGTGTACTCCTTCGCCAACATCATCCACACCCACGAGGGCGGTACGCACGAAGAGGGCTTCCGTGCCGCGCTGACCTCGCTGATCAACAAGTACGCGCGCGACAAGAAGCTGCTGCGCGACAAGGACGACAACCTCACGGGTGACGACATCCGCGAGGGTCTGACGGCGATCATCTCGGTGAAGCTGAGCGAGCCGCAGTTCGAGGGCCAGACCAAGACCAAACTGGGCAACACCGAGGTGAAGACCTTCGTCCAGAAGGTCGTCTACGAGCACCTCACCGACTGGCTGGACCGCAACCCGAACGAGGCCGCGGACATCATCCGCAAGGGCATCCAGGCGGCCACCGCGCGCGTGGCGGCCCGCAAGGCCCGTGACCTGACGCGTCGCAAGGGCCTGCTGGAGACCGCGTCCCTGCCGGGCAAGCTCTCCGACTGCCAGTCGAACGACCCCACCAAGTGCGAGATCTTCATCGTCGAGGGTGACTCCGCCGGCGGCTCGGCCAAGTCCGGCCGCAACCCGCAGTACCAGGCGATCCTCCCGATCCGGGGCAAGATCCTCAACGTCGAGAAGGCGCGGATCGACAAGATCCTCCAGAACCAGGAGATCCAGGCGCTGATCTCGGCCTTCGGTACCGGAGTCCACGAGGACTTCGACATCGAGAAGCTGCGCTATCACAAGATCATCCTGATGGCGGACGCCGACGTCGACGGCCAGCACATCAACACCCTGCTGCTGACCTTCCTGTTCCGCTTCATGCGTCCGCTGGTCGAGGCCGGCCACGTGTTCCTGTCCCGTCCGCCGCTCTACAAGATCAAGTGGGGCCGGGACGAGGTCGAGTACGCGTACTCCGACCGTGAGCGTGACGCGCTGCTGGAGATGGGCCGTCAGCGCGGTAAGCGCGTCAAGGAGGACTCGATCCAGCGCTTCAAGGGCCTCGGCGAGATGAACGCCGAGGAGCTGCGCGTGACGACCATGGACCAGGAGCACCGCGTTCTCGGCCAGGTCACCCTCGACGACGCCGCCCAGGCCGACGACCTGTTCTCCGTCCTCATGGGCGAGGACGTCGAGGCCCGGCGCCAGTTCATCCAGCGCAACGCCAAGGACGTCCGCTTCCTCGACATCTGAGTCGGTCTCAGCTGACCGCATCAGAAAGGATCTTCACCAGCAATGACCGACGAGAACACTCCCGTCACGCCTGAGGACGACGGCCTGGCCCTGCGCGTCGAGCCCGTCGGGCTCGAGACGGAGATGCAGCGCTCGTACCTCGACTACGCGATGTCCGTCATCGTCTCGCGTGCGCTGCCGGACGTCCGCGACGGCCTCAAGCCCGTCCACCGCCGCGTCCTGTACGCCATGTACGACGGTGGCTACCGCCCCGAGCGCGGCTTCTACAAGTGCGCCCGCGTCGTCGGCGACGTCATGGGCAACTACCACCCGCACGGCGACTCCTCGATCTACGACGCCCTGGTCCGCCTCGCCCAGCCGTGGTCGATGCGCATGCCGCTGGTCGACTCCAACGGCAACTTCGGCTCGCCGGGCAACGACCCGGCGGCGGCCATGCGCTACACCGAGTGCAAGATGGCGCCGCTGTCGATGGAGATGGTCCGTGACATCGACGAGGAGACCGTCGACTTCACGGACAACTACGACGGCCGCTCCCAGGAGCCGACCGTCCTGCCGGCCCGCTTCCCGAACCTGCTGATCAACGGCTCGGCCGGTATCGCGGTCGGCATGGCGACCAACATCCCGCCGCACAACCTGCGCGAGGTCGCCTCCGGCGCCCAGTGGTACCTGGAGAACCCCGAGGCCTCGCACGAGGAGCTGCTGGACGCGCTCATCGAGCGCATCAAGGGCCCCGACTTCCCGACCGGCGCCCTGGTGGTGGGCCGCAAGGGCATCGAGGAGGCGTACCGCACCGGCCGCGGCTCCATCACGATGCGCGCGGTCGTCGAGGTCGAGGAGATCCAGAACCGCCAGTGCCTGGTGGTCACGGAGCTGCCCTACCAGGTCAACCCGGACAACCTCGCGCAGAAGATCGCCGACCTGGTGAAGGACGGCAAGATCGGCGGCATCGCGGACGTCCGCGACGAGACCAGCTCCCGCACGGGTCAGCGCCTGGTCATCGTGCTGAAGCGCGACGCGGTCGCCAAGGTCGTCCTCAACAACCTGTACAAGCACACGGACCTCCAGACGAACTTCGGCGCCAACATGCTGGCGCTCGTCGACGGCGTCCCGCGCACGCTCTCCCTGGACGCGTTCATCCGCCACTGGGTGACGCACCAGATCGAGGTCATCGTCCGCCGTACGAAGTTCCGCCTGCGCAAGGCCGAGGAGCGCGCGCACATCCTGCGCGGTCTGCTGAAGGCCCTGGACGCCATCGACGAGGTCATCGCGCTGATCCGGCGCAGCGAGACCGTCGAGATCGCCCGCAACGGCCTGATGGACCTCCTGGAGATCGACGAGATCCAGGCCAACGCCATCCTCGAGATGCAGCTGCGGCGACTTGCCGCTCTGGAGCGCCAGAAGATCATCCAGGAGCACGACGAGCTTCAGGCGAAGATCACGGAGTACAACGCGATCCTGGCCTCGCCGGTCCGCCAGCGTGGCATCGTCAGCGAGGAACTCGCCGCGATCGTCGAGAAGTACGGCGACGACCGCAAGACCATGCTGGTCCCCTACGACGGTGACATGTCCATCGAGGACCTCATCGCCGAAGAGGACATCGTGGTCACCGTGACCCGCGGCGGCTACGTCAAGCGCACCAAGACGGACGACTACCGGGCGCAGAAGCGCGGCGGCAAGGGCGTACGCGGCACGAAGCTCAAGGAAGACGACATCGTCGACCACTTCTTCGTCTCCACGACGCACCACTGGCTGCTGTTCTTCACGAACAAGGGCCGGGTGTACCGGGCGAAGGCGTACGAGCTCCCCGACGCCGGCCGGGACGCGCGCGGGCAGCACGTCGCGAACCTGCTGGCCTTCCAGCCGGACGAGGCGATCGCCGAGATCCTCGCGATCCGCGACTACGAGGCGGCTCCGTACCTCGTGCTCGCCACCAAGGCCGGTCTGGTGAAGAAGACGCCTCTGAAGGATTACGATTCGCCGCGCTCCGGCGGTGTCATCGCGATCAACCTTCGTGAGGCGGCGGACGGTTCCGACGACGAACTGATCGGAGCCGAGCTCGTCTCGGCCGATGACGATCTGCTTCTGATCAGCAAGAAGGCTCAGTCGATCAGGTTCACGGCGACGGACGAATCGCTGCGTCCCATGGGCCGCGCCACCTCGGGTGTCAAGGGCATGAGCTTCCGCGAGGGAGACGAGCTGCTCTCGATGAATGTTGTTCGAGCCGGTACGTTCGTGTTCACTGCCACCGACGGCGGGTACGCGAAGCGGACCGCCGTGGACGAGTACCGCGTTCAGGGTCGCGGCGGCCTCGGAATCAAGGCCGCGAAGATCGTGGAGGACCGCGGCTCGCTCGTCGGCGCGCTGGTGGTCGAGGAGACCGACGAGATCCTCGCCATCACGCTGGGCGGCGGTGTGATTCGTACGCGAGTCAACGAGGTCAGGGAGACGGGCCGTGACACCATGGGCGTCCAACTGATCAACCTGGGCAAGCGCGATGCCGTGGTCGGCATCGCTCGTAACGCCGAGGCGGGGCGCGAGGCGGAGGAGGTCGACGGCGACGTGGTCTTCGACGAGACCGCCGAGGACGCCGCGACCACCGGCATGGACGAGGGTGCGGCACCCTCGGCCGAGTAGCACGAGGAGTGAGTCATCGTGAGCGGAGCCACGGGCGCCGGATCGCCCGGTACCTCGACCGGTCCCACGGCCGGTAAGGAGACGGGCGGCGGCGACCGTGGCTCCGCCGCGCGACCGGCGGACCCGCACACGACCCAGCTCAAAGCGATCAAGTCGTCCGCGAAGGACTCGGCCGCGCCCGACGCACCTGGATCCCAGGGGGGAACCGTGACGGACCGAGGTCCGCAGACCCAGCAGTACCCGGCCGGCGCGGGCGCCCAGCCGCAGCCCACGCCCACGGGTGCGCAGCAGCCGGCCTCCGCGCAGTCGCCGTCGCCGCTGCCGGGCGAACGGCAGCCCCAGCAGCACGGCGGGCCCTACCACCCCCCGCAGGCCTACCAGACGGCCGCTCCGGCGACGAGCGCGGTGCGCAGACCGCGCACCGATGCCGGGGCGCGTACGACCCCGCGCACCCGCAAGGCGCGCCTGCGTGTGGCCAAGGCCGACCCGTGGTCGGTGATGAAGGTCAGCTTCCTGCTCTCCATCGCGCTGGGCATCTGCACGATCGTCGCCGCCGCCGTCCTGTGGATGGTCATGGACGCCATGGGCGTCTTCTCGACGGTCGGCGGCACGATCTCCGAGGCGACCGGCTCGAACGAGTCGAACGGCTTCGACCTCCAGTCCTTCCTGTCGCTGCCGCATGTGCTGATGTTCACGTCGATCATCGCGGTCATCGACGTCGTCCTCGCGACGGCGCTGGCCACGCTCGGCGCGTTCATCTACAACCTCTCCGCCGGTTTCGTGGGCGGCGTGGAGCTGACGCTCGCGGAGGACGAGTGAGGCACCGGCGGTACCGGTGAGGCAGGGCCGAGGACGCCCTGCTCCCCTGACGGGGGCCCGACAATCGCCTGACGGTGACCCGACAACCGATTTTGGGACTGCCCATGTCGTGCGCTAATCTTCAGGAGTCAGCGCGCGGGAGACCCCCGCAGAGCGCGGCGGGGCTATAGCTCAGTTGGTTAGAGCGCATCCCTGATAAGGATGAGGCCACAGGTTCAAATCCTGTTAGCCCCACATACAAGAAAGACCCCCGGTCCATCAGGGCCGGGGGTCTTTTGGCGTCGCCTGCCGTGCCCGACCGCCGAGATGTCGGATGGGGATCTTCATGCAACCTTCCTTCCCCTTGGCGAGTCTCCCCGCTGTACGTCGTACGTCCCCGCACAGCGCGAAAGGTCCCCGTGCGCCACAAGAGTCTCGTCGCCGCCGTGTCCGGTGGTGCCCTGTCCGCCGTCGTCCTCGGCGGCCTGCTGGCCGTCGCCCCGCAGGCTGCCGCCGCCGACGTCACCTGCTCCACCAACGTCTACAAGCGGACGTTCTACAAGAACACCTCGTTCCCCGGCTCCCCGGTGAAGACCGACTGTGACAGTGCCATCGACCAGAGCTGGTCGGGCAGCCCGCTCTCCGGTGTGCCGACGAACAACTTCGGTGTCCGCTGGTCGGTGACCCGCGACTTCGGCTCCGGCGGCCCCTTCACGTTCACCGCCTCCGCCACTGACGGCGTACGCGTCTACCTGGACGGCGTCCGCAAGATCGACCTGTGGCAGGGCACCGGTGACACCGCCCGCTCCAAGAGCGTCAACCTCACCGTCCCCTCCGGCAAGCACACCCTTCGCGTCGACTACGTGAACTGGACCGGCGCGGCGAAGATCAAGTACACGTACACGCCGCGGACGACGGCCACGTACGACAAGACGAAGCCGCTCGCCCCGGCGGGCGTGAGGACCGCCTACAACACCACCACCCGCAAGACGACCGTCTCCTGGTCCGCCAACAAGGAGATGGATCTGGCGAGTTACTCGCTCTACCGGCGGCCCGTCGGCGGCAGCACCTGGACGAAGGTCACCACGACCACCGGGCGCAGCCACACCGACCCGCTCGTGAACCCCGACGACCGCACGCCCTACTACTACGAGGTCCGCGCCAAGGACAAGGCCGGCAACACCTCGTCGGGCAGCACGGACACCATCGTCCGCCCCCTGCCGGTCGTCACTTCGCTGACCGGCACGTACGACAAGGCGACCGGCAAGGTCAGCCTCACATGGCCGCTCAACACCGAGCCGCACTTCGACCACTACACGGTCCTGAGCAACGACCTGGTGGAGGGTTCCTACGAGTGGGTGCCGCTCGGCACCACCAAGGGCAACACCTGGACCACCGGGCCCATCACCGCCGACGGTGAGACGCGCCACTACCGCGTCCTCGTCACCAATGACGGCGGCACCACGACCTACAACCCTCGCTGGCTCGACGCCAACGCCACGAACGAGCTCTGGCTCCCCGTCCCGGACGGCATAGCCCCCGCCTACGCGCCCGACCTGGCCGTAGGCGCCTGTGAGGGCGGCATCCGGGCGACCGTCTCCGACAGCACGCCGGCTCCGATCCGCGACTTCGTCGGCTTCGAGGTCGAGCGCCGTCAGCTCGGGACCCAGACGTGGTCGGTCGTCATGCACCAGGGCTTCGACCCGCGTCCGGCCACCGCGACGGCCACCGTCTGCGACGCGCTGCCCGCCGACGGCAAGACCTACCAGTACCGGGCCCGCAGCTATGACTCGGACGGGAACTACTCGCCGTACAGCGAGATCGCTGCCCTGACCAGGCCGACCGGCTGACGTTCACGGGACATGCCTGGGAGAAGGCCCTCCGGCCGATGTGGTCGGGGGGCCTTCGGCGTCACCGGGGCATGCCGGTGACGGGCCGGGCGGGCGCCGAGCCTGATTGTCAGTGCCGGATGAGAGCCTGACGGCATGATCGTCGAAAGGGCGTACGCGCATGTCACCGAGGGCGAGCTGGAGGAGGGCAGCTCGTGGCCCTGGTCGGTGCCGTGTGTGCGGCAGCTGCTGGAGGACGGCCTGAAGTTCAGCGCGCCGGTCACCTTCCTGGTGGGGGAGAACGGCTCGGGCAAGTCGACGCTGGTCGAGGCGTTGGCGGAAGGGTTCGGGCTGGACTCCTGGGGCGGGTCCGCGGGCTACCGATACGCCGGCCCGCGCGAGCCTTCGGCGCTCGGCGGACGGATACGTTTCGAGGCCACGGTGGCCGGCCGCCGCATGCTGCGCGGTCCTCGTACGCGCCGCAGAGGGTTCTTCCTGCGGGCGGAGACCGCGCTGGACGCGCTGGGCCGGGAGCAGCAGACGGGAAGGCTGTCCGGGGCCGTGGACGAGATGAGCCACGGCGAGGGCTTTCTGATGGCCTTCCGCGAGCGGTTCCAGGAGCCTGGGCTGTACGTCCTTGACGAGCCCGAGGCCGCGTTGTCCTTCGCTTCCTGCCTACAACTGGTCGGGGTGCTGCACGAACTGGGGCGGTCCGGTGCGCAGATCATCTGCGCCACGCACTCACCTGTGCTCACGGCGCTACCGGGCGCCGAGATCATCGAGGTGGGTGACCACGGGATGCGTCCCGCTGACTGGCGGGACCTTGAACTGGTCGACCACTGGCGGCGTTATCTCAACGACCCTTGGGCCTATCTCCGGCACATCGTCGGAGAGGGATGAGGTTCGCCGTGCGGCCGTCTTCGGGAGCGGTGCCTGTACGCAAGCTCGCTGCGACGGTGCGATCTGGATAAACGGCGGAACAGAGAGGAGTAACGGGTACGGCTCGGTGTGGAGCCGTGGGTTCAGCGCTGGTGCGGCACGAGCGGCTGGCCCGGGGCGGCGGCGGAGGCGGCGGAGACGCATTCTCCGGACTCCGAGGCCGCCGTGGTGGCCGCTTCCTCGTCCGTGATCGGGCGGTGCCGGCAGCCGGGGGTCTTTCCGTGCGCCTCGGCGCGGATGCGCTGCTTCATCGTGGGGGGCAGCGATCTGGCGTAGGACCAGGCCCACTGAGGCATCGCCGGAACCGTCACCTGCGTGTTGCGGTCGCTGTCGTCGCTGCCGCTCTTGCGGGTCGTCTCGGTGTGCGGTACAGCGGCGGCGGAGGTCGTGGTGACGAATCCGAGCGCCGTGAACAGCGCCAGGAAGGCGGTGACGATGGTGGTCCACAGGTTCATGACCTTGTTCCGGGCCATGGCCCCTCACTTTCGGGTTGGGCGATTTGCGTACTTTCCTCATGATGTGTATGGGGGCCGAGAAATCATGTACCGACGCCCGTGGCGCGTCGATCTTCAGATGAACAGCACTCGGATGGGTGCAAGGCGCCTGAAAAGTCGAGCAAGGTGCGGCAGGCGGGAGGAAGCGGAGCAAAGTCACCGTCTGTCGGGGTGTGATCACCCTCCGATCGGAGCGGTGGAGTCCGCTTCTACTGCGCTGTTCCGGACGGCAGTTGAGCCTCGACGCAGGTCACCGATCGATATCGGTCGGTGTGTATAGTCGGGCGCCAGAGGTCCCCTACGTCAAGGAAAGACGAGGTCGCGCGGTGAAGAAGCTTCTCCTGGTCGCACTGGCCGCCATCGGCGGGCTCCTCGTGTACCGCCAGATCCAGGCGGATCGCGCCGAGCAGGATCTGTGGACGGAGGCGACTGACTCCGTGCCCACGGGTTCGTGAGCCATCACATCGGAAACTGAAGCAGACCCCGACCGCGTTGCGGTCGGGGTTTTGTGCGTTTGGGGGCCGGGCCGTCAGGGGCCGGGGTGGGCGGCGACGTGGCCTCGTCGAGTTGCGGGTGCGTGCCAGAGGCCGTAGAGCCGGGCGTTTCGGACGGTCGTACGGATTGTGGGGGTGACGGGCGGCTGCGCTGGGCAGGATGGGCGACGGCCGTGGGGTGCATGGGCTCGTGGCGTGACGGAACCGGTGGCGGTGACGGAACCAGGGGCGGTGCCTTGAGAAGTCCGGTGCCGTGAGGTGAGAAGGGGCTGGCTGGCGTGATGGGGTGGCGGCGCACGGGGTCGGGACGCCGCTGGCGGGTAGCGCGGTGCGGGTTTCGCTCCATATGTGCGTGTGGGGGCGCACACCGGCGTGGGGGCGCCCGCGCCCGCGTGCGGGGGAGCGTCGCCGGGGCCCTGCTGCTGTGTACGACGGCTGTCCTCGCGGCCCCGGCCGCGCTCGCCGCGGAGACCGTGCCCCCCTACGCCCCCGCGCCGGACGCTCGGTCCGTCCCGGGCGGGGCCAGCACCACGAGCGCCGCGTCCCTGGAACTCGGCGCGACCTACACGAGCTCTCTTCCCGGCGGCGGCGCGAGGGTGGCTTACAGCCTCGGCCTGGACGCCGCATCGGACGCGTATGTCTCCGTGACGGCGATCCCGGCCTCCAGCAGCACCGTCAAGGCCAGTGACGGAATCAAGGTGTCCGTGGAGGGCCCCGACGGCCGTTCCTGCTCGTTCGACACCGAGACCTTCGGCACCGTCCGCAGCCCACGGCCGATCGCGGCCTGGGGTGCGCGCGAGCACTCCGCCCATGGGCCCCGCTGCAAGGGCGCGGGCACCTACTACGTGATCGTCGAGCGCGTCGGCCCGTCCGCCGCCGCGCCGGACGCCTGGGACCTCGAACTCTTCACCGCCTCGGAGCCGCCCCTGGAACAGGCCGGCGCCACCAGCGGCCCCGCGCCCTGGAACTCCGCCTCCCCGGCTCCCCTCGCCGGCGACGGCGTACGCCGTACGGGCGGTGCGGGCTTCGCCTCGGCGGCATCCGTGGGCCAGGGCGTCTGGAGCGCTGCCATCGAGCCGGGCCGCACGCTCTTCTACAAGGTGCCTCTCGGCTGGGGACGGCAGCTGTACGCCACCGCCGAACTGGGCAGTGCGAGCGGGGAGAAGGGTTACACGTCCGGGGCGCTCGACCTGTCCCTCTACAACCCCGTGCGCGACCTCGTCGACGACGCGAGTGCCTCCTACGACGGCGGGCCGACGGCCGCCGCACTCGACCCCTTGCCGCCGGTCGCGTACGAGAACCGGTACGCCATCCCCTCCCGGCACAAGAGCGTGCGGTTCGCCGGTTCCTACTACCTCGTGGTGCACCTCGCCGCGGACGTTGCCGAGAAGTACGGCGACGGGCCGTTCGAGGTGAAGCTGCGCATCCGGGTGGGGGGTGAAGCGCAGGCGGGGCCAGGTTATGCGGGTGAGTCGAAGCCCTCAAGGGTCTTCGAGGTGGCGTCGGGTGAGGATGCTGCTGCTGTTGTGGGTGGGATCGGGGGTGCGGGCGGTGACGGTGACGGCGACGGTGACACCGCGATGACCGTCCTCGCGGTGAGCGGGATCGGGGCGGGGACGGTGGTGCTGGTGGTGCTGGGTGTGTGGGTGGTCGTGGCTCGACGGAGAGCGGGGCTTGAGTAGGCCGGGGCTGTTGTTCGGCGAGCTCAGATGTGGGCCAGTGCCCAGAACCCCACGGCGTAGCAGGCCAGGGCCAGCAGCAGGAGGGGGACCGCCACCTTGGCGGGAGGGCCGGGGCGGCGGGAGACACCGTGGGCCGCGCGGCGGGGGGCTCGGTGTCCGCGGTGGCCGCCGCGGGGGCGTGGCTCGGCAATCGGTGGCGCCGGATGTGGAACCTGCGGGCTCTGAGCGGTGTACGAAGCGGTCGAGGCATCGTCGCGGTGATGCGGGGCGGACGTCGCCGTCGCCGGCGGTGCAGCCATGGGCGTCGGTGTCGGGGGCTGAGGCGGGTAGTGCGGGGCCGGGCGCTGGGGGGACAGGGCGTGCGTCGTGTCGTAGGGGGAGGAGGTGTGGGCGGAGTTCTGCTGCTGTCCGGCCTGGCGGGCCTGGGGCTGCGGCTGTGCGTATGCCTCCCCATGGGCCTGGCTCGGCTGCCGCTGCGGTGGCGGGGGCGTGTGCGCCTGAGGTGAGGAGCCGGTGGGCAGGGGGGAGGAGCCGGTGGACCGAGGCGGCGGCAGATGGAAGCTGCCGGTGTCCGACATGGTGAAGGGCTCGGCGTCGTCGGCGCGTGAAGGGGTGGGCTCGTCGCGGGCGGCGGCCATGTTCTGGCGCGGGTCGCTCGGGGTGGATCCGGAGCTGTGTCCGGAGCCGTCGGAGCGGGAGCCGCGGACGGGGTCGGTGCTGCTCCCGAGGCCGGCGCCCGGGCCGACCGGTGTGGGGCCCGCATCCCTCGATACGGACCCGGTCCCGGGCCAGACGGAGTCTGCGCCCACCGTGGTGGAGCCCGTTCCCACCCCGACCCCCGGTGCCGGTTTGAGCGGCCCCTCAGGCCTGAACCCCTTGGGCAGTGGGCCGAGTTGGTCGAAGATCTCGATCAGCTCGTCGTCGGGTCCGGGCTCCGGCAGGAGCTCCGCGGCAGCGGCCAGGGCCTTGCGCGCACCCGTGGCCGTACGGAAGCGCGCGTGCGGGTCCGGCTGGAGCAGCGAGGCCACGACCTGCCACATCGGGTCGGGAATGCCCTTGGGAGCACCGGGAGTTCCGTGCTCGGTGAAGTACTGGACGAGCGCCTTGGCGTCCGGCTTGGCACCCTCCAGCAGATACAACGCGACCAGTCCTACGGCGAACAGGTCGGCGGGGAAGTCCGGTTCCGCGCCCATCAGTTGCTCGGGCGCCAGGTAGCCGGGTGTTCCCACCACGAGGTTGGTCTCGGTCAGGCGGGGTTCGCCCAGCCGCATCGCGATGCCGAAGTCGGACAGCCTGAGGCGCGGACGTGCGGTGCCGGTGGCCTCGAGGAGCACGTTGGCGGGCTTGATGTCCCGGTGGACGACGCCCTCGGCATGGACGGCGGCGAGTCCGGCCAGGAGTTGGTCCAGGAGCGTGCAGACGAACGAGGGCGGCAGGGGACCGTAGTCCCCCACCAGATGGACCAGGGAGCCGCCGGCCACGAGGTCCATGGTGAACAGGACCTTGTCGTCGTCGGCGGCCCAGCTGGCGGGCGCGAGCACATGGGGGTGGTCGATCCGCAGGGCCTGTTCACGGACGAACCGCAGCAGCGAGTGCGCGTCGCTCTGCTGAAGCACCTTGGCGGCCACATACCGACGGCGGCGGTGGTCCCAGGCGCGCCAGACCGCGCCGACGCCTCCTCGTCCGATCGGGTCGACCAGTTCGTAGCGGGCGGCGAAGACCTCACCCATGGCTGCGCGTCGCTCCTCCCCCTCTGGTTACCCCCTTGCCTCCCCCTCGGCGAGTGAAACGACTCCCCCTCGTCGCTTCCCTCTGCCGTCGCCGGGTGCTTCCCCGTGCGGCCTCCGGGCGCTGCCTTCCGGGCCGACCTCCCCCGTGCGGCCTCCCCGGGCCCCGTGCGGCCTCCCCGGGCCTCGTGCGGGCCTCCCGGACCGGCTCCCCCGGTCGGCCGACGCCCCCGTGCCGACGCCCCGTGTGCCGGGAGCCCCCGTGTGCCGACGCCCCCGTACGTCGACGTCCGCGTCCGCCCGTATGTCGGCCTCGGTGGCCCGCCTTATCCGTCCTGGGTCCTCGGTCCGGGCCCTGCGGTCAGCTCTGGTGGGACTGGTAGTGCGCGACGGCGTCGGAGGTGCGTCCGGCGCCGTACACCCGGAGGAACTCTGCCAGTTCCGGGTGGCTGGGGGCGAGACTGTCCGCGGCTTCGAGGATGTCTCCCGCGGCGGCGACCGAGCGCAGCAGCGACTGGATCTCACGGACCACCCGCTTGACCGTGGGCGCCCCCGAACTGTTCGTCGTCTGCGTGGTGTTGCTGAGCACCGAACCCCCCTGCGACTTCTTGATCTCCTCCATGCGCTCGGTGGCCTCGGCCGCGCTCACGCTGCCGTCGGCGACCTGACCCGCCAGGTCCTGAAGCAGCTGCACCCGCTGCACCACGGCTGGATTGCCGATCTTCGCCCGCTGCCCGCTCATCAGCTGCGACAGCATCGGTGCCGACAGTCCCAGTACCCCCGCGAGACGAGCCTGGTTGAGACCAAGATCGTCGATGAGCTTACGGAAGAGCGCCCCCAGTGGCTCCCCGTACCAGTTCCGCTGCAGTTCCCGCGCTCTTGCGGTGGCTTCCTGCTGTGCGGCGTCCATTGCGTCTCCCCATCGCTTCCCCTGAACCGCGGTTCGCTGTAGCGAACCACGCCGAGCATCTTACGGAGAGTGGTCGTTCATCGGGAGCCCCAATCTTTTTGCGAGATACGGGGGGCGACCCGGTACTCTGGTCTGCGGCGCCCGCCGGAGTGTGGTTCTTCCGGCCGGACGTTCCTCTTCCGGGGCCTTAGCTCAGTTGGTAGAGCGCTGTCTTTGCATGGCAGATGTCAGGGGTTCGACTCCCCTAGGCTCCACACCTCGGACCGGTCAGATGCCCTCGTGGCCTCTGGCCGGTTTTCGTATGCCCTGGTGGCTGGGCGGCCAGGGGCGCGTGACGTGTGTCACGCGGCGGGCGGCGAGGGCGTTGCAGGTCGTTGCAGTTGTTTGCGCAAACGCGTGGGTTATGTGAAGCCTGTGAGGGGCTTGCGCAGGTGGCTGACGTGGCGCCCGGGTGGCGTGCGCCGACCCGGAGTCCTTGTGTGAGCTGGCGTGAACGCAATCGGGTAATCAGAGGGATGCGCTCCGTTAAGAAAGTCTGTGCGGGAGTTGCACACACGGCCCGTTGCAAACGTCATCGTGGGCGGAGGGCGTAAACACACGCCGTCCCGAGGCCACCGGGGGTGCTGAGAGGCCTCGCCTGACATCAGGAAGGCACACCAGCACAGTGACCATGGACATTGCCGGTGAGGTGATCCTGGCGGCGCTCGCCCTACGGGTGTTCGGCCGCGACACGGTCGTCCTGCTGCGCCGACTGGCCGCGGCCGGCGTACGTGCGGGGATCAGTGAGATGCGGCGCGACCTCTCCGAAGGCCCCAAGGGCGTGCACCAGGAGGGGCAGGCATGACACAGGACCTGCCGAGCCCGGCATCCCGCGCACCGCGCATGAAGAAACTGCCGCCGGACTTCGAGGCCTTCCACCAGATGTACAGGCCGCTGTACGTCAGCTGGGCCAAGTCCCGGCTGGGCAACTGGCATGACGCCGAGGAAGCGGTCGACGCGGCCTTCGAGCAGCTGCTGAAGGCATGGAGCACCGTGCTGTCCAAGGAGAACCCCGCCGCGTACGCCTGGCGCGTCCTCAAGAACAGCACCATCGACCACTCCCGGACCCGTGACCGTCGCCCGGCGCTCATGGGCGAGGCTTTCGAGACCGTGGCGCTGGGCCACGCCGTGGACCCCATCAGCCAACTCGAGGAGAGCCTCAACCTCTACGCGGAGATCGGCCAACTGCCACCGCGTCAGATGGACGTCGCCCTGCTGCACTTCGGGCTCGACTACAGCGCGGTCGAGATAGCGGCGGCCCTCGGCATCACCCCGGCCGGCGTGCGCTCCACCATCCGCCACGCCAAGCGTCGCCTCCAACACGCCTACGGCGTCAGGGAGAACCTCACCGACTCGGGCAGGGACGGGGACGACTCCCGCGGGCACGCCGAGGAAGGACAAGCTGATGACATCGCCGATTGACGACCTGCTCGCCCGGGCTCGCCTCCACCGCCGGCCCTACCCCCAGGCAGCCATAGACGCCGCCGTAGTACGACTGTCCCTGCGCGCGGCCTCCCTCTCGGGCGCCCCCCGCCCGAACCCCACACGCGCTCCCCGCCTGCAGGCACCGCCCGTCCTGCCTGGCCGCATCCCGGCCCTCCCGCCCCACGACGAGCGCTCAGCCGCCGACGACCTTCAGACGCTCTGCGAGACGGTCATCACCCACGCCGACGCCCTCACCGACCTCGAGGAATTCCTAAGTCGAGCCCTGCCCTCGCCTCCCGGTGCCCGCGTCCTCGGCTGCATGCTCCAGCTCTGCTCACGGGAGGAGTCGGCCCGCTTCTGGTGGCAGTACGCCGCCGGTGCCGGAGACGCCGCCGCCAGCTACTGCCTCTATCTCCACCACCGGTCCCTCGGTGAGCACGGCGTGGCCGACTGGTGGCAGACCCAGCACGCCCGCTACACCCGCAGCGTCCGCCCAGCCGACGGGCACCCCAGCAACCCCGGCCCGGGAGGTGAGGGCACCGTCCTGGTCGGCACCACCATCCGCGTCTGCGACCCGGCCTCCGGTACCGAGGACGAGATCAGTACCACCCTGCGCGTCCTGCGCGCCCTGAAGCCCGACAGCTCACCGGTCCCCGAGCCCGTCAACGCCGTCCTGCACTATGTCCCCGCCGCCGTCGCCTATGTCGACGACGACCTGGACCTCCCCCTGCCCGACCCCGACTTCACCGACCGGATACGCGCCCTCGTCGCGCCCGCCGCGCCCGTCGCACCTCCCACGGCAACACCGGAACGGCCTCGGCGGCGTGGACGGCAGGCGTCGCCGGCCCTGCCGCCACCGGCCCCCCTGCCCTCGCGCCCACGCACCCGGGATCCCGCCCCCGCGCCGGACACGACCGACCCCGACGCCGCCTGAGCGCAGCCAGCCCCGCGGGGGAACGCGACCGATGTTCCACGTGAAACATCGCGGTGGGGCAGGAGACCCTCAAGTCTCCCGCCCCACCGCACACTTCGCTGTGCCGATGGGCACAGATCTCACATCACTGGCCCTCGTCGCGCCGGGCCGCTTCCTCCTCGGCCTCCTTCGCCTGGACCTCGGGATCCAGGGCGGACTTCCCACTGCCGTCCACCGAAGCGAGCCGGGTCGACTCCGGAACTTCGGTCGCGGCGGGCGGCTCGACCAGCCAGTCCGGGTTGGCTTGCTTGTCCCACCACTTCCAGGCAGCGAAAACAGCGCCCGCGAGAACGCCGAACACCGCCAGCCCCTTCACCACACGGCCCGCCTTCGCGCGCCGCTGATGCTTGCGAACCAGCTTCTGGACCTCCTTCGGCGAGACCTGACCGCGCAGCGCGGCCAGCGCGGCGGCACCGCGCGCGGTGGCCTCGTCCCTGACGGGCCCGGCCGCGGCAACCGCCTGCTCGATCTTCGGCCGGGAGTAGACGGCGGCCTGCCGGGCAGCCTTGCGGGTGCGGACGGCGGCCTCATGAGCGGCTTGGTCGACCTTCGGCGGCACATGCGCACGGGCCTGCTCCAGACGCGGTGCGACATGGGTGCCGTACTGCATACGCGCCTGTGCACGGGCCTGCTCGGTGGCCTGTGTCACCACTGGCGCGAGCCGTACGCGTGCCTCCTGCGCATAGTGCGCGGCCCTGTCCTTGGCGGTGTCGGCGTACGGCGCCACCACTTCCGCGGCGTGCAGCACGCTGTCCTTCGCCGAGCCGGTCGCGGCGCGCACGCTGTCGATGCGGGTCACGGGTTTCCTCCTCCTCGGTGGCGTACGGTAATTCGACTTTCCACCCTTTTACGGATCATGCCTGCCGGAACGCCCCGCGGCATGTGTGGGCGGGCATTTGGGTGCCGATGAAACTGTGAGTGAGTGCGATAACGGATCAATGCGGGGCAACGCGGGCTTGCCGTCGACAATGCCACGGTTCGCCGTGTCGCGCTCCCGTCGCGGGACTACTCGACCGGTTTTCCGTAAACGATCTGCCGGGTTGCCGGGCGGTGAACGAGTGCCGGGCGACGCGGGCCGCCTTCCATGCGAGGATCAGGGGGTCACAGGAAGACAACGGAAGGCAGATCGTGGCTGAGCAGCTTTACGCCACCCTGAAGACCAATCACGGCGACATCCAGGTCCGGCTCCTCCCGAACCACGCGCCGATCACGGTCAAGAACTTCGTCGAGCTCGCCCAGGGCGAGCGTGAGTGGACGAACCCCGCCACCGGAGAGAAGTCCACGGCCAAGCTCTACGACGGCACGGTCTTCCACCGGGTCATCAGCGGCTTCATGATCCAGGGCGGTGACCCGCTGGGCAACGGCACCGGTGGTCCCGGCTACCAGTTCGAGGACGAGTTCCACCCGGACCTCTCCTTCGACAAGCCGTACCTGCTGGCCATGGCCAACGCCGGCCCGGGCACCAATGGCTCGCAGTTCTTCATCACGGTCTCCCCGACGACCTGGCTGAACCGCAAGCACACCATCTTCGGTGAGGTCACCGACGCGGCGAGCCAGAAGGTCATCGACGGCATCGCCACCACCCAGACCAACCCGCGCACCGACCGTCCGCTCAAGGACGTCGTCATCGAGTCGGTCGTCGTCGAGACCCGCGAAGGCTGAGTCCGGCACCTCCCGCAGGGAACCAAACGCCCCGCTCGTCCGTAAGGATGAGCGGGGCGGTGCATTGAGGACATGCATCGCGTACGACGACCGAGGGGACCTCATGGACCAGCCGGCAGGCAGCTCACAGGACGCCCAGAGCGTGCCCGTCTGCTACCGCCACCCGGACCGCGAGACCGGTGTCCGCTGCACCCGCTGCGAGCGCCCGATCTGCCCTGAATGCATGGTCAGCGCGTCCGTCGGCTTCCAGTGCCCCAACTGCGTCCGCAGTGGTTCCGGCACCGGGCACGCCCCGACGGCCTCCCAGCCCCGCACCCTGGCCGGCGGCACCATCGCCGCCGACCCCCGCCTGGTCACCAAGATCCTCATCGGGATCAACGTGGCGGTGTTCCTCGCCGTGGTGGCGGGATCGGAAACCCTGCTCAACGATCTGGTACTCCGTGGCGCATGGCCGCCGGCGCCCTTCACGCCCGTCGAGGGCGTCGCGGGAGGCGAGTGGTACCGCCTGGTCAGCTCGATGTTCACGCACGAGGCGCCCTGGCACCTCGGCTTCAACATGCTCAGTCTGTGGTGGCTCGGCGGGCCCCTCGAAGCAGCCCTCGGCCGTGCCCGTTACCTCACCGTCTACTTCGTCTCCGGACTGGCGGGCAGTGCCCTCGCCTATCTGCTGGCCGCGCCGGACACGGCCACGCTCGGCGCCTCCGGAGCTGTCTTCGGCCTCTTCGGCGCCACGGCCGTCCTGATGCGGCGGCTCGACTACGACATGCGGCCGATCATCGCCCTGCTGGCGATCAACTTGGTCTTCACCTTCGCCCCGGGCTTCAACATCTCCTGGCAGGCGCACATCGGGGGCCTGGTGGCCGGTGTCATCACGGGCTATGCGATGGTCCACGCCCCGCGTAAGAACCGGGCCCTGGTGCAGTACGGCACCAGCGCGCTCGTGCTGGCCGTGGTGGTGCTCCTGACCCTGCTCAGGACGGCTCAGCTCACCTGACGTACCCGGTTGTCCACAGCGGGTGGCGGATCGTGTGCACCTTGCCAGGGAACAACTGTGCCCCCTGTCACTGACCTGTGTTTCCGCAGGTCAGGCAGGGGGCGAACAAGTTTTCGGGACGCGGTGTCGACCGATAGTTCCGTCACACCGGCGTCAACGTCCGAGAGGTTATCCACAGATCGTCGTTCTTTTTCAACACTGTGGAAAACGGCTGTGGATAACTCAGCGGATAGCCCTGGGCAGAGCTATGTTCACCAGGAAGTCGCCGCCCCTCGATCCGCCGCTCGCCATCGCTTCGGCGTTACTTCCACTGTGTGGAGACGCCGAATCCGGCGGCGATGAAGCCGAAGCCCACGACGATGTTCCAGTTGCCCAGCGCGTCGATGGGCAGCGAGCCGTCGGTCACATAGAAGACGACGATCCAGGCCAGGCCGATGACGAACATGGCCAGCATCACGGGTGCGACCCAGGAGCGGCTGTTCAGCTTGATGGCGGTCGTCTGCTTCGACGGCGGCGGCGTGTAATCGGCCTTCTTGCGGATACGTGACTTCGGCACGAGGGTCTCTCCTGTCGATGCGCTGCGTGGCCGCGCAGGGAACTGTGGCTGGCTCGGGGCAGCGTACAAGGGGACTCTTTGCTCCCCCGGGCGTCCGTTAGCGTAGTGCTTCCGTGGCGCTGAAGGAGATAAGGGTACGTTGAGCAATTCTGCCGACTCCCCCGGGACAGGATCCAGCCCCCGCGGCCGGTTTCGTCCGGTGCGGGTGCTGACCGCGGCCGTCTTCGCTCTCGCGGGGCTCATCTTCTTCACCAGTTTCAACACGGCCAAGGGCACCGATATCCGTACGGACGCCTCGCTGCTGAAGCTTTCGGACCTGATTCAGGAGCGCAGCCGTGAGAACGGTGAGCTCGATGAGACCAATGGGGCGCTGCGTGACGACGTCGAGGCGCTGGCGGAGCGGGACGACGGCAGCACCAAGGCCGAGGACGACAAGCTGGCCGCGCTGGAGAAGAAGGCCGGCACGCAGAAGGTGACCGGCGAGGCGGTGACCGTCACACTCAACGACGCGCCGCCGGACGCCACGGCCAAGCTGCCCGGGTATCCCGAGCCGCAGCCCGACTACCTGGTCATCCACCAGCAGGATCTCCAGGCCGTGGTCAACGCGCTGTGGCTGGGCGGGGCCAAGGGCATCAAGGTCATGGACCAGAGGCTGATCTCCACCAGCGCCGTGCGCTGCGTGGGCAACACGCTTATTCTCCAGGGCCGGGTGTATTCACCGCCGTACAAGATCACGGCCGTCGGTGATCCGGAGAAGTTGCAGAAGGCGCTCGCGGCTTCGCCGTCGATCCAGAACTACATGGTGTACGTCAATGTCTACGGTCTGGGGTGGAAAGTCACCGAGGACGGGACGGTGACTCTGCCGGGTTACTCGGGCACAGTGGATCTGCAGTACGCCAAGCCCGTGGAGTGAGCCTCTGGAGCTGCCGGTGCGTGTCGTCATCAGGACCGTCAGCGAACTGTGCATCACCGCCGGGACGGTGATCGTCCTCTTCGTGGCCTATGTGTTGTTCTGGACCGGCGTGAAGGCCGACAACGTCATGGACGACCAGATCGACCGGTTACAGGAGCAGTGGGCGCAGGAGACCATGCGTCCGACGGGCGCCGCGCCCGGCCCGCCCAAGCCCGCCCCGTATGTCGGGGACAAGCCTTTCGCGATCATGCACATCCCGCGTCTTGGTTTCACGTGGAACAAGCCGGTCCTCGAAGGCACCGCCACCAAGACGCTGAAGAAAGGGCTCGGGCATTACGCGAACACCGCGCAGCTCGGACAGAAGGGCAATTTCTCGGTGGCGGGCCACCGGCGTACGTACGGCGATCCCTTCAAGGACTTCCCCGAGCTGCGGCGGGGGGACGCGGTGGTGCTGACGGACGGAACCACCTGGTTCACCTATCGGATCGACAAAGGCCCCTACAAAACCCTGCCCACCGACATTGAGGTGATCGACGCTGTGCCCCGTAAGTCGGGGTACACGCGTGAGGGCCGCTATCTGACCCTGACCACGTGTGATCCGGAGTGGGGCCACAGTCACCGGCTGATCGTGTGGGCCCACCTGGACTCCACACAGCCTGTGGAGGCCGGGAAACCGGAGGCGTTGCGCCGTTAGTCTGTTGGCTGTACGGCGTGAGTCTGTGCCGTGGTGCGACGGAAGGGACGGCATGTACGGCTGGATCTGGCGGCATCTGCCGGGGAACGCGTGGGTGAGGGCGCTGCTCTCGCTCGCTCTGGTCGTGGCCGTGGTCTACGTCCTCTTCAACTACGTCTTCCCGTGGGCCGAACCGCTGCTGCCCTTCAACGATGTGACGGTGGACAACCAGTGAGCGCGCGCATTCTCGTCGTGGACAACTACGACAGCTTCGTCTTCAACCTGGTCCAGTACCTCTACCAGCTGGGCGCCGAGTGCGAGGTCCTGCGCAACGACGAGGTGTCGACGGCACACGCGCAGGACGGCTTCGACGGCGTCCTGCTGTCGCCGGGCCCCGGCACGCCGGAGGAGGCCGGGGTCTGCATCGAGATGGTGCGCCACTGCGCCTCGACCGGGGTGCCCGTCTTCGGCGTCTGCCTCGGCATGCAGTCGATGCAGGTGGCGTACGGCGGTGTCGTGGACCGTGCGCCGGAGCTGCTGCACGGCAAGACCTCGCTGGTCGAGCACGCGGGCAAGGGCGTCTTCGCGGGTCTGCCGACGCCCTTCACCGCGACCCGCTACCACTCGCTCGCCGCCGAGCCGCAGACCGTGCCGGCCGAGCTGGAGGTGACCGCGCGGACCCACGACGGCATCGTCATGGGCCTGCGGCACCGTGAACTTCCGGTCGAGGGCGTGCAGTTCCACCCCGAGTCGGTGCTGACGGAACACGGGCACCGGATGCTGGCCAACTGGCTGGTGGAGTGCGGCGACCAGGGCGCGGTGGCGAGGTCGGCGGGGCTCGCCCCGGTGGTGGGCAGGGCCACGGCGTGACCGCGCTGCGCCCCGAGCGCGAGTCCGGTGCCGGGTACGGGGAGTCCTTCTCGGACTCCTACGGCGGCGCCGGCGACCAGGGCACCTCGTACGGGCAGCAGCCGTACGAGGCGACCGGTGCGCACGGGGAGTGGCAGGGCGAGGACTGGCACGGCGAGGACTGGCAGAGCACTCAGGGCCACGGCGCCGGAGGCTATGGCGCGGGAGGTCATGGCTACGGCTCCGAGGAGCCCCCGGTCGCGCGACAAGAGCCGTACGCAAAACCGTACATACCGCCCGCCGACGACGAGACCGTGGCGCTGCGGATAGCGGACCCGCCACCCGACGCGTCCATATCGGCTTCTGTCGCCTCCTCAGCCACGGGGGCCTCCGGAACCCTTACGGGTGGCCGTGCGGCCCGCAGAAAGGCCGCCAAACGGCGTCATGGACGTCATGGCGGCTCGCGCCCGGCGTCGGACGCCGCGGAGACCGGGCCGGAAGGTTCCGGTGCGCCCCTTTCCCGGGTGGAGGCACGTCGGCAGGCGCGGGCGCGCAAGCCCAGCCCGGCGACCGTCGCGAGCAGGGCGATCGGTGAGGCGTTCATCACGGCCGGCGTGCTGATGCTGCTGTTCGTGAGCTACCAGCTCTGGTGGACCAACGTCCGGGCGCATGCGCAGGCGGACAAGGAGGCGAGCGCCCTCCAGAACGACTGGGCGAATGGCAAGCGGGCGCCGGGCAGCTTCGAGCCGGGGCAGGGTTTCGCCATGCTGCACATCCCGAAGCTGGACGTGGTCGTGCCGATCGCCGAGGGCATCGACAACAAGAAGGTGCTCGACCGGGGCATGGTCGGTCACTACGGCGAGGGCAAGCTGAAGACGGCGATGCCGGATGCCAAGACCGGCAACTTCGGGCTGGCCGGACATCGCAACACCCATGGTGAACCGTTCCGGTACATCAACCGGCTCGCGCAGGGCGACGCGATCGTCGTGGAGACGCAGGACAAGTACTTCGTGTACAAGATGGCGTCGATTCTGCCGGTGACGTCGCCGGGCAATGTGAGCGTGCTCGATCCGGTACCGCGGGACGCGGGTTTCTCCGAACCGGGGCGCTACATCACCCTCACCACGTGTACGCCGGAGTTCACCAGCAAGTACCGGATGATCGTCTGGGGCAAGATGGTCGAGGAACGGCCGCGCAGCAAGGGCAAGCCGGATGCGCTCGTCAGTTAAGGGCAGATGATAAGTGGCAGCGACCACAGACGGCACGGAAGAGCACACGGCCCCCCCTGCGTCACGGCGTCGTCCGGCACGCCGGCGCGGGATGAGCCGGATCGCGATGGCGATCAGCGTCTTCGGCGAACTCCTCATCACGGCGGGCCTGGTGCTGGGCCTGTTCGTCGTCTACTCCCTGTGGTGGACGAACGTCATCGCCGACCGCGCGGCGGACAAGCAGGCCGACAAGGTCCGTGACATCTGGGCCCACCAGGACGACGGCTCCGGGCGGCCCGCCGAGTTCGACCCCGCGGACGGCATCGGGTTCCTGCACGTACCCGCGATGAGCGGCAGCGAGATCCTGGTAGAGAAGGGCACGACGGCGAAGATCCTCAACGACGGGGTGGCCGGTTATTACACCGACCCGGTCAAGGCGACGCTGCCGACCTCGGGCAAGAAGGGCAACTTCTCCCTCGCGGCGCACCGGGACGGGCACGGAGCGAAGTTCCACGACATCCACAAGCTCGAGAAGGGCGACCCGATCGTCTTCGAGACGAAGGACAAGTGGTACGTCTACAAGGTCTACGCCGTCCTCCCCGAGACCTCGAAGTACAACGTCGAGACGCTCTCCAAGATCCCGAAGGAGTCCGGGAAGACGAAAGCGGGCCACTACATCACCCTGACAACCTGCACCCCGGTGTACACGAGCCGGTACCGGTACGTGGTGTGGGGCGAGCTGGAGCGGGTGGAGAAGGTGGACGAGGAGCGCACGGTGCCGCAGGAACTGCGGGGCTGACCGAGGCAGTCCTCGGCCGAGCAACGAACGAGCCCCGGCAGCCTGTGCAAGCTGCCGGGGCTCGGTCATGCGGGTCGCGGGTCAGTCCTCCGCGCGGGCGTTCGTCCCCGGTACGCCACCGAAGATGCCGCCGTTGTTGTTACCGCCGTTGTTGTTGCCGCCGTTCTGGCCGAAGCCGATGGTGGTCAGCGTGACCTGCGTGTTCGCGGGATCGTCGACCTCCTGGTTGCCCTTCGGGTCCTGGTCGGTGACGAGGGCGGTGTCGGCCTGGTCGCTGCCCTGGGCGAACTGGATGTTGGTGAAGCCGTTCTGCTGCAGGGTCTGCTTGGCCTGGGCCACCGTCTGACCGACGACGCTGGGCACCCTGGTCTTCTGCTGGGCCGCCTTGCCGATCTGGATGCTCACCGTGGAGCCCTTGTCGACCGAGGAACCGATCGCCGGGTCGGTACCGATGACCTTGCCGACCTGGTTCGGGTCCTGGGTCTCGACCTCGACGCAGGTGCCGACCAGGTCGTTGTCCTCCATCTGGGCCGTGGCGGCGTCACAGGTCTGGTTGCGGACGTCGGGGACGGTGGACTTCTCCTCCTCGACCGCGATGGTGAGGGTGATCGTCGAGCCCTTCTCGACCTCTTTCCCGCGCTTCGGGTCCTGGTCGAGGACGGTGTCCGGATCGTCCGAAGAGGTCTCCCGCTTCTTGGTCTTGATCTCGAACTGGTAGTCCTCGTCCTGGAGCTCCCGCTTGGCCTCGGCCAGCTTCAGCCCGATCACGCTGGGCACCGACACCTTCGGCGCCCCGGTCGAGACCACGATGTTGACCGTGGACTCCTTGTCGACCTCGACGCCGGCAGCCGGGTCCTGGTCGCAGATCTTGCCCTTGGGCTGGTTCTCGCACTCCTTCTTGCTGACCGTGCCCATCTTGAGGTCGCTGTTGGTGAGCAGTCCTCTGGCCGTTTCCTCGTTCTCGCTGATGAGGTTCGGCACGGCCACCTGGGTGTTGCTCGCGCTCTTGCCGTCGAAGATCCACTTGCCGATCAGGACCGCGCCGACCAGGACCAGTACCGCGGCGACGACCAGCAGGATGGTCGAGGTGTTGGACTTCTTCTGGCGGCGGCGGTCCATGCGGTCGTCGTAGCCGAAGCCGCCGTCGTCCGGGTTCATCGGCGGCAGCATCGACGTGGCGCCGGCGTCCGTGGCGCGCAGGGCCGTGGTCGGCTGGTCGTCGGGGTAGCCGCCGTAGCCCACCGAACCCATCGCGGCCGTGGCGGCGACGGGCTGGCCGTCGAGGCAGGCCTCGATGTCGGCGCGCATCTCGTCGGCCGACTGGTAGCGGTAGTCGGGGTCCTTAGTCAGGGCCTTCAGTACGATCGCGTCCATCTCGGGCGTGATCTCGGGGTCGAAGACCGACGGGGCCTGGGCCTCCTCGCGGACGTGCTGGTAGGCCACGGCCACCGGGGAGTCGCCGACGAAGGGGGGCCGTACCGTCAGGAGCTCGTAGAGCAGACAGCCCGTCGAATACAGGTCCGAGCGGGCGTCCACCTGCTCGCCCTTCGCCTGCTCCGGCGAGAGGTACTGGGCGGTGCCGATCACGGCGGCCGTCTGCGTCATGGTCATTCCGGAGTCGCCCATGGCGCGGGCGATGCCGAAGTCCATCACCTTGACCTGGCCGTTGCGCGTCAGCATGACGTTCGCCGGCTTGATGTCGCGGTGGACGATGCCGCTGCGGTGGGCGTATTCCAGGCCCTGGAGGATGCCGATGGTCATCTCCATGGCGCGCTCCGGCAGCAGCTTGCGGCCGGAGTGCAGAAGCTCACGCAGGGTGGAGCCGTCTACGTACTCCATGACGATGTACGGAATCGACACATTGTCGATGTAGTCCTCGCCCGTGTCGTAGACCGCGACGATCGCGGGATGGTTGAGCGAGGCGGCCGACTGGGCCTCCCGGCGGAACCGGGCCTGGAAGGACGGGTCGCGCGCGAGGTCCGCGCGCAGCGTCTTCACCGCCACGGTGCGGCCGAGCCGGGTGTCATGCGCGAGGTAAACCTCCGCCATGCCACCACGACCGAGCACCTGGCCCAGTTCGTACCGGCCGCCGAGGCGACGCGGCTCTTCCATAGCTACCTACCAGCCCTCTCCGTCGGTCCCGCCGTCACCCTTGTGGGTGTGGCGGTGGTCCGTCCGGGCATACCGTACCCGGCTCATCTTGTGTGACCTGGCCAAGCCCGTAACCCGATACAGGACCGGTATCGCAACGTGCACCGATGTGAAGGGGACGTGAGCGGGGTCACTTCTTGCTGTTGATGACCGCCTCCATCACGCTCTTGGCAATGGGAGCCGCGAGGCCGCCGCCGGAGATGTCGTCGCGGACGGCGTTCTCGTCCTCGACCACCACGGCCACCGCCACCGGTGAGCTGTTGTCGACCTTGGCGTATGAGATGAACCACGCGTAAGGGTTCTCACTGTTGTCCACACCGTGCTGGGCGGTACCGGTCTTGCCGCCCACCGTGGCGCCGTCGATCCGCGCCCGCTTGCCGGTGCCGTCCTCGACGACCGTCTCCATCATCGACTGGAGGATCTGCGCGTTCGCCGGCGACAGCGGCTTGCTCATCTCCTCGGGGTCGGTCTTCTCGATGGCGTCGAGGTTGTGGGTCTGGCGCTCGTCGACCATGTACGGCTTCATCAGGGTGCCGTTGTTGGCGACGGCCGAGGCCACCATCGCCATCTGGAGCGGGGACGCGGCGGTGTTGAACTGGCCGATGGAGGACAGCGCGGTCTGCGACGGGTTCATGTCGTCGGAGAAGACCGACGCGCTGGTACGGGTCGGCGTGAACTGCTCCTCCCCGAAGCCGAACTTCTCGGCCTCCTCCAGCATCTTGTCGTTGCCGAGGTCGGAGCCGATCTTGCCGAAGACGGTGTTGCAGGACCACTGGAGGGCGACCCGCAGCGTCGCGTTCTTGCAGGGGATGTTCCCCTCGTTCTTCAGCACGGTCGTGGTGCCCGGCATGGTCCACGGCAGCGGCGTCCTGGTCTTCTGGTCCGCTTCCGTGTACAGACCGTTCTCCAGCGCCGCGGCGGCGGTGACCACCTTGAACGTAGAGCCGGGCGGGTAGACCTCGCGCAGCGCCCGGTTCAGCATCGGGTCGTCCGGGTTGTTCTTCTTGTCGAGCTTTTTCCACGCCTCCTCGTCGGCGGAGCCGCCACCGGCGATCGTGGAGGGGTCGTACGACGGGAAGGACGCCAGCGCCAGGATCTTGCCGGTCGACGGCTCGATCGCGGCCACGGCGCCCTTGCCGCCCTGACGCTTCAGACCGTTGTACGCGGCCTTCTGCGCGGCGGCGTTGAGGGTGGTGACGACGTTGCCGCCGACCTTCTCCTTGCCGGTGATCATGTCGAGCGTGTTGCGGAAGAACAGCCGGTCGTCGGTGCCGCTGAGGATGCCGTCCTCGATGGACTCCAGCTGGTTGGCGCCGTACGCCTGCGAGACGAAGCCGGTGACCGGCGCCCACATGGCGCCGTCCTTGTACGTGCGCTTGTACTTGAAGTCGCCCGTCGTCGTTTCCTTGTGCCCGGTGATCGGGTCGCCGCCGACGATGATGTCGCCGCGGGGGGTGGAGTAGCGGGCGATGAGGACCCGGCGGTTCTCGGGGTCCTCGCGCAGGGTGTCGGCCTTGACGTACTGAAGCCAGTTGTCACGGATGAGCAGCGCGAGCACGAGAAGGCCGCAGAAGACCGCGATCCGGCGCAGAGGCTTGTTCATGACGGACGGACCACCTGGGTCATCTCAGCGTCGGGGTTGGGCGCGGGGGCGGGCGCCGGACGGCGAGCGGTGTCGCTGATGCGGATGAGTACGCCGATGAGCGCCCAGTTGGCGATGACCGACGAACCGCCGTACGCGAGGAACGGCATCGTCATACCGGTCAGCGGGATCAGGCCCATGACGCCGCCGGCGACGACGAAGACCTGGAGGGCGAAGGCGCCGGAGAGGCCGACGGCGAGGAGCTTGCCGAAGGGGTCGCGGGCGGCGAGGGCGGTGCGCACGCCGCGCTCCACGATCAGGCCGTAGATCAGCAGGATCGCCATGATGCCGGCCAGGCCGAGCTCCTCGCCGAATGTGGCGAGGATGAAGTCGGAGTTGGCGGCGAAGCGGATGAGCTCGGAGTGGCCCTGGCCCCAGCCGGTGCCGAGGGTGCCGCCGGAACCGAAGGCCCACAGGGCCTGCATGGCCTGCTCGGAGTGGACCAGGCCGTCGCCGTTCGGGGTGCGGCTCAGCGTGTACTCGCGCATCGGGTCGAGCCATGCCTGGACTCGGGTCTGGACGTGCGGTTCGAAGCTCGCCACGCCGACCGCGCCGGCCGCGGACATCAGCAGACCGAAGACGATCCAGCTGGTCCGCTCGGTGGCGACGTACAGCATGATGACGAACATTCCGAAGAACAGCAGCGACGTACCGAGGTCGGTCTCGAAGACCAGGATGAGGATGGAGATCATCCAGACGACGATGATCGGGCCGAGGTCGCGGCCGCGGGGCAGGTACAGGCCCATGAAGCGGCGGCTGGCGAGGGCGAGCGCGTCGCGCTTGACCATGAGGTAACCGGCGAAGAAGACCGCCAGCACGATCTTGGCGAACTCACCGGGCTGGATGGTGAAGCTGCCCACCTGGATCCAGATCTTCGCGCCGTAGGTGAGTTCGGCGCCCAGGCCCGGCACGAGCGGCAGCAGCAGAAGGATCAGCGCACCCGCCATGGAGATGTAGGTGTAGCGCTGGAGGGTGCGGTGATCCTTGAGGAAGACCAGCACGGCGATGAAGAGGGCGATGCCCATGGCCGTGTAGATGAGCTGGTTGGTCGCCTTGTCGCCGGCCTGTCCGATCGACTGCAACAGCTTCGACTGGTCCAGCCGCCAGATCGCCACCAGCCCCAGCCCGTTGAGCAGTGTCGCCAGGGGCAGCAGCAGCGGGTCCGCGTAGGGCGCGAACTTCCGTACGGCGAGATGGCCGACGCCGGCCAGCAGGCCGAGGCCGAGGCCGTAGCCGAGCAGCCCTGCGGGGACCTCGTCGTTGATGGCGAGGCCCACGTTGGCGTAGGCGAAGACCGGGATGACGACCGCGAACACCAGCAGCGCGAGCTCGGTGTTGCGCCGGCTGGGCGCACCGATCGCGCCGATCGTGGACGTGTGATGCGTCGGCGAGTTCTGCGTTGGATTCGTACCGCTCATGGATGTGACGGGGCCTCTCACGGCTTGCCTACTGCGTACCGCAGTTCGTGACGACCTTCTGCTCTTCCTCCGAGAGAGTGGGGCCGGGGCTTGGCGTCGCAGTCGGTGTCGGGGAGGTGGAGGGGGAGGGGGAGGTGGACGGGTCCGGGGACTTGGTGGCCGACGGCGTCGATGTCGCCTTGGACGTAAGGGAGGTACGGGTGGTTCCCGTGGTGCCTCCGGCCACGCCCTCACCCGTGCGGGAGCTCTTCTCGCTCTCGGCGGCCTGCTGTTCCGACCGCTTCTTGCAGGCGGAGGCCTGCACGGCGAGCTCGTCGATCTTCGCCTGGGCGTCCTGGAGGCCGCCCTCGGCGATGGTCGCCTTGACCAGCTTCTGCTGATAGGGCGGCAGGTACTTGAGTTCGATCTCGGGGTGGTCCTTCTCCACCTTCGAGAGCGAGACCCAGGCCAGGTCCTGGCTGATGCCGCGGTACAGGGCGACATGCTGCTCGTTGGCACCGACGTAGTACTGCGTCTGCGTCCAGCGCCAGCCGCCGTAGAGGCCGCCGCCGACGACGGCGAGCGCGAGGGCCGAGTAGAAGGATCTCTTCAGCCACTTGCGGCCCTTGCCGGGCTTGACGAAGTCGTCATCGGTGAATTCGCCGAAGCTGCCCGCCGGGACGTAGCCGGTGGTGTCGCCGGAGCCGGGCGGGCCGAACTCGCCGCCCCCGCCGCCGCCCTGTCCGGGCACCGGCCGGCCGAGCCCGGAGGCACGTCCCGCCGGGGTCTGCATGATCCCGTTGTCGTGCAGCTGGTGCTGGTTCTCGGCGACGGCGCCGACCACGACGGGGGTGTCGGACAGCTGTCCGGCGAGGGTGTCGCCGGTGTCCAGGTCGAGGACGTCCGCGACGATCACGGTGATGTTGTCGGGGCCGCCACCGCGCAGCGCGAGCTGGATGAGTTCCTGGACGGTCTCCTGGGGGCCCTGGTAGCTGGCGAGGGTGTCCTCCAGGGTCTGGTGGGACACGACGCCGGACAGCCCGTCGGAGCAGATCAAGTACCGGTCACCGGCGCGCACTTCACGGATGGACAGATCGGGGTCCACATGGTCGCCGCTGCCCAGCGCGCGCATCAGCAGGGAGCGCTGCGGGTGGGTGGTGGCCTCCTCCTCGGTGATGCGGCCCTCGTCGACGAGGCGCTGCACCCAGGTGTGGTCCTGCGTGATCTGCGTGAGGACGCCGTCGCGCAGCAGATACGCGCGCGAGTCACCGACGTGCACGAGGCCGAGCCGCTGCCCGGTCCACAGCAGGGCGGTGAGCGTGGTGCCCATGCCCTCCAGCTGCGGGTCCTCCTCGACCATGGCGCGCAGCTGGTCGTTGGCGCGCTGGACGGCCGTACCGAGTGAGGTCAGGACGTCGGAGCCGGGGATGTCGTCGTCGAGGGCGACGATGGTGGAGATCGCCTCGGACGAGGCGACCTCGCCCGCGGCCGCGCCGCCCATGCCGTCGGCGATGGCGAGCAGGCGGGGTCCGGCGTATCCGGAGTCCTCGTTGCCCTCCCGGATCATGCCTTTGTGCGATCCGGCGGCGAAGCGCAGTGACAGACTCATGCGCACCTCGCCCGTCGGCTCCGGGTACATCCGCACGGTGCCCACCCTCCGGTCGGGAGCGCGCCGGGGCCCGTGGTCCGGTCCGCCACTGCGTGCTCGCTCCGCTCGCTCATTTTCGTACTACTTCCGCAGCTCGATGACGGTCTTGCCGATGCGGATCGGCGCGCCCAGCGGAATCGGTGTGGGGGTCGTCAGCCGCGTTCGGTCGAGGTACGTGCCGTTGGTGGAGCCCAGGTCCTCGACGATCCACTGGCCGTCGCGGTCCGGGTAGATCCTGGCATGCCGGCTGGAGGCGTAGTCGTCGTCCAGCACGATCGTGCTGTCGTGCGCCCGGCCCAGGGTGATCGTCTGGGACTGGAGCGCGACGGTGGTGCCGGAGAGGGTGCCCTCGGTCACAACCAGCTTGGACGGTGCGTTACGGCGCTGCCTGCCGCCGCTCTGCTGGCCGCGCTGCTGCGGAGGCGCCGCCTGCCGGGCGGCCTGCTGCTGCCGGCCGGCCTCCCGCCTCGCCCCGCGCTGGGTGACACGCGTACCGAACAGGTCGCTGCGGATGACCTGCACGGCCACGATCACGAACAGCCACAGGACGGCCAGGAAACCCAGCCGCATGACCGTGAGGGTCAGCTCTGACATTGCCCCCGCTTCACCCTTCGGCTTGCCGGTAAATGATGGTGGTGCTGCCCACGACGATCCGCGAGCCGTCGCGGAGCGTAGCGCGGGTGGTGTGCTGCCCGTCCACCACGATGCCGTTGGTGGACCCGAGATCCTGGATCGTCGAGGGCGTTCCGGTCCGGATCTCGCAGTGCCGGCGGGAGACGCCGGGGTCGTCGATCCGCACGTCGGCCTCGGTGCTGCGGCCCAGCACGAGCGTCGCGCGGGAGATCTGATGGCGGGTGCCGTTGATCTCGATCCAGTAGCGGGTGCGACCGCCTGCCGCGGGTGCGGCGGGGGGACGCTGGCCGCCCGCGGGCTGCGGGTAGCCGTAACCGGCGGGTCGGCCGCCGGGAGGCGGCGCGGCCGGCATGGGCGGGGCGCCCGCGGGCGCGACGGGCGGGTAGCCGTAGCCGCCCTGGGCGCCGCCGGTCCGCTGTGCGCCGCCGGGCCGCCCGGCCGGGGCGGCGGGCGCGGGGCCCTGGCCCTGCTGGTCGGAGGAGCCGGCGAGCGTACGGCTGCGCACGCGGTACAGGCCGGTGTCGAGGTCGTCGGCCTTCTCCAGGTTGACCTTGATCGGGCCCATGAAGGTGTAGCGCTGCTGCTTGGCGTAGTCGCGGACCATGCCGGCGAGCTCGTCGCCGAGCTGGCCGGAGTAGGGGCTCAGACGCTCGTGGTCCGGCGCGCTCAGCTCCACGATGAAGTCGTTGGGGACGACCGTACGGTCGCGGTTCCAGATGGTCGCGTTGTTGTCGCACTCGCGCTGGAGCGCTCCCGCGATCTCCACGGGCTGGACCTCGGACTTGAACACCTTGGCGAAGGTGCCGTTGACCAGACCTTCGAGACGCTGCTCGAACTTCTTCAGGACTCCCATGGGGCACCTCCTCCGTCGCTGCCTTCGTCCTGCATCCCGCCGGGCGGGCACTGCCTTACCTGGTACTGCTTACTGATCGTATCCACGCGCCGGTCGATCGGCTGGTTCCCCCTGTCGGCCCGGTCGACGGGTGTCGACGCCCTCGAAGTTCCCTTCGAAGCTCCCCTTCGAACTCTTCACGCACACAGTCTTGCCATGGATCGTAGAGGCGGCCGAAGACCAGTGTCCCGCACCTGACTGTGGACCCCGACCGGCTCCTGGGGAGACGAGTACTACCGGTACGAGGTTGATACGTGAACTGGTCTGCGCTGAGACGGAACGCCGGACGCCCCCTCGATCGGCCCCCTCCGCCCGCCCGCACCGACTGCGCTGGTGGGCGCTCGCACGGGCGGCTGCCCAGCGATAAGGGATGTGAACCCACCCTGGACGGCGTGCTAATGTTCTGGGTGTCGGAAGGCGCCGGGCCCAAGGGGCAAGAGGCCGGAAGACACACCCAATGCGCGGGTGGCGGAATAGGCAGACGCGCTGGATTCAGGTTCCAGTGCCCGCAAGGGCGTGGGGGTTCAACTCCCCCCTCGCGCACCATGAGATACCGATGAACGGGTCTCTGCCAGTGATGGAAGTCACCGGCAGGGGCCCGTTTCTCGTATGTCGTCGCCTGTGAGCGATCACAAGGGACCGTGAGGGACCGTGGGAGGCCGTGAGGGATCGCACAGAGGCCGCGGCGGGTTCGCGCAGCCGATCGGTGCCGATGAAAGGCCCGCCCGTGAGCTATCTCACGGGCGGGGCCACCATCAGGGCCGGGGCGGGTCAGCCGCCCTGGCGTTCGATCCAGTCACTACCGCCGAGCGGATAGTCGTAGCCGGGGCGGCCGACGTCGGCGCTGGTGCGGAACGGGGTGCCCTTGTCGTCGATACGGACGGTGCCGCGGCGGCTGCCGTTGGACCACTCCAGGGTGAGATACCAGCGGACGTCGTGCGCCTTGGTGTGGGCGGTGACGTAGAAGACCTCAGGGTCGGACTCGCTGACGCTGTACGGGAAGGCGCGCTGGCCGTTCTTCACGGTGACCGTCGGGCTGCCCTGGTCCAGGTCGACGTCGAACGACCTGGTGGAGACGTTGCCGCCGCAGCCGACGCCCATCGAGTAGTCGTTCCAGGCGAGCGGTGCACCCTTGGAGACGACGCGCACATGCAGTGACTGGAGGACGACGGTGTCCGCGCCGGTGCCCTGCACGGTGAGGGCGACCTGCTGTTCACCCGAGGAGACCGCGCCGTACGCGGCAGCCCAGCGCGGGGCGTCCTGTTCGCTCGCGGGCGGGCCGACCTGTTCGGGCTCGCTGTCGACGAGGAAGTGCTGGCTACAGGGGTCCTGGTAGACGTAGGGGCGGGTTCCGACGGTGACCGGGACGGGGGCGTCGCCGCTGCCGTCACCGCCGCCGGTGCGCTCGGGAGCCCCTTCGCGCTCGGCGCCGTCCTGTGCCTCGCCGGAAGCGGTGGCCGGGGCGGAGGCCGATGCCGACGGTGTGCGCTTGCGTCCGCCCGGTTCGCCCGGGGACGGGGTGGCGGCGGGCTTGCCGGCGCCGGTCCCGCCGTGGGGCGCGGGCGCGCCGGCTGCCTGGCGGTCCCGCGGGTCGCCTTCGCCGTCGCCGCCCCACGGTGGGTTGACGACGAGCCCTACGGCCCCCAGCACGGCGACCGCCGCGGCGGAGGCGATCAGTGCGGTGCGGCGACGTCGGCGTGGGGCGGGGGCGTGTGGTGTGGGGTCGTGGGGGGTGGGGTCATGGGGGGTGGGGGCCTGGGGAGCGTCGAGGGCGGCCGGTGGGGTGGGGGTGTCGTCGCCGTGCTCGGTGCCGTGCTCGGACGGCGTCGTCGTAGGGGGCCGGGGCGAGGGCTCGGTGGAGTCCTGCGGTGGGGGTGTGGTTATGGGTGTGGGGGGCTGTTCCGTCGAGTCCGGGGTCGGTGCCGGGGGTGCGGCCGTGGGCGGGGTCGTGGGTGCGGCCTTGGGTGGGGTCGGTTCTGGTGAAGCGGCGTTCCGGGGAGCGTCCTTCGGCGTCGCCTGTTCCGCCCTGCGCCTGCGTGCCTCGTCCGCCAGGATCCAGCGGCGGTGCAGTTCCATGAGCTCCGGCGGCGTTGCCCGGCAGGCCCGGGCGAGGCGCTCGACGGACGCGTACTCGTTCGGGACCGCGGTGCCGTTGCAGTAGCGGTGCAGCGTCGATGTGCTCATGTGCAGCCGCTTGGCCAGGACTCCGTAGCTGAGTCCCGACCGGTCCTTGAGCGCGCGCAGCGACGCCGCGAACTCCTCGGTCTCCCTGGCCCCAGCCGTCCCCGACACCCGTTCCTCCATCCCCCGGCGTCCCGTTCGCGCATTCCAGGGGCGGTCGATTCCCCCAGGTCAGAGCGCATTTCGGTGTTCCAGTGTCCCCAACTGCCCGCTGTGCGTGGCGCTTGGGACAGATCAGTCCACAAGCTTCAGCCATCCAAGCACCACACCGACCCGAACAGCGAAGGGGCACCGCAGCATGTCCGCCACCCGAAACACCCGTACCCGTCTCGTCGGCGCCGCCGCGGCAGTCGTCATCGCCGCGCTCTCGATGACCGCGTGCGACAACGGAACGGGCGTCAACGACGAAGGCGCCTCGGCCGGCGCCACCCCGACAACGTCGTCCTCCACAGGATCGAACGACTCCGAGGCGTCCGCCGGAAGTTCGTCCTCGTCCATGTCGGGCGGGACCTCCGCGTCCGGGGGCCAGGAGCAGGACCCGACGGCGGGCACCACCGCCACGAAGCGTCCGGCCTCCTCCGCCAAGCCGGTCACCTGCGAGGGCTCCAACACCAAGACCGTCGCAGCCCCGTTGAACCGGCCGCTCAACCACATGCTGCTCACGGTCACCAACACCGGCAGCGCGCCCTGCCATCTCTACACCTACCCGGCCGTCCGCTTCGGCGAGGCACAGTCCGTGCCGCCGGTCATCGAGGAGTCCAAGCCGCAGGCCGTCGTCACGCTCGACCCGGGCGAGTCCGGTTACGCCGCCGTGGTGCTGGCCGCCGCCGACGGCAGCGGGGCGAACGGCCGCACCGAGAAGTCCCTGGCCGTCTACTACCACGGCCGGTCCGGCAACGAGAGCGTCGGCAAGGGCGCCAACCCGTCGCTGCCCGCGGAGGGCGTCCACATCGACGACTCGCTCAAGGTCACCTACTGGCAGCAGTCGATGGACGACGCGCTCACCTGGTGATCCTCAGCGACCTTGGCTCGATTGCCGTGACCTGTTGGGGGGCCCTCAGGTCACGGCAGCGGGTGGTGGAGGGCGAGGGTGGCGGGTGGTCGGAGGCCGGTGGGGGTGAGGGTGGTGGAGGCCGGTGAAGGTGGTGGCTCGCGTTCTCGATGAGCGGGTGCGGGTTTTCCACAGCTGCGGAGTTGTCCACAGGGTCTGACGAGTTTCGGCCACCGGTTGTAACGTCGGCACGAGTTGATGTTCGTGCGTGAGCGGGGGAGGCGGTCGGAATGGCAGGTGCCGGTGCGGAGGGTGCCGAGGCTTCGGCGGGAGTGGCTGAGGTCCGCTCGGAGTCGGGGTCACAGGCGCCGGTCGGGGCCTCGAAGTCCGGGTCGCGTCGGCTGCCCCGGGTCGGCGGCTTCGCCGAGTGGCCCGGCGGCGGGTCGCCCAAGGAGGAGGGCAAGGCGCTGCGCAAGCGGCTCCCGCGCGAGGCCCACGCGGACCTCCCCCTCGACGCCGCCCGCCCCGACGCCGTGGCTGCCGTCGAGGAGTCCAACCTCGGCCGGCTCCCCGACCTCACGGCGATGAGGGTGGGCCGGATGGCGGCGACGCCCTTCGCCTTCCTGCGTGGCTCGGCAGGACTCATGGCGTACGACCTCGCCCGCACCCCCATGACCCGGATCCGCGCTCAGATCTGCGGCGACGCGCACGCGGCGAACTTCGGTCTGTACGGCGACGCGCGCGGCGGCCTGGTGATCGATCTGAACGACTTCGACGAGACGCTGTACGGCCCTTGGGAGTGGGATCTCAAGCGGCTCGCCGCCTCGCTCGTGCTCGCCGGCCGGGAGGCCGGGGCGGACGAAGAAGCGTGCCGTGAGGCGGCCCACGACGCGACCGGTGCCTATCGGCGCACGATGCGGCTGCTGGCCAAGCTCCCGGTGCTGGACGCGTGGAACGCGATCGCGGACGAGGAGCTCGTCTCCCACACCGACGCCCACGACCTGCTCGGCACGCTGGATCGGGTCGCGGAGAAGGCGCGGGGGAACACCAGCGGTCGCTTCGCGGCGAAGTCGACCGAGCCGACCGAGGACGGTGGCCGGCGGTTCGTCGACGCCCCGCCGGTGCTGCGCCGCGTCCCGGACGAGGAGGCCGCGGCGGTGGCGGCGTCGCTGGAGGGGTACCTCACGACTCTCTCCGAGGACCGTCTTCCCCTGCTGGCCCGGCACTCGGTGCACGATGTGGCGTTCCGTGTGGTGGGCACGGGCAGCGTCGGCACCCGCTCGTATGTCGTCCTGCTCCTCGACCACCGTGGCGAGTCCCTGGTCCTCCAGGTGAAGGAGGCCCGCCCCTCGGCCCTCGTCCCGCACCTGGAGACAGCCGGCTTCGAGGCGCTGGAGCCGGAGCACGAAGGGCGGCGCGTGGTGCTCGGGCAGAAGCGGATGCAGGTGGTCAGCGACATCCTGCTGGGCTGGACGACGGTCGACGGCCGACCTTTCCAGGTACGCCAGTTCCGCAACCGCAAGGGCAGCGTCGACCCGGCCGCGCTGGCCGCCGACCAGATAGACGACTACGCCCGTATGACCGGCGCCCTCCTGGCCCGCGCCCACTCCCACAGCGCCGACCCGCGCCTGATCGCCGGCTACTGCGGCAAGAACGAGGCACTGGACGAGGCGATCGCCACCTTCGCCGTCACCTACGCCGACCGCACGGAGGCGGACCACGCCGCCCTGGTGGCGGCGGTGCGGGCGGGGCGGATCGCGGCGGAGGTGGGGGTGTGAGAGGTCACGGTCCGCTCGTGGGGCGGGCTCGGTGAAGTACATCGACGTCAACGGTGGGTCCAGTGGGTCCGGTGGGTCCGATGGGTCCGGTGGGGCGGCCGGGGGCATCGACCCGACCGCCTATCTGGCCCGGCTGACCACACTTGCGGGGCAGCTGCCGGCCGGGGCGCGAGCGTTCGCCACCGACCCCGGGCACTACGACTTCTCCGGAAAGCGCTGTGTGAAGGACCTGAGGCCGCACGAGGTCCGCCGCATCGGCGACGACAGGATCGAGCTCCACCTCCGGCACAACTGCTGGAAGCACGACGAGGACCTGGTCGTGCGCTACGCGGGAGTCTCCCGATTTCAGGTGGCCGGAGTGGATGCGGTGGGCGGCGCGGGCGCCGTGGACGTCTGTGATGTGCAGGCATGCGGGGAGGTGATCCTCGACGAGGTGCTGGCGCATCCCCAGGGCTGCTCGCACGAGATCGCCTGTCGGCAGGGGACGCTGCTGGTCGTCGGCCGGGATCTGGTGGCGGAGTGGGTGACCGCGGACTGCGCGAACATCTGAGGACGAGGTAGAGGGTCAGGTGGAGGGGTCGGCCGCCGCAGCGTTGTCGCGGGGACGAAGGGCCCGTCGGGCGTGGCCTACGCTGGTCGGGTGACGACGCCGGAAGCTGAGCAGTCCCAGGCCGAGCCCGCTGGTGCGGGGACGCAGGGCGGTGCCGCGATGCCCGCCGGTGGAGCCGAGCAGGGTGGTGAGGCGCAGGTGACGGCCGAGAACGGTGCCGGCAGGCCGGAGGAACGGCTGGAACGGGCCGTGCGGGCTGCCGAGCAGGCGTTGATCGAGTACGAGATCGCGGTGGAGACCTTCCGCGTCGAGGTGGAGAACTTCTCCCGGCTGCACCATCAGAAGCTCGGCCCGATGTACGCCCGCCTCGACGAGCTGGACGCCCGTATCGCCGAGGCGACGGCCGCGCGCACCGGCGACCCCGAGGACCTCCGCAAGGCGGACGAGGCCCGTGCCCGGGTGATGCCGATGCCCGGCGTCGAGGAGCTGTTCCACGGCTGGATGGACGGCGACGGTCTGTTCCCCGAGGCTGCGGCGATGCTCACGGATCAGCCGGTTCGGCCGCCGGAGCGGGTGCGCCCCAGCGACGAGGCCCGCAAGCTCTACCGGGACCTGGCCCGCAAGGCTCACCCCGACCTGGCGCAGGAAGATGCCGAGCGGGCCCGGCGCGAGGAGTTCATCACCCGCGTGAACGCCGCCTACGCCCGTGGCGACGAGGCACTGCTGCGGGAGCTGGCCGACGAGTGGGCCGCGGGCCCCGTCGCCGAGGAGCAGGGCCCGACGCCGGCGGAGGAGCTCTACGCCCGCCTGGAATGGCTGGCCCAGCGCAAGGAGCTGCTCGCTCTCGTCGCGAAGGAGCTGGAGGAGAGCGCGATCGGCGCGATGCTGCGGCTCGCCCCGGAGGACCCCGACCGGCTCCTCGACGAGATCGCCGACCAGCTCCTGGCCCAGGTCGCCCAGCGCGAGACGGAACTGGCGGCACTGCTTGGGCAGGAGGACGAGGGCCGGCCTTAGGGCGCAGGGCCTGGGTGTGCAGGGCGAGGGGAACCGCGCGGCCCGACCACGGGCCGGACATTGCGCCGTACCGCGCGACTGGGCCCCCCTCCCCCTGGGTGTCCGGATGGCCCGCGCGGCGTCGGGTAGCGTCGGAGCCATGCAATTCGGATCAGGCGTACCCACGGTCGAGGTCAGCGACCTCAAGGACGACGACTTCCTCCTGGACGTCCGCGAGGACGACGAGTGGCAGGCGGGCCATGCCGAGAGGGCGCTGCACATCCCCATCAGCGAGTTCGTCGCCCGCTACGGCGAGCTGACCGAGGCCGCTCCGCAGGACGGCCGCGTCCATGTGATCTGCCGCTCCGGTGGCCGTTCGGCGCAGGTCGCGATGTACCTGGTCCAGCAGGGCATCGACGCGGTGAACGTCGACGGCGGCATGCAGGTGTGGGCCGCGGCCGGACGCCCCGTGGTGAACGACGAGGGCCGGCCCGGCTTCGTTCTCTGAGCCGTCGTCCTCTGTGCCGTCGTCCCTCTGAGCCGTCATCCTCTGTGCCGGCCCGCTGAGCCGTCCGCCGCTGCCGGTCGACCGGATCGTCAGGCCAGTGGATGTGTCGCCAGCAGGTCGCCCAGCGCCTCCTCATGTGCCGCCGCCGGGCCGAGCGCCAGTTCCAGGTGCTTGGCCCAGGCGTGGTACCGGTGCAGCGGATAGTCGACGTCGGCGCCGAAGCCCCCGTGCAGATGCTGGGCCGTCTGCACGACCCGGCGTACGCCCTCCGAGGCCCAGATCTTGGCCACCGCCACATCCCCGGCGGCCGGCAGTGACCCCGGCGCCCCCGAGGTGATCCGCCAGGCGGCCTGCCACAGCGCGGCCTCCATGGCGCGCAGGTCGATGTAGCGGTCGGCGGACTGCACGGCGACGGCCTGGAACGTGGCGATCGGATGCCCGAACTGCTCCCGTTTGCTCGCGTACTGCGCGGTCATCTCCAGTACCCGCTCACCGAGCCCGAGCGCCAGCGCACAGGTCCCCGTGGCGAGCAGCTCCCGCAGCCACTCCCAGGCGCCCCCGGCGTCGACGACGTACGACGTTGCGAGCCGCACCGATTCCAGCCGCAGCTCTCCCAGCCGTTCCCCGCTGGTCGAGAACTGTTCGGCGAGCGAAACCCCCTCCGCATCGCGCGCCACCAGCGCGAGGATGGTCCGGTCGGCGGCCGTACGGGCCGGCACGACCACGAGATCGGCGTCGTACACCCAGGGAACCGCGGTCTGCACCCCGTCCAGCACCCAGCCGGGACCGTCCTGCCGGGCGGTCACCGCGAGCTCGGCCGGATCGTGGCCGGTGCGGCCGTGCGCGGCGACCGTGAGCACGATCTCGCCGCGTCCCGCCCGCGCGAGCAGCTCGTCCTTCAGCTCGGGGCCGCCGTAGGACTGGACCGCGGCCAGCGCCGCGCTGCTCTCCAGGAGCGGTACCCGGGCCAGTACCTTCGCCGACTCGCGCAGCACCAGGCACAGGGCGATGGCGTCGAGGCCGGCCCCGCCGTACTCCGGCGCCGACAGCAGGCTGAGCAGGTCCGCCTCCGCGAGGCGGCTCCACAGCGGGCGGTTGAAGCCGTCGGCCACGGCGCCCGGCGTGAGCGCGGGGGAGGGCACCGCGTCCGGCGCGACCCCGGCGAACACCCCGCGCGCCGCCTCGGCCGCCGCCTGCTGTTCCTCGGTGAAGGTGAAGTCCACGGTCCCTGCCCTTCCACACGTCCCGACGCACGGCGATCTGACGGAGCGTCAATGTAGAACAGGTTCTAGAAGAAGGGAATGGCCCGGGTGGGGCCCCCTTAAGGTGTGGACAATGGCGGCCCGCCAGGGGCTGTGCCCGGCGGGTGGGCCTGAGTACCGTTCCCGTGCGAGTGCTCAGGGCAGCCGAACCGGAATCAGAGAACGGGGCAGGATGGACGCGTACGACGCAGGCTCGGCCGCCCGGCACGGGCCGCAGGAGGAGCCGCGGGACGCCCCGTCCGCCGTCGTGCCGCCGCCCGCCCCGCCGCTCCCGGAAGCCCGCACCGGTGTGGCCGCCCTCTCGCTGAAGTACCAGATCGGCGCCGCCCTCGCGGTCGCGGTCGTGGCGATCGCCGTCTGTGTCCATGTCGGCATGGTCTTCCTGCACGTGGCGCCGCCGAACACGGTCACCAAGCAGCACGGCAAGGCGATCGACGACTGGATATATCCGGAGTTCGAGCAGAACTGGAAGCTGTTCGCCCCCAACCCGCTGCAACAGAACATCTCGGTGCAGGTCCGCGCCGAGGTCGCCACGGCCGACGGCGGCACCGGCACGACCGGCTGGTACGACCTCTCCGCGCAGGACGGCCGGGCCATCGACGGCAATCTGCTGCCCAGCCACACCCAGCAGAACGAGCTGCGCCGGGCCTGGGACTTCTTCGTCGCCACGCACGACGCCGAGAACCGTCCCGTGGGGCTGCGGGGCGCGCTGTCCGAGACGTATCTGCGGCGCATAGCTCAGCTGCGGCTGGACCGAGAGGACGCGGCCGGGGCGGGCGGCGTCGTGGAGCGGGTCCAGTTCCGCTCGCGCACCACCAACGTGCCCCCGCCGAAGTGGAGCGAGGAAAAGGTCTCGGACAAACCGGTCTACCGCGTGCTGCCGTGGTGGCCGGTCGGGTGGGAGGCGCCAGGGGGCGCGACGGCCGCCGCGAGCGCGGCCGGCGGGGACAGTGGGCCCGGCACCGAGGGGAGCGCCCGGTGAACCGCTTCACCCTCGCGATCTCGTCGGGCATCGCCCGCGTCACCGAGTCCGCCCTCGGCCCGTACCAGACGGCCGTGATCCGCATCGGCTTCACCGCGACCTGGCTGCTGTTCCTGCTGCGCGAGTTCCCCCACCGGCACGAGCTGTACGGCCCCGAGGCCCCCTGGGACTTCGACCTGGCCCAGCAGCTGATCGGGACGAACGGCTCCTTCACCGCCCTGATCTGGTCGAGCGACGGGCTCTGGTTCGAGGCCGTCTACGGGTTCGCCTTCCTGACCGGTGTGCTGCTGCTGCTCGGCTGGCGTACCCGCACGATGTCCGTGCTGTTCATGATCGGTGTGCTCTCGCTGCAGAACCGGTCCATCTTCATGGGCGACGGCGGCGACAACGTCCTGCACCTGATGTGCATCTACCTCGTGTTCACGCGCTGCGGCCAGGTGTGGTCGCTGGACGAGCGCCGGCTGCGGCGCTCGGGCGCGGCACACGCGCGTGGCGAGCGGGTCGCGCCGGACCGGGCCGGCCCGCTCCTGTGGTGCCTGTTCGGGTTCGCGCTGGTCGCGGTGACCCTCGCGGGCCGCCTCGACGGCGATCCGACGGTGCCGGCGATCCTGTGGCTCGTCTGGCCGGCGCTGGGCGTGTGGTGGCTCGTGGGCCGTTTCGCGCGGACCGCGCAGCCCCGCATCCTGCTCGACGTCGTCGGTAACGTCGTGCACAACGGCGCGCTGCTCGTGATCATGGCCGAGGCCTGCCTGATCTACGCCACCGCCGGCTGGTACAAGATCCAGGGCACCCGCTGGCAGGACGGCACCGCCGTCTACTACCCGCTGCACCTGGACTACTTCTCACCCTGGCCGGCCCTCGCCGAGCTGCTGTCCTCCAGCGCCACGATGGTGATGCTCATCACCTACGGCACGGTCATCGTGCAGGTCGCCTTCCCGTTCACCCTGTTCAACCGGCGGGTCAAGAACGTCCTGCTCGCGGCCATGATCACCGAGCACGCGGTGATCGCGGTCGTCCTCGGACTGCCGTTCTTCTCGCTGGCGATGATCGCGGCGGACGCGGTCTTCCTGCCGACGTCGTTCCTGCGCCGCCTCGGCGCCCGGACGGCACGCGCGCGTGCCGGGCTCTCGCGGCTGGTCCGGCGCGGCGACGAGCCCGCGGTACTGCCCGAGCAGCGCTCCCCCGAGAACCCCGAGCAGGCCCACGTAGGCTTCCCGGCATGACCGTGACCATCTGGAACCGGCTCGCCGAGACCTCTGTGCTGCTCGACGGCTTCCACGCCCTCAAGCACGCCGTGCGCTTCGGTGCCGAGGTGCCGGTGGCGGTCGCCGTCGACCGGGACAGCACGCTCGCCCTCGCCGAGGAACTGGCCCCCGACGTACGGGCGACACTGGAGGCGCTCCTGACAGAGGTCTCGCAGCCGACGTACGCCTCCCTCGTGCCGCGCCCGCATCCCACCGCGGTGGCCGCCCTCGCGGTACGTCCGGCCCGCGAGGCCAACCTCAAAGCGCTGGCGCACACCCCGCGGACGGCCCCGGTCGTGGTCCTGGACAACCCGCGCAACCTCGGCAACGCGGGCGCCGTGATCCGGCTGGCCGCCGGCTTCGGCGCGACCGGCGTCGTGACCACCGGCACGCTCGACCCCTGGCATCCCACGGTCGTGCGCGGCGGGGCGGGTCTGCATTTCGCGACCGCCGTGGAGCGGCTGGAGGTGGCCGAGCTGCCGGCCGGGCCGCTGTTCGCACTCGACCCGGAGGGCGGCGACATCCGGAGGATCGGGCTCCCGGACGACGCCGTCCTCGCGTTCGGCTCGGAACGCAGCGGCCTGTCGGCCGAACTACGCGCGCGTGCCGACCATTTGGTGTCCCTGCCGATGCGTCCGCAGGTCTCCAGCTACAACTTGGCGACCAGCGTCGCGATGACGCTGTACCACTGGAGCATGGGCGGGCCGCAGGCCCTGTCCTAGGCCGCGTCGGGCAGTCCCGCCTGCCCCGCGACGCGGCCTAGGCCTCCCGGCGCACCTCGACCACCCGGAACCGGTTGGCCACGAACGCCCCGTCGCACAGCGCCGAGTTGGCCGCCGGGTTGCCGCCCGACCCGTGGAAGTCGGAGAACGCGGCCGTCTGGTTCACGTACACCCCACCGGTCAGATTGAGGGACAGCTGTGCCGCCTCCTCCAGGCAGACTTCCTGGATCGCGCCCTCCACCTCGTCGTCGGTGGTGTACGCGCCCACCGTCATCGCGCCCTTCTCCCGCACCGTCCGCCGCAGCAGCTCCACCGCGTCCGTCGCCGAGTCGATCGCGACGGCGAAGGAGACGGGGCCGAAGCACTCGCTCATGTACGCGGCCTCGTCGTCCGGCTTGGCGCCGTCCAGCTTCACGATCACCGGCGTACGGACCACCGCGCCCGGGAACTCCGGGTTGGCGATCTCCCGCGAGGTGAGGGCGACCTCGCCCAGCCCGGCCGCGGCCTCCAGGCGGGCCTTCACATCGGGGTTGACGATGGCGCCGAGCAGCGCGTTGGCGCGGGCGTCGTCGCCGAGGAGGCCGTCGACCGAGCGGGCGAGGTCGGCGACGACCTCGTCGAAGGTCTTCGGGCCCTCTTCGGTGCGGATCCCGTCGCGGGGGACGAGCAGGTTCTGCGGGGTGGTGCACATCTGGCCGCTGTACAGGGACAGCGAGAAGGCCAGGTTGGACAGCATCCCCTTGTAGTTGTCCGTGGAGTGCACGATCACCGTGTTGACGCCGGCCTTCTCCGTGTAGACCTGCGCCTGACGGGCGTTGGCCTCCAGCCAGTCGCCGAACACGGTCGAGCCCGTGTAGTCGATGATCCGGATCTCGGGGCGGGTCGCCAGCGTCTTGGCGATGCCCTCGCCGGGACGCTCGGCGGCCAGCGCGACCAGGTTCGGGTCGAAGCCCGCCTCGGCGAGCACCTGCCGGGCGACCTGCACGGTGAGCGCGAGCGGCAGCACCGCGCGCGGGTGGGGCTTGACCAGGACCGCGTTGCCGGTGGCGAGGGAGGCGAACAGGCCGGGGTAGCCGTTCCAGGTCGGGAAGGTGTTGCAGCCGATGACCAGGGCGATCCCGCGCGGGACCGGCGTGAACTGCTTGTTCATCGCCAGCGGGTCGCGCTTGCCCTGCGGCTTGGTCCACTCCGCGGTGTCGGGGGTGCGGACCTGCTCGACGTACGCGTACGCCACCGCCTCCATGCCGCGGTCCTGCGCGTGCGGGCCGCCCGCCTGGAAGGCCATCATGAACGCCTGGCCGGAGGTGTGCATGACCGCGTGCGCGAACTCGTGCGTGCGGTCGCTGATCCGCTTGAGGATCTCCAGGCAGACCACCGCGCGCATCTCCGCGCCCGCGTCCCGCCACGCACGCTGACCGGCCTTCATGGCGGGCAGCAGCACGTCGATGTCGGCGTGCGGGTACTCGACGCCCAGCTCGATGCCGTACGGGGACCTCTCGCCGCCGACCCAGTCGTCGGTGCCGGCCTGGCCGAGGTCGAGGCGGGTGCCCAGGAGGGCGTCGAAGGCCGCCTTGCCCGCCGCCGCGTCCAGGCTGTCGTTCTCGCCGTAGGCCTTGGGGTGCTCCGGGTGCGGAGACCAGTACGCGCGCGTGCGGATCGCTTCCAGCGCCTGGTCAAGGGTGGGCCGGTGCTTGGCGATCAGCTCGTGGGCGGTCAGTTCGGCGGCCATGCGGGACCAACTCCTCGTTTCCAGAGCTCTCCGTCGAGCTCATGACCTGGGCAGAAACATGGGCAGGAACAGGCGGTCAGAGTTAGAGTAACCGAACGATCGGTCGGGACAAGGGGGTCCGCCGCATCTGTGGATAACGCCGTGCGGGAGGATCGCGCACATGACAGCACTCGACCTCAGCAGCCCCGTGGCCGTCGTCGGCACCGGCACCATGGGCCAGGGCATCGCCCAGGTCGCGCTGGTCGCCGGCCATCCCGTACGGCTGTACGACGCCGTTCCCGGGCGGGCCCAGGAGGCGGCCGACGCGATCGGCGCGCGCCTCGACCGGCTCGTCGAGAAGGACCGCCTCTCCGGCGCCGACCGCGACGCGGCCCGGGCCCGGCTGGCACCCGCCGAGTCACTCGCCGACCTCGCGGACTGCGCCCTCGTCGTCGAGGCCGTCCTGGAGCGCCTGGACGTCAAGCAGGAGCTGTTGCGCGAGCTGGAGGCCGTCGTCGGCGAGGACTGCCTGCTCGCCACCAACACCTCCTCCCTGTCCGTCACGGCCATCGGCGGAGCTCTGGCCAATCCGGGCCGTTTCGTCGGACTGCACTTCTTCAACCCCGCGCCGCTGCTGCCGCTGGTGGAGGTCGTCTCCGGGTTCGCCACCGACGTCACGTCGGCCACGCGCGCGTACGAGACGGCACGCGCCTGGGGCAAGACGCCCGTCGCCTGCGCCGACACCCCCGGCTTCATCGTCAACCGCATCGCCCGGCCCTTCTACGCCGAGGCCTTCGCCGTCCACGAGGCACAGGGCGCGGATCCGGCCACCATCGACGCCGTGCTGCGCGAGTCCGGCGGCTTCCGGATGGGCGCCTTCGAGCTCACCGACCTCATCGGGCAGGACGTCAACGAGTCCGTCACCCACTCCGTGTGGCAGTCCTTCTTCCAGGACGTCCGCTTCACGCCCTCGCTCGCCCAGCGTCGGCTGGTGGAGTCCGGTCGGCTCGGCCGCAAGAGCGGGCACGGCTGGTACGACTACTCCGGCGGCGACGGCGCCGCCGAGCGCGACGAGCCGCACACCGCCGAGCAGCGGCAGCCGCCCGCCTACGTCGTCGCCGAGGGTGACCTGGGCCCGGCCTCCGAGCTGATCGCGCTGATCCGCGAGGCGGGCATCCAGGTGCGCGAGGACGACGAGGACCACGGCAGCCGCCTGGTGCTGCCCGGCGGCGGGCAGCTCGCGCTCGCCGACGGGCAGACGTCGGTGGAGTTCCGCGACGTCGTCTACTTCGATCTCGCCCTCGACTACCGCCGGGCCACCCGGATCGCTCTGTCCGCCTCCCAGGACACCTCCTCCCAGACCCTCGCCGAAGCCATTGGGCTCTTCCAGGCGCTCGGTAAGAAGGTCAGCGTCATCGGCGACGTCCCCGGCATGATCGTCGCCCGCACGGTCGCCCGGATCGTCGACCTCGCGCACGACGCCGTCGCCAAGGGCGTGGCCACCGAGGAGGACATCGACACCGCGATGCGGCTCGGTGTGAACTACCCGCTCGGCCCCTTCGAATGGAGCCGCAGACTCGGCCGGAACTGGGCCTACGCCCTCCTCGACGACCTGCATCTGCGCGACCCCTCCGGGCGGTACGCGCCCTCCCTCGCGCTGTACCGGCACGCGTACGCAACCGACAAGCGTGAGGGCAGCACCTCATGACCCCGGAGGGCAGCACCTCATGACCCCGGAGGGCAGCACCCCATGACCACCGCCAAGCGCGACACCTACACGCCCGAGACGCTGCTCTCCGTCGCCGTGCAGGTCTTCAACGAGCGTGGCTACGACGGCACCTCCATGGAGCATCTGTCCAAGGCGGCCGGCATCTCCAAGTCGTCGATCTACCACCACGTCACGGGCAAGGAGGAGCTGCTGCGCCGTGCCGTCAGCCGCGCGCTGGACGGGCTCTTCGCCATCCTCGGCGAGGAGCACGCGCGCGCGGGGCACGCCGCCGACCGCCTCGAGTACGTGGTGCGGCGCATGGTCGAGGTGCTCATAACCGACCTGCCCTATGTGACGCTGCTGCTGCGGGTGCGCGGCAACACCGAGACCGAGCGCTGGGCCCTGATGCGGCGCCGCGACTTCGACCACAAGGTGGCCGAGCTGCTGAAGGCCGCCGCCGCCGATGGCGAGGTGCGGGCGGACGTGGAGGTGCGGCTGGCGACCCGCCTCGTCTTCGGCATGATCAACTCGATCGTGGAGTGGTACCGCCCCGACAGCCGCGGCGTCACCGAGCGCGAGGTCGCCGACACGGTGGTGCGGCTGGTCTTCGGGGGGCTCCGGCAGGCGGGCTGACGACCGCTTGCGGCCACGCCGGCCGATCACGGCCAGCGGCGGCACGCGGGCTGACCACTGCTCGTCGCCATGGACGGCCACTCGTCGCCACAGACACCTGAGTACGCGCGCGTGGCGGGGATCGAGTACGGCTCCGGATGCCGTGGCCCGCCCGCCGCTGATGGGCTGAGGCACATGATTCGGACCTCCGCGCACCACGCGACCTGGTGGAAGGCGCCTCTCGTGGCCTCGCTGCTCGGCCTGCCCTTCCTGGGCCTGGAGTGCCGCTGGTTCGCGTCCCACGGCGAAACCGGCGCCTTCGCCGGAGTGCTCTACTGGGCGTGCGGCCTGCTCGCCCTCGCCTGGCTGCTGCCGCACCGCCGGTCCGTGCGGACGCCGCGCATGGCTCTCGCCGGCGCAGGGCTCGGCTTCGCGCTGCTTCCGGCGCTGTGGCTGATGGTCGCGACCGCGGCTACGTCCACGTCGTGAGGACCGCAGAGCCGTCACCCCTGCGGCTCACGACCGCGGCTACGTCCACGTCATGAGCCCCGCAGAGCCGTCACCCCTGCGGCTCCAGGTCCTCCTCCTCGAACACCAGCAGCGTGCGCGTGCTGAGCACCTCGGGAATCGCCTGGAGCCGGGTGAGGACCAGCTCGCGCAGCGCCCTGTTGTCGGACGTGTGCACCAGGAGCAGCACGTCGAAATCACCGCCGACCAGCGCGATGTGCGAGGCGCCCGGAAGTTCGGTGAGCTGCTCGCGCACGGTGCGCCAGGAGTTCTGGACGATCTTCAGGGTGATGTACGCGGATGTCCCCTGACCGGCGCGCTCGTGGTTGACCCGGGCGCCGAAACCACGGATGACGCCGTCCTCGATGAGGCGGTTGATACGGGCGTAGGCGTTGGCGCGCGAGACATGGACCCGCTCGGCGACCGACCGTATCGACGCGCGGCCGTCCGCCTGGAGCATCTGGAGGATGTCCTGATCGATGGCGTCGAGGGGACGCGGGTGCGGCAGCGGCGTGCCCTCGCCCGGACTCTCGGCCATTTGTTCAGGCGCCATGTCCCCCCACCTTCCTCCCGTGGACGTACTGCGTTCATTGGAGGCTGTGGAGAACCGTTTGTCCACAGCCTCGGGGGGCCTGTAGCCAAAATGTGCCGGCGACCGAACAATCGGTAGGTGAGGCGCGTCACTGACGTCGCGCCTCCCGTAGCCGCTCCCACGAGGAGGTGCCGTCATGACGGTCATGGAGCAGCGAGGCGCGTACCGGCCATCGCCGCCGCCCGCCTGGCAGCCCCGCATGGACCCCGCGCCGCTGCTGCCCGACGCGGAGCCCTACCGCGTCCTGGGCACCGAGGCCGCCGCGAAGTCCGACCCGGACCTGCTGCGCCGGCTGTACGCCGAGCTGGTGCGCGGACGCCGGTACAACGCGCAGGCGACCGCGCTCACCAAGCAGGGCCGCCTCGCCGTCTATCCGTCCAGCACCGGCCAGGAGGCCTGCGAGGTCGCCGCCGCACTGGCCCTGAAGGAGCGTGACTGGCTCTTCCCGAGCTACCGCGACACCCTCGCGGCCGTCGCCCGCGGAGTGGACCCCGTCGAGGCCCTGACCCTGCTGCGCGGCGACTGGCACACCGGCTACGACCCCCACGAGCACCGCGTGGCCCCCCTGTGCACGCCGCTCGCCACCCAGCTCCCGCACGCCGTCGGCCTCGCGCACGCCGCCCGCCTCAAGGGCGACGACGTGGTCGCGCTCGCCATGGTCGGCGACGGCGGCACCAGCGAGGGCGACTTCCACGAGGCGCTGAACTTCGCCGCCGTCTGGCAGGCGCCGGTCGTCTTCCTGGTCCAGAACAACGGCTTCGCGATCTCCGTCCCGCTCGCCAAGCAGACCGCGGCCCCGTCGCTGGCCCACAAGGCCGTCGGCTACGGCATGCCCGGCCGCCTGGTCGACGGCAATGACGCGGTCGCCGTGCACGAGGTGCTGAGCGACGCCGTTCGGCACGCGCGCGCGGGCGGCGGACCCACGCTCATCGAGGCGATCACCTACCGCATCGACGCCCACACCAACGCCGACGACGCGACCCGCTACCGCGGCGACTCCGAGGTCGAGACCTGGCGCGGACACGACCCGATCGCGCTCATCGAGCACGAGCTGACCGAGCGCGGCCTCCTCGACGAAGCCGGGAAGCAGGCCGCAAGGGACGCCGCCGAGACCATGGCCGCCGATCTGCGCTCGCGCATGAACCAGGACGCGGTACTCGATCCGATGGACCTGTTCGCCCATGTGTACGCCGAGCCCACCCTGCAACTGCGCGAACAGCGCGCCCAGTTGCAGGCCGAGCTCGAAGCCGAGTCCGAAGGGTCGCACCGATGACCACCGTCGCCGTCAAGCCGGCCACCATGGCGCAGGCCCTCACGCGCGCGATGCGCGACGCCATGGCCGCCGACCCCACCGTGCACGTCATGGGTGAGGACGTCGGCACCCTCGGCGGTGTCTTCCGGGTCACCGACGGGCTGGCCAAGGAGTTCGGCGAGGACCGCTGCACGGACACGCCGCTGGCCGAGGCGGGCATCCTGGGCACGGCGGTCGGCATGGCCATGTACGGTCTGCGCCCGGTCGTGGAGATGCAGTTCGACGCGTTCGCCTACCCGGCGTTCGAGCAGCTCGTCTCGCACGTCGCGCGCATGCGCAACCGCACCCGCGGCAAGATGCCGCTCCCCATCACCATCCGCGTCCCCTACGGCGGCGGCATCGGCGGCGTCGAGCACCACAGCGACTCCTCCGAGGCGTACTACATGGCGACTCCGGGGCTCCATGTCGTCATGCCCGCGACCGTCGCCGACGCCTACGGGATGCTGCGTGCCGCCATCGCCTCCGACGACCCGGTGGTCTTCCTGGAGCCGAAGCGGCTGTACTGGTCGAAGGACACCTGGAACCCCGAGGACCCGCAGAACGTTGAACCCATCGGCCGCGCGGTGGTGCGGCGCTCCGGCCGGAGCGCCACGCTCATCACGTACGGACCGTCCGTGCCCGTCTGCCTCGAAGCCGCCGAGGCGGCGCGCGAGGAGGGGTGGGACCTGGAAGTCGTCGATCTGCGCTCGCTGGTGCCGTTCGACGACGAGACGGTCGCCGCCTCGGTACGGCGGACCGGACGGGCGGTCGTCGTGCACGAGTCGGGCGGGTTCGGTGGCCCGGGAGGGGAGATCGCGGCCCGCGTCATGGAGCGCTGCTTCCACCATCTGGAGGCACCGGTGCTGCGTGTGGCCGGGTTCGACATCCCCTACCCGCCGCCGATGCTGGAGCGTCACCACCTGCCCGGCGTGGACCGGATCCTGGACGCCGTCGGGCGTCTGCAGTGGGAGGCCGAAGGCTGATGGCACACGCTTCTGACATGCACAGTCTGGAGTTCAAGCTCCCCGACCTGGGTGAGGGACTCACCGAAGCGGAGATCGTTCGCTGGCTCGTCGAGGTCGGAGACCTCGTCACCGTCGACCAGCCGGTCGTCGAGGTCGAGACGGCCAAGGCGATGGTCGAGGTCCCTTGCCCCTACGGCGGAGTGGTCACGGCCCGCTTCGGCGAGGAAGGCACGGAGCTGCCCGTCGGGGCACCGCTGCTGACGGTCGCGGTGGGGGCGCCGGCCGCCGCCGACGCGACCGGGCGGCAGACCGAGGGCGTGGCGGCCTCCGACCGCAAGTCCGAGGGCTCCGGGAACGTGCTGGTGGGCTACGGCACCTCCGAGGCACCCTCACGGCGGCGCCGGGTCCGGTCGGCGGCTCCGACAGCACCGGCCCCGCAGAAGCCGGCCGCTCCCGAGCCCTCCTCCGCCCCCGCCGAGCCGCAGCGGGAGAGCGTCCACAACGGCGGCCATGAGGGCCCGGTGCCGGTGATCTCCCCCCTCGTACGCCGCCTCGCCCGCGAGAACGGCCTGGATCTGCGGGAGTTGCACGGCTCCGGCCCGGACGGGCTGATCCTGCGCGCGGACGTGGAGTACGCGCTGCGGGCCGCCTCCGCGCAGGCGCGTCCGGCCGCGGCACCCGCAGCCGCCCCGGCACCATCCCCGGCCCGGGCCAAGGCCGGCCCCAGCGGCATCCGCACCCCGCTCAAGGGCGTCCGGGGCGCCGTAGCCGACAAGCTCTCGCGCAGTCGGCGCGAGATCCCGGACGCGACCTGCTGGGTGGACGCCGACGCGACCGAGCTGATGCGGGCGCGGACGGCGATGAACGCCGCCGGTGGCCCGAAGATCTCCCTCCTCGCGCTGCTGGCACGTATCTGCACCGCGGCCCTGGCCCGGTTCCCCGAGCTCAACTCCACGGTGGACATGGAGGCCAGGGAGGTCGTCCAGCTCGACCAAGTGCATCTCGGGTTCGCCGCGCAGACCGAGCGTGGCCTCGTCGTCCCGGTGGTGCGGGACGCGCATGCGCGCGACGCGGAGTCGCTGACGGCCGAATTCGCCCGGCTGACCGAGGCGGCTCGCGCGGGCACCCTCACGCCCGCGGAACTCACCGGCGGCACCTTCACGTTGAACAACTACGGCGTGTTCGGCGTCGACGGCTCCACACCGATCATCAACCACCCCGAGGCCGCGATGCTCGGCGTCGGCCGCATCATCCCCAAGCCCTGGGTGCACGAAGGGGAGTTGGCGGTCCGGCAGATCGTCGAGCTGTCGCTCACCTTCGACCACCGCGTCTGCGACGGCGGCACGGCGGGCGGCTTCCTGAGGTATGTGGCGGACTGCGTGGAGCAGCCGACGGTGCTGCTGCGCACCCTGTGACCGGGCGGCGGGCCGGGGGTGACCGAGCCACGAGGGGCCCTCGGGACGCCGCCTCCGCCCGCCGGTGATCCGGGTCGCCGGCCGCGACCGCCTCGCGTGCGCTTCGCCGCGCACCCGGGACCCGGTCGCCAAGGTGCCCGGACAGATCCCGTCGCGTGCCTTGTGACGAGCCCGGCCCCCACTCCCGGGCCCCAGCTCATGGCCCCCACCCCGGGCGCCCTGCCTAAGCGCCCCGGCCACCCCCACCGCCCCCAGCTGATCGGTACGTCGCGGGCATCGCGTGGTGCCACTGCGTTCCCTGTGATCGTGGAGGCACGCATACTCGGGGGGTGACCGCGTATGAACCGCCGAGTGTGCGGGGCGCCGACAAGGGTGGGCAGGACGTCGCGTACGACGCCGTCGTGCTCGCCGGTGGTGCCGCGCGGCGGCTCTGCGGCGCCGACAAGCCGGGGCTGCGCGTCGGCGGGCGGGCGCTGCTCGACCGTGTGCTCGCAGCCTGCGCCGACGCGGGCACCACCGTCGTCGTCGCGGATCCCCGGCCCACCGCCCGACCCGTGACGTGGGCCCGCGAGGCCCCGCCGGGCGGCGGCCCGGTCGCCGCCCTCGACGCCGGGCTGCGGCACACCACGGCGGAGCAGGTCGTCGTACTCTCCGCCGACCTGCCGTTCCTCGACGAGGGCACGATACGGCGGCTGCTGGCCGCCCTGCGCGCGAGCGGAGCCGACGGCGCCCTGCTCACCGATGCCGACGGGCGCGACCAGCCCCTCGTCGCCGCCTACCGGGCACCCGTACTGCGCCGCGAACTGGCCGCGCTCACCCCCGGGCACGACGGCCTCACCGGCCTCCCCCTGCGTCGGCTGACCGGCGCGCTCGACCTCACCCGCGTCTCCGACCCCGTCGCGTCCTTCGACTGCGACACCTGGGACGACATCGCCACCGCCAGGGCACGCATCAGGGAGCATGGGCACGTGTTGGATGAATGGATTTCCGCAGTCAAGGACGAGCTGGGCGTCGACCTCGACGTCGACACCAAGGTCCTGCTGGACCTCGCCCGCGACGCCGCCCACGGCGTGGCACGGCCAGCCGCCCCGCTGACCACCTTCCTCGTCGGATACGCGGCGGCGCAGGCCAAGCACGGCGGAGGCGGCCCCGAAGCCGTCGCCGAGGCCTCCCGAAAGGCCGCCGCTCTCGCCCTGCGCTGGGCGGAAGAGGCCGCCGCCAAGTCCGACGCCGCCCTCGACACCCGCCCGGACGCCGAATGACCGCCCGCGGCATCCAGGCCGACGGGGACGCCGAGGACCTCGATGTCGAGGAGGTGCTCGCCCTCGTGAACGACCACAACGGCCACCACTCGCCTGGTCACTACTCGTCAGGCCAGCACTCGGCAGGCCAGCACTCGCCTGGTCACCACCCGCCAGGCCACCACACCCCCGGCGACCACGTGCCCGCCTCCGCCGCCCCGCATGCCCCGGCCCCGCATGCCCCCGCCGCGCACGCCCCGGGCCCGCACGGCAAGGACCGTCACCACAAGGCCACCCCCTGGCCCGAAGCCCGCGATGCCGCCGCGCGTGCCGCCCGCGTCGCCCGTGCCACTGCCCGCGATGCCCGCCAGGCTCCCGTGTCCGTCCCCCTCGACGCGGCCCTCGGCCTCACCCTGGCCACCCCCCTCACCGCCCTCACCGACCTGCCCTCCTTCGACACCTCGGCGATGGACGGCTGGGCGGTCGCGGGCCCTGGCCCCTGGGCCGTGCGGGACGAGGGAGTTCTGGCCGGGCGCGGCGAGCCCGAGCCGCTGATCGACGGCGAGGCGGTGCGCATCGCGACCGGCGCCCGTATCCCGCCGGACACCAACGCCGTGCTGCGCACCGAGCACGGACGCTCCGACAGCCAGGGCAGGCTGCACGCCACCCGGGAGGTCCAGCCCGGTCAGGACATCCGTCCCCGCGGCCAGGAGTGCCGTCGCGGCGATCAACTGCTGGCCCTGGGCACCGTAGTGACTCCGGCCGTGCTCGGTCTCGCCGCCGCCGCCGGATACGACACCCTCACCGCGGTACCCCGGCCCCGCGCGGAAGTCCTCGTCCTCGGCGACGAGTTGCTCACCGAAGGGCTCCCGCACGACGGGCTGATCCGGGACGCCCTCGGCCCGATGCTCCCGCCCTGGCTGCGCGCACTGGGCGCCGAGGTCATCGCCGTACGCCGGCTCGGCGACGACGCCAAGGCCCTGCACAAGGCCCTCACCAGCTCCGACGCCGACCTCATCGTCACCACCGGCGGCACCGCGGCCGGCCCCGTCGACCACGTCCACCCCACGCTGGCTCGTATCGGCGCCGAACTCCTCGTGGACGGGGTCAAGGTGCGGCCCGGTCACCCCATGCTGCTGGCGCGGCTCAAGGAGGACCAGCACCTCGTCGGCCTGCCCGGCAATCCGCTCGCCGCGGTCTCCGGCCTGCTCACGCTCGCCGAGCCGTTGCTGCGCACCCTCGCCGCCCGGCCGGCTCCGGAGTCGTACACACTGCCGCTGAAGGACGCGGCGCACGGGCATCCGTACGACACCCGGCTCATCCCCGTCGTGTTGCGCGGCGACCATGCCGTGCCGTTGCACTACCAGGGTCCGGCCATGCTGCGGGGCATGGCGGCGGCCGATGCCCTGGCCGTCGTACCACCGGGTGGTGCGAGGGCGGGGCAGGAGACAGAACTGCTGGATCTGCCCTGGGCGAGCGCCGGCATCGAGGTGTGTTTCACGTGAAACTTCCGGGCCAGGACGCGATCGCCCGTCGGGCGGACGAACGTGTCGAGACCTATCGGGTCAGGCTTCCGAAGAAGCTCGTGGAGCACCCGTTCCGCCAGGTCGCCAAGCGGGTGACGCTGGCCTTGACCCTGCTCGTGTCGGCGGCGTTGATCGTCTATGCCGACCACGACGGCTACAACGACAACTCCGACGGTTCCGTCGACCTCCTCGACGCCTTCTACTACGCGACCGTCAGTCTCTCCACCACCGGATACGGCGACATCACCCCGGTCAGTGACGCCGCCCGGTTGACCAACATCTTCGTCATCACGCCGATGCGGGTGCTGTTCCTGATCATCCTGGTCGGCACCACGCTCGAGGTCCTCACCGAACGGACCCGGGAGGAATGGCGTCTGAATCGCTGGAGGTCCACTTTGCGCGACCACACCGTAGTCGTCGGCTTCGGCACCAAGGGACGTTCGGCGATCCAGACCGTCTGTGCGACGGGCTTGAGGAAAGACCAGGTCGTCGTGGTCGACCCGAGCGCCAAGGTGATCGAGGCGGCGGTCGCGGACGGATACGCCGGGGTCACGGGCGACGCGACGCGCAGCGAGGTCCTGAAACGGGCCGAGGTGCACAAGGCACGGAAGATCATCATCGCCACGCAGCGCGACGACACCGCCGTGCTGGTGACGCTGACGGCCCGGCAGCTCAACGCCGGCGCGAAGATCGTGGCCGCGGTGCGGGAGGAGGAGAACGCCCCGCTGCTGAAGCAGTCCGGCGCCGACGCGGTCATCACCAGCGCCAGCGCGGCCGGCCGGCTTCTCGGCCTGTCCGTGCTCAGCCCCACCGCCGGCATGGTCCTGGAGGATCTGATCCAGCAGGGCAGCGGCCTGGACATCGTCGAGCGGCCCGTCATAAAGGCCGAGGTGGGCAAGAGCCCGCGGCAGACGGACGACCTGGTGGTCAGCGTCGTACGGGGGCACCGGGTGCTCGGATACGACGATCCGGCTGTCGCGAGACTGGAGTTGACGGACCGGCTCATCACCATCGTGCGGGCGACACCGAGCAGTCAGATCGCGCCCGACGACAGGCGTCTGCCCCCGGGGATGAAGCCCATCTGAGGCTCCCCGGGGGTCCCGGCGCGCGACCCGGCTACTTGCGGTTGTACAGCCGCATCGTGATCGGCCCGAAGACCGCGATGAACAGTCCGGCCCAGCCCAGCGACCAGGCGATCTCGTCGGCGGGCCAGTCGCCCGCCATGACTCCGCGCACGGCCGAGGACAGATGGGTGATCGGGCTGTTGTTGACGAACGCCTGGAGCCAGCCCGGCATGGTCTTCGGGTCGACGAACACATTGGACAGGAAGGTGAGCGGGAAGATCACCATCATGCTGACGCCCATCACCGACTTCTCGGAGCGCAGCATCAGCCCGAACATCGTCCAGATCCACGAGAACGCGAAGGAAAAGGCGACCAGCAGCGCGATCCCGGCGAGCACTCCGCCGACCCCGCCGTCCGGGCGGTAGCCGAGGATGATGCCGACGGTGAGCATCACGACGGACGCGATCGTGTAGCGCAGGGCGTCGCCCAGCAGATAGCCCACCATCGTCGAGGGCCGCCAGATGGGCAGCGACCGGAAGCGGTCGAAGACGCCCTTCTCGATGTCGGTGTTCACCGAGACGCCGGTGTACATCGTGATCATCACGACCGACATCACCAGGATGCCCGGCAGCAGGAACTGGATGTACTCCTTCGGGGAGCCGGCCAGGGCACCACCGAACAGGTAGGTGTACATCAGCACCATCATGATCGGGAACGCGGTGACGTCGAACAGCTGCTCAGGGACATGCTTGATCTTGAGGATCGCCCGCCAGCCGAACGTCATGGAGGCCGACCAGGCGCTGGGCCGCGGCGGTCGCTCCCCGGAGACCAGCAGCGCGGCGAGCGACTCGGCGCTGACGGGGGCGAGTTCCTTGCTCTCGGTCTGCGTCACGGTGCTCATGCCGCCACCTCGTCCTTGTCGGCCTTGTTCTCTTGGGTGTCGTGTCCGGTGAGGGCGAGGAAGACCTCGTCCAGGCTGGGCTGCCCCAGCGAGAAGTTGTCGACGGTGATGCCGGTGCGGGCCAGCTCGGCGAGCGCGCGGCCGGCCTGCTCCGCCGCGCCCTGTCCGTTGGTCGCGCCGGAGCCGACGCGCGCGGTGAGCGCCACGGGATCGGGCTCCAGCTGTACGTCCGCGTCCAGGGTCAGCCGCAGCACGCGCTCCGCCTCCGGCCGCTGCGCCGCGTCGCGCAGCCGCAGATGCACGGAACCGGCGCCGACGGACGCCTTGAGTTCGCCCTTGGTGCCCTCGGCGATGACCTTGCCGTGGTCGATGACGGCGATCCGGGAGGCCAACTGGTCGGCCTCGTCCAGGTACTGCGTGGTCAGCAGCACCGTGGTGCCCTGGGAGACCACCGCGCGGATGATGTCCCACACCTGGTTGCGGCTGCGCGGATCGAGGCCGGTGGTCGGCTCGTCCAGGAAGAGCAGGTCAGGGGTGTTGAGGATGGAGGCGGCGATGTCGATCCGGCGCCGCATGCCGCCGGAGTAGTTCTTGACCTGCTTGGCCGCCGCGTCCGTCAGCCCGAAGGCCTCCAGCAGCTGCGCGGCACGCTCCCGCGCGGCGGGCTTGCCGTGGCCGAGGAGCCGGCCCAGCAGGACCAGGTTCTCGGTGCCGGTGAGGTCCTCGTCCACCGAGGCGTACTGGCCGGTGAGGCTCACCCTGCCGCGTACCTCGTCGGCCTCGCGGACGACGTCGTGGCCGAATACGTGCGCCTGACCGCCGTCCGGTCGCAGCAGGGTGGCGAGCATCTTCACCGTGGTCGTCTTGCCTGCGCCGTTCGGGCCGAGGACTCCGTAGACCGTCCCGGCCGGAACCGCGAGGTCCACGCCGTCGACGGCCCGTGTCTCACCGAATGTCTTCACCAGGCCCGCGGTCTCGATGGCGAGACCGGACGTCGTCTGCGTGCTCATACTCCGGGGTCCTTCCGAGTGGCCTTCCACGTTCTTGGGCTACGCATGGGGAGACTTTTACGGTGGCGCAAACTCATCGCTGCTGCCCAGCATTTTTTCGAAGGACCCGTCGAAGGGCCTATGAAGTCGTGCCAGGGGCTGAGGGAGGTTGGCTGGGGGCGGAGAGACGTGGGCGGAGAGACGTGGGCCGGCGGGCGGAGGGATGCGAGCCCGCAGGCCGGGGGTGCGGGGGTCCGGGGACCGAGGGCGCGGGGCCCGAAGTCCGAGAGGTGTGTGGGCCCGAAGTCCGAGAGGTGTGTGGGCCCGGGGACCGAGAGGTGTGTGGGCCCGGGGGCCGAAGCCGTGAGGGGCCGGGGACCGACCGAGGGCGTGGGCCCGGGGCCCGTGGGGGCCGGTTCGGAGGCGGAGTACCGTCCGTGCCATGCATGCGATCACGATTCCCGAACCTGGTGGGCCCGAGGCGCTGGTGTGGGACGAGGTCCCCGATCCCGTGCCCGGCGAGGGCGAGGTGCTGGTCGAGGTGGTGGCCGGGGCCGTCAACCGCGCCGACATCCTTCAGCGGCAGGGCTTCTACGACCCGCCGCCCGGTACCTCTCCCTACCCCGGACTGGAGTGCTCCGGCCGCATCGCCGAGCTCGGTTCCGGCGTCTCCGGCTGGGCCGTCGGCGACGAGGTGTGCGCGCTGCTCGCGGGCGGCGGTTACGCCGAGAAGGTCGTCGTCCCGGCCGGTCAGCTGCTGCCCGTGCCCAAGGGCGTGAGCCTGACCCAGGCCGCCGCCCTGCCCGAGGTGGTGTGCACGGTCTGGTCGAACGTCTTCATGGTCGCCCACCTCCGCCCCGGCGAGACCCTGCTCGTGCACGGCGGTTCCAGCGGCATCGGCACCATGGCGATCCAGCTCGCCAAGGCCGTCGGTGCCAAGGTCGCCGTCACGGCGGGCAGCAGTGAGAAGCTCGACCGCTGTGCCGAGCTGGGCGCGGACATCCTGGTCAACTACCGGGAGCAGGACTTCGTCGAGGAGGTCAGGAAGGCCACCGACGGGGCGGGTGCCGACGTCATCCTCGACAACATGGGCGCCAAATACCTGGACCGCAACGTCCAGACCCTCGCCGTCAACGGCCGTCTGGCGATCATCGGCATGCAGGGCGGCGTCAAGGGCGAGCTCAACATCGGCGCGCTCCTGGCCAAGCGCGGTGCCGTCAGCGCGACCTCGCTGCGCGCCCGGCCGCTCACCGAGAAGGCGGCGATCGTCGCGGCCGTACGCGAGCATGTGTGGCCGCTGCTGGACGGCGGCCACATCCGGCCGGTCGTCGACCGCGAGGTCCCGATGCCCGACGCGGCGGAAGCGCACCGGGTGGTGGAGGAGAGCGGGCACGTGGGGAAAGTGCTGCTGGTGGCGCCGCAGGGCTGAGATCCGGGCGGCGTCGCGCCTCGGGCCCACTGCCGCCCGAGGGGCGAGGCCGCTCCTAACCCCGCCGCAGCCGTAGGCCGACGAAGGCGAGCCCCAGGCCGAGCCCGATGAGCACCAGCCCGCTGCCCAGGGGCAGGACCTCCAGTACGGGCTCGGCCGGCCCCTCGGCATGCGAGACGGGCTGACCGCCGGACCGGCTCGGCGGGGCGGAGGGCGCCGTGGAGGCGTCCTCGGTGGCGTCACCGGCGGCGTCCGGGTCGTCGGCCGCGCTCCCCCCGTCGTCCGCACGCTCCGACTCGGGCACGGTCGATCCGTCGCCGTCGCCGTCCTGTTCGCCGTCGCCGGCGCCTGCGTCCTGGTCGTTCCGCTCTCGGCCATCGGGCTCGTCCGCAGCCGCCTCCTCGTCCTCCAACGGCCCTTTCTCCCGCCCCGGCCGCTCGCGCCCTTCGCCCGCCCGGCTCCCGGCCCTGGAGGGTTTGTCGGAAGGTTCAGGAGAGGAAGTGACGGGGCCGTGGGCCGGGGAGGCGGACGAGGCCGGGGACGCTCCGGGCTCGTGCGACTCCCGGGCCTTCTTCGCGTCCATGGCCCCTCGGCCGTCCCCGGACCGCGCGTCCTCCGCGCCCTCCTCGCCCTTCAAGTCGTCACCCCGGACGCCGCCTGCCTCGTCAGCCCCCTCTCCCTGCCAGGGTTCGCCGGGCCACCCGGGCGGCTGCGCCGTCGGCAGGAGGCCGCTCGTCCCGTCCGCCACGGCGGCAGGGGAGGGCAGCGGCTCGGCAGCGGCGTCGAAGAAGCCCACGGCGCCCTCCTCGGCAGGGGCCGAAGGCGACCCCGAAGGTACGGACGACGCCCGGGACGCGCCGGTGGCTCCGGACAGTGCGGCAGTACCGGACGATCCCCCGAGCGCGGAGGCCACACGGGAGGGGCCCCGGGGCACCTCGGCGCCGTACGCCGCCGCCACCCCGCACATCCCGACGCCGCCCACCCCCACGGTCAGCCCCGCCACGACCCCGACCAGCATCTTCGAGGCCAGGGAAGCCGACCGCGCGCCCCGCCGCCCCACACCACGCCACCCCGCACCCCGCCACCCCACACCGCACACACCGCCGGAAGCGGCTCGTGGCCGCATCCGTCTCACTCGCCTCACTCCCAGCCATGGAGTCATGGAACAAGCGTCACAGTCGTTGCGGAACCCGGCATTTCGGACGCCGCCACCCGACCGAATCCGGCGCACAATTCCGGTGATGTCGATACGGCACGGACTGCTGGCGCTCCTGGAACCCGGTGCCCGCTACGGCTCCCGCCTGCGCACCGAGTTCGAGGCGCGTGCGGGCGGCGCCTGGCCGTTGGACATCGGGCAGCTGGCGATCAAGCTGGTCATGGCGGTGGCGGCACCCGGCGCGCACGGTACGTCGTCGCGGCACAGCGCAGACATGTGCGGCTCAGTCGATCGGGACGGCCCGGACGGCCCGGACGGCCCGGACGGCCCGGACGGCCCCGCCGGCCGGACCAGTCGAGGAATGACGGAGAGCCCGCCGCGTGAACGAAAGGGCCGAAGCGCGGGCGAAAGATCCGCGGCGCGGACGAAAGTCCCGTGGCGTAAACGGTGGATCTTGCCCCGGCGGGGGCACCACGATGATGAGCTGTACGGGTGCGAGAGAATGGCGGCATGGAGATGCCGAGGAACGAAAGGTCGTCCGAGAACCCCCAGATCCTGGTCGTGGGCCAGGACGGGATGGCTCTCACCGGCGGCAACGCAGACGAGGACTCCCGGGAGATCCCCGTGACGGAGCAGGTCGAACAGCCGGCGAAGGTCATGCGGATCGGCAGCATGATCAAGCAGCTGCTGGAGGAGGTGCGCGTCGCTCCTCTGGACGAGGCGAGCCGGGTCCGGCTGAAGGAGATCCACGCCAGCTCGGTGAAGGAGTTGGAGGACGGCCTGGCGCCGGAGCTCGTCGAGGAGCTGGAGCGGCTCTCCCTGCCGTTCACGGACGAGGCGACCCCGAGCGACGCGGAACTGCGCATCGCGCAGGCCCAGTTGGTCGGCTGGCTGGAGGGCCTCTTCCACGGCATCCAGACCACGCTCTTCGCCCAGCAGATGGCCGCCCGCGCCCAGCTGGAGCAGATGCGCCGCGCCCTCCCGCCGGGAGTCGGCGGCCAGGAGGACGGCGACCACCGCCAGGCCGGCCGCACGGGCGGGCCGTACCTGTAACAACCGGCCGCCGATACCAACGGCCACCGACCGATACGCGAAGGGCCCGGCAGCGGTTGCTGCCGGGCCCTTTCTACGTCACCGCGCCGTGCACGTCACCGTGCCGTGGCCGTCACTCCGGATTGCCCGTCGAGACCTCGAACGTCATCTCCGGCGGGTCGTCCGGGTCGAAGCTGAACCGCGTCTTGGGCGACTGCTTCAGCACGGTGCCCTGGCCGAAGGTGTTCTCGTTCTTGTCGATCTTCTCGTACTCCCACCCGGCGGCCTTGAGGCATGCCTCGACCGAGGGCCAGTACTTGTACGAGAAGTCGGGCATCTCCACCTGGTCGGGGTCGCTGTACGACTCGGAGGGCTCGGTGCACTCGGTCGTCTCGACCGTCTTCGAGCTGTCCCCTTCCCGGTGTCCCGGGGCCTTCGTCACCTCGGACGTCGCCGTCGAGCCGCCGCCGCCCCCCTTGTCATCGGTCCCGCCGCCCTTCAGTGACAGCGCCACGATCAGGCCGCCCACCGCGACGATGGACACGATGATCGAGCCGATGACGACGGGCCGGTTGTTCCTGCCGCCCGAAGTGCGCTGCGGCTGCGGGGCGATGGTGTACGGCGGCGGGGTCGCGTGGCCCGGCTGCGGGGAGTACGAGGCCGGCGGCGGGGTCTGGTAGCCGGGCCCGGGCTGCTGCGGGTAGCCGTAGGCCGGCGAGGGCATCGACGGCGGCGGGGTGCCGTAGGGATTCGGGCCCGGAGCCGGCGTCTGCGCGGGGTTCGGGTTCGGGTGATTCGGCTGGTACGGCGTCTGCACCGGGCCCGAGGCCGGGGGCGTCTGGCCGACCGGCGGGAACACCGAGGCCCCGACGCCCTGGCCGCTCTGCGTCTGCGCGCCCGGCACGATGCTCGGCGGGGCCGCCTGGAAGGACGCGGCCACCCGCAGGCACTCGTCACGCATGGACTCGGCGCTCGGGAAACGCTCGTTCGGATTCTTCTTCAGCGCACGGGCGATCAGCGCGTCCACGGCCGGCGGCAGCGCGCTGTTGATGGAGGACGCGGCCACCGGCTCCTCCTGCACATGCGCGTAGGCGATCGCCAGGGGCGAGTCCGCGTCGAACGGCAGGCGCCCGGTGACCAGTTGGAACAGCATGATGCCCACGGAGTACAGGTCGGAGCGGGCGTCCACGGCCCGGCCCAGCGCCTGCTCCGGCGAGAGGTACTGGGGGGTGCCGACCACCATGCCGGTCTGTGTCATCGACGTCACACCGGACTGCATGGCGCGCGCGATGCCGAAGTCCATCACCTTGACGACGCCGCGCTTGGTCATCATCACGTTGCCCGGCTTGATGTCCCGGTGGACCAGCCCCGACTCATGGCTGATCTCCAGGGCCGCGAGCACATCCGCGGTGATCTTCAGCGCCTTGTCGGCGGGCACCGCGCCGTGCTGCCGTACGTCCTCGTCGAAGACGGAACTGAGCGGCCGGCCCTCGATGTACTCCATGACGATGTACGGCGTCGTCATCCCGTCGAGGGTGTCCTCGCCGGTGTCGAAGACCGAGACGATGTTGGTGTGCGTGAGCTTCGCCACGGACTGTGCCTCGCGGCGGAAGCGTTCGCGGAACGCCTGCTCGCGGCCGAGCTCGGTGTGCAGCGTCTTGATCGCGACCTGCCGGTCGAGCACGGAGTCGTACGCGAGATGCACCGAGGCCATGCCGCCCTCGCCGAGCAAGTCGCGCAGCTGATACCGGCCGCCGGCGACTGCCCGCCCCGCGTACCGGCCCTGCGCGCCGTCCTGGCTCATGTTCTGCGTCCCCCGTAGCCTCTTGGGCGCCTGCGATCGTGGTGGATCAGGTGATCCGAATGATCCAATGTGCTATTCCCGGCCAAGTCTGCCCCACGGCACTGACAGGTCAAGCGGGGTGCCCGTTCCGTGACCGTACGCGAAAGAAGCGCCGCGCAAGCGTTACAGGGGCGGTACGGCCGGTACACAGAATTTGCACGAGGAGTCGGGATACCGGTTTGATGGCCGGTCCGCCTCCGGCCGGTCGGGGCGACCGTCTCGGACCGACGGCTTGCGCGGAGGCTGTAGCGTGGCCGACGGAGACCGTAACAACACCGCGCGCACCGCGGGCAGAAACGACGGCGAGGACTGATGGAGCAGCAGCAGCGCGCTCAGGGCCCGTCCGACCCCGAGGCGGCTGGCGGCGGTATGTCAGACGCGCCGGAAATGTGGGGTAATGGCGGACTTGTCGGGGACGGCCGTTATCGGCTGACCCGCAGACTCGGCCGGGGCGGGATGGCCGAGGTGTTCGCGGCCGAGGACGTGCGTCTCGGACGCACCGTGGCGGTCAAGCTGCTGCGTTCCGACCTCGCCGAGGACCCGGTCTCCAAGGCCCGCTTCACGCGCGAGGCGCAGTCGGTCGCCGGCCTCAACCACCACGCGATCGTCGCCGTGTACGACTCCGGCGAGGACCGCGTGAACGGCCAGTCCGTGCCGTACATCGTGATGGAGATCGTCGAGGGCCGCACGATCCGCGACCTGCTCCTCAACGCCGAGGCGCCCGGCCCCGAGCAGGCCCTGATCATCGTCTCCGGTGTCCTGGAGGCGCTCGCCTATTCGCACCAGCACGGCATCGTGCACCGCGACATCAAGCCCGCCAACGTCATCATCACCAACAACGGCGCCGTGAAGGTGATGGACTTCGGCATCGCCCGTGCCCTGCACGGCGCGCAGTCGACGATGACCCAGACCGGCATGGTCATGGGCACGCCCCAGTACCTGTCGCCGGAGCAGGCGCTCGGCAAGGCGGTCGACCACCGCTCCGACCTGTACGCCACCGGCTGTCTGCTCTACGAACTCCTCGCGCTGCGCCCGCCCTTCACCGGCGAGACCCCGCTGTCGGTGGTCTACCAGCACGTCCAGGACATCCCGACCCCGCCGTCCGAGGTCTCCGACGCCACACCGCCGGAGCTCGACGGCCTGGTCATGCGCTCGCTCGCCAAGGAGCCGGACGACCGCTTCCAGACGGCCGAGGAGATGCGCGGCCTCGTCCAGTACGGCCTCCAGATGCTGTACGACCAGGGCGGCCACACCGGCACCTGGAACACCGGCCCGGTGACGATGCACGAGGGCCGGCACACCCCGGCGGGCGGCCTTGCCCACACCACCGTCATGGGTCACCCCGGCGACCCCGGCTCCGGCACGACGCAGATCCCGCAGCCGATCCTGCCCTCCGGCTACGGCAACGGGGACGACGGCGGCTTCGAGGGCCGCGGCAACAAGGGCAGCGGTCGCGGCAAGCTGTGGATCCTGGCCGTCCTCGCGGTGATCGCGATCGCCGCGGGTGTCGCGCTGGCGCTGAACAAGGGCGGCGGCAACGACCCCGGCGGGGGGACCACACAGGAGCCGACCACCTCGCAGACCCAGGACGAGGACAAGGCCACCGAGGACCCGACCGACGAGGTGACCCAGGACCCGACCGACGAGGTCACCGACGACGGCGGCGACACGGGCACCGATCCGGACTACACGCCGTCGGACGAACCCACGTACGAGCCGACGCAGCCGGAGACGCAGGACCCGACCTCCGAGCCGACGGACGATCCGACGACCACCGAGCCGACGGACGACCCGACGACCACCGAGCCGACGGACGACCCGACGACCACCGAGCCGACGGACGACCCGACGGCCCCGACGGGCGGCGGCGAAGGCTGACCGGCGGTGCCCCTGTGAGGCACTCGTCCCGCCGAGAACACCCCACGCGCGCGTGCGGCCCCCGAACGGGCTCCACGCGCGCGTGGCGTTTGCACCCGAGTGCGCGTGCACCCCAGAGCGCGTGCACCCGAGAGCGCGATGGCCGGAATCGGCCCCCCTCGCCGAACACCCGAACGGCCTCCTCGGGCGCTCCGAAGTCATGATCCACCGCGAAAGTCGCACCCGGCTGCTCTTCCCGTGACCTGGGTCACCGATATAACGTGCCGTTGTTCCGGCCCCCTGCAAGGCTGTGACCAGGACTTGTTCCAGACTTTCGCGATTTACTTGGAAATCCAAGCAAAAACGCAGGTCAGGAGGGGTTTCACAGAAATGTGGAGCACTGGGTAACGTGCCTGTTGCAGGGCGCTCGCCGGGGCACCTGTCACGCCTGTCCCCACTGAGCCGCACCCCACCCCGTGCGTCCGAGGGCCGCAGGTGAGCCGCTCCCCCAGGCCCTGAACGAGCTGGGGGGACCCCAGGCACCCGGCGAACCCGGGATGCCGGACCGACGGAGGAGCACACGTGACCGTGGAGAGCACTGCTGCGCGACAGCCGCGACGCAGCGCCGGTACCAAGAGCACGGCCGGCAAGCGCACGACCGCAAAGAAATCGCCAGGCACCGACCCCGAACTCGTTCAGCTGCTGACGCCCGAGGGCAAGCGCGTCAAGAACGCCGAGTTCGACAAGTACGTCGCCGGCATCACCCCCGAAGAGCTCCGCGGCCTCTACCGCGACATGGTGCTCACCCGCCGCTTCGACGCCGAGGCCACCTCCCTGCAGCGCCAGGGCGAGCTGGGCCTGTGGGCGTCGCTGCTCGGCCAGGAGGCCGCCCAGATCGGCTCCGGCCGGGCCACCCGCGAGGACGACTACGTCTTCCCGACCTACCGCGAGCACGGCGTCGCCTGGTGCCGCGGGGTCGACCCGGCCAATCTGCTCGGCATGTTCCGCGGCGTGAACAACGGCGGCTGGGACCCGAACAGCAACAACTTCCAGCTCTACACGATCGTCATCGGCTCCCAGACGCTGCACGCCACCGGCTACGCCATGGGCATCGCCAAGGACGGCGCGGACAGCGCGGTGATCGCCTACTTCGGCGACGGCGCCTCCAGCCAGGGCGACGTCGCGGAGTCCTTCACCTTCTCCGCGGTCTACAACGCCCCCGTGGTGTTCTTCTGCCAGAACAACCAGTGGGCGATCTCCGAGCCGACCGAGAAGCAGACCCGGGTGCCGCTCTACCAGCGTGCGCAGGGCTTCGGCTTCCCCGGCATCCGCGTCGACGGCAACGACGTGCTGGCGTGCCTGGCCGTGACGAAGTGGGCGCTGGAGCGTGCCCGCAGCGGCGAGGGGCCGACGCTGGTCGAGGCGTACACGTACCGCATGGGCGCCCACACCACCTCCGACGACCCGACCCGCTACCGCCACGACGAGGAGCGTCAGGCCTGGGAGGCGAAGGACCCGATCCTGCGCCTGCGCGCCTATCTCGAGGCTTCAAACCACGCGGACGAGGGATTCTTCGCGGAACTGGAGACCGAGAGCGAAGCGTTGGGCAAACGAGTGCGCGAGGCGGTCCGTGCCATGCCGGACCCGGACCACTTCGCCATCTTCGAGAACGTGTACGCGGACGGGCACGCGCTCGTCGACGAGGAGCGCGCCCAGTTCGCCGCCTACCAGGCGTCGTTCGCGGACGTAGAGGGGGCCTGACATGGCAGCGGAAAAGATGGCTCTGGCCAAGGCGATCAACGAGTCGCTGCGCCGCGCCCTGGACACGGACCCCAAGGTCCTCGTCATGGGCGAGGACGTCGGCAAGCTCGGCGGCGTCTTCCGCGTGACGGACGGCCTCCAGAAGGACTTCGGCGAGAGCCGGGTCATCGACACCCCGCTCGCCGAGTCGGGCATCGTCGGCACCGCGATCGGTCTGGCCCTGCGCGGTTACCGGCCGGTCGTGGAGATCCAGTTCGACGGCTTCGTCTTCCCGGCGTACGACCAGATCGTCACGCAGCTCGCGAAGATGCACGCCCGCTCGCTGGGCAAGGTCAAGCTGCCCGTCGTCGTCCGGATCCCCTACGGCGGTGGCATCGGCGCGGTCGAGCACCACTCGGAGTCCCCGGAGTCGCTCTTCGCGCACGTGGCGGGCCTGAAGGTCGTCAGCCCGTCGAACGCGTCGGACGCCTACTGGATGATGCAGCAGGCCATCCAGAGCGACGACCCGGTGATCTTCTTCGAGCCCAAGCGGCGCTACTGGGACAAGGGCGAGGTCACCACCGACGCGATCCCGGGCCCGCTGCACAAGGCCAAGGTGGTGCGCGAGGGCGCGGACCTCACGCTGGCCGCGTACGGCCCGATGGTGAAGCTCTGCCAGGAGGTCGCCGACGCGGCGGCCGAGGAGGGCCGCAGCCTGGAGGTCCTGGATCTGCGCTCGGTCTCCCCGATCGACTTCGACTCCATCCAGGCGTCCGTGGAGAAGACCCGGCGTCTGGTCGTGGTCCACGAGGCCCCGGTGTTCTTCGGCTCGGGTGCGGAGATCGCCGCCCGGATCACGGAGCGCTGCTTCTACCACCTGGAGGCCCCGGTGCTGCGGGTGGGCGGCTATCACGCCCCGTATCCGCCGGCGCGTCTGGAGGAGGAGTACCTGCCGGGCCTGGACCGGGTGCTCGACGCCGTCGACCGTGCCCTGGCGTACTGAGGAGAGGGTCGTGACGACGATGACACAAGCGTCCGTGCGCGAGTTCAAGATGCCCGACGTGGGCGAGGGACTCACGGAGGCCGAGATCCTCAAGTGGTACGTCCAGCCGGGCGACACGGTCACCGACGGCCAGGTGGTCTGCGAGGTCGAGACGGCCAAGGCGGCCGTCGAGCTGCCCATCCCGTACGACGGGGTGGTCCGCGAGCTGCACTTCCCCGAGGGCACCACGGTGGACGTCGGTACGTCGATCATCGCGGTGGACGTGGCGGGCGGGGCGGCCCCCGCGGCCACGGCACCCGGGGCCGAGGCACCGGCCTCGGCGCCGGCCGCGCAGCCTGAGGCTCCGCAGGAAGAGCCCAAGACGGAGGGATCCGGCCGCCAGCCGGTGCTCGTCGGCTACGGCGTGGCCACGTCCTCGACGAAGCGCCGCCCGCGCAAGGGCGCCGAGGCCCCGCGCCAGGAGGCCCCGGCCGCGGCGCAGGCCCTTCAGTCGGAGATGAACGGCCACGGCCCCGCCGGAACCCTCGCGCCGCCCCGGCCGCTGGCCAAGCCGCCGGTGCGCAAGCTCGCGAAGGACCTGGGCGTCGACCTGGCCACGGTGACCCCGACCGGCCCCGACGGCATCATCACCCGCGAGGACGTCCACGCGGCGGTGGCCCCGCAGGCCCCGGCCGCCCAGCCGGTGCCGCAGGCAGCCCCGGCCGCCGCCCCCGTCGCCGCCCCGGCGCCGGTGGCCGCGCACGACACGGCGCGCGAGACCCGTATCCCGGTCAAGGGAGTCCGCAAGGCCACCGCCGCGGCGATGGTCGGCTCGGCGTTCACGGCGCCGCATGTCACGGAATTCGTGACGGTGGACGTGACCCGGACGATGAAGCTGGTCGAGGAGCTCAAGGGGGACAAGGAGTTCGCGGGCCTGCGCGTGAACCCCCTGCTGCTGATCGCCAAGGCGCTGCTGGTCGCGATCAAGCGCAACCCGGACGTCAACGCGTCCTGGGACGAGGCCAACCAGGAGATCGTGCAGAAGCACTACGTCAACCTGGGCATCGCCGCGGCGACCCCGCGGGGTCTGATCGTCCCGAACATCAAGGACGCCCACGCCAAGACGCTCCCGCAACTGGCGCAGGCGCTGGGCGAGTTGGTGTCGACGGCACGGGACGGCAAGACCAGCCCCGCGGCGATGCAGGGCGGCACGGTCACCATCACCAACGTCGGCGTCTTCGGCGTCGACACCGGCACCCCGATCCTCAACCCCGGCGAGTCCGCGATCCTCGCGGTCGGCGCGATCAAGCTCCAGCCGTGGGTCCACAAGGGCAAGGTGAAGCCGCGTCAGGTCACCACGCTGGCACTCAGCTTCGACCACCGTCTGGTGGACGGCGAGCTGGGCTCCAAGGTGCTGGCCGACGTGGCGGCGATCCTGGAGCAGCCGAAGCGGCTGATCACCTGGGCGTGAGCCGGCGGCGGTAGCGAGAAGGGGCGGTCACTGGTCGAGTGACCGCCCCTTCCGCTTGCGATGCGCGCGCGTCAGCTGATCTTGGCGTAGCCGTAGTTGATGAGCTTCTTCACGTCCTCCGTGCGCTTGGCCTCCGAGGCGGCCGTGAGCACGGTTCCCATGACCGACTCGCCGTTCTTCGTGGCGGCGAAGACGAGGCAGTACTTGGACTCGCTGCCGGAGCCGGTCTTCACGCCGAGCGTGCCGTTCCAGCCGAGCAGCGTGTTGGTGTTCTTCCACGCCTGCATCGTGCGGATGGAGCCGGTCTTCGTGATCGTCTTGGCCGTGTACGACTTCGTCTTCACGACCGTCTTGAAGGTGGAGCTCTTCATCGCGCTGCGGGCGAGCTTGGTCAGGTCGCGCGGCGTCGAGTAGTTGGAGCCGTTGCTGATGCCGTCGAACGAGTCGAAGTGCGTGTTCGTCATGCCCAGGCTCTTGGCCATGGTGTTCATCTTGCCGATGAAGTTCTTGGTGCGGGCCTTGACCGTGGAGCCGGAACCGAACTTGTCGGCGAGGGTCATCGCGGCGTCGCAGCCGGACTTGAGCATCATCCCGTAGAGCAGCTGACGGACGGTGACCTTGTCACCGACGATCAGGCTGGCCGACGAGGCACCCTGGGAGACGATGTAGTCGCTGACCTCCTTCCTTATCGTCACCTTGGTGTCGAGGTTCAGGTTCGACTGCGAGAGCACGACCTTGGCGGTCATGATCTTCGTCGTCGACGCGGTGAGCCGCTTGGTGTCGGCGGACTTGGTGAAGAGGGTCTTGCCGTTCGCGCTGTTCATCACGAACCCGCCCTTGGCATTGATGCTGGGCGTCGTCACGGCCTGCGCGGGTGCCGCGGTGAGAGCTCCGGTCGCGAGCACCGCTCCCGTCGTCACGGCGACGGCCGCGGCTCTGCGGATACGGAAGCTCTTGTTGGCGCTTATCAACTGAAATACCCCGATTGCGTCGAATGCCCCTGGGTGCGGCCGAGAGAGGAGGGGGGAAGACAGGCGGGCCGCACGTGTTGTGACACGTAACTAGCACAGAAGGTTGTGCGGCAGCCGGGGCGGGATCACCCGGTTGGCCTCATGGCCGCCCCCGTCCGGATGCTGGACCCGCCCCGCCTTGAGTGCGTGTTGTATCTATGCTGTGCGCATGTCTGCCGCCACGACCTCGTCCCTCAAGCAGCCGCCCGCCGCCGACCGTGTCTACAGCCACGTCAAACAGGGTGTGCTGGAGCGCAGTTACGAGGGCGGGACGCTGCTGACCGAGGGCGAGCTCGCGGAGGCCGTGGGCGTCTCGCGCACGCCGGTGCGGGAGGCACTGCTGCGGCTGGAGGTCGAAGGGCTGATCAAGCTCTACCCGAAGAAGGGAGCGCTGGTCCTGCCGGTCTCCGCGCAGGAGATCAAGGACGTGGTGGAGACGCGGATGCTCGTCGAGGAGTACGCGGCGCGCAAGGCCGTCCCCGCGCCCCCCGGACTCATCGAGCGCCTGGAGGAACTGCTCGCCCGTCAGAAGGCCCAGGCCGCCGCCGGCGACCTCGCGGGGGCCGCCGTCACGGACCGGTGCTTCCACGCCGAGATCGTCCGCAGCGGCGGCAACGAGATCCTGTCGCGGCTCTACGACCAACTGCGCGACCGCCAACTGCGCATGGGCGTCGCCGTGCTGCACTCCCACCCCGACCGGATCGCCAAGACCCTCGCCGAGCACGAGGAGATCCTGCAAGCACTGCGCTCCGGCGACTCCCGGGCCGCGGTCGGCCTCGTCCACCGGCACATCGACTGGTTCTCGCACCTCGCGCGGGGTGAGGAGCGATGAAGCCCCCCGCACTGCCCGGCGACCCCCCGGGCGGCCGGCGTGCCGTCGCCGTCTGGGGCATCGGCGTCTCGGTGTACTTCGTTGCCGTCATCTTCCGTACGTCCCTGGGCGTCGCCGGACTGGACGCCGCCGACCGCTTCGACGTCAACGCCTCGGCGCTGTCGACGTTCTCGATCCTCCAACTGCTCGTGTACGCGGGCATGCAGATACCCGTCGGCCTGCTGGTCGACCGGCTCGGCACCAAGAAGGTGCTGACCCTCGGCGTCGTGCTGTTCACGGCGGGCCAACTGGGCTTCGCCTTCTCACCGTCGTACGGCACCGCCCTCGCCTCCCGCGCGCTGCTGGGCTGCGGGGACGCGATGACGTTCATCAGCGTGCTGCGGCTGGGCACCCGCTGGTTCCCCGCCCGGCGCGGACCGCTGATCGCACAGCTCGCCGGCCTCGTCGGCATGGCGGGCAACCTCGTCTCCACACTGGTGCTGGCCCGGCTGCTGGACGGGGTGGGCTGGACGGCGGCGTTCGCGGGCAGCGCGGGCGCGGGAGCCGTCGTACTGGTGCTGTTGCTGCTGTTCCTGAAGGACCACCCCGAGGGCCACGAGCCGGAACCGGTCCCGCATCAGGGCACCGCGTACGTACGGCGCCAGATCGCCGCGTCCTGGCGGGAGCCTGGCACCCGGCTGGGCCTGTGGGTGCACTTCACCACGCAGTTCCCCGCCATGGTGTTCCTGCTGCTGTGGGGACTGCCCTTCCTGATCGAGGCGCAGGGGCTGTCGCGCGCGACGGCCGGTGCCCTGCTCACCCTCGTCGTCCTGTCGAACATGGTCGTCGGCCTGGTCTACGGCCAGGTCGTCGCCCGCCACCACGAGGCGCGGCTGCCGCTGGCGCTCGGCACCGTGACGGCGACGGCGGTGGTGTGGGCGACGACCCTGGCCTGGCCCGGCGCCACGGCGCCGATGTGGCTGCTCATCGTGCTGTGCGCGGTGCTCGGGGCCTGTGGTCCGGCCTCGATGATCGGCTTCGACTTCGCGCGCCCCGCGAACCCGCCGGAGCGGCAGGGCACGGCGTCCGGCATCACCAACATGGGCGGCTTCGTCGCCTCGATGACCACGCTCTTCGCGGTCGGGGTGCTGCTGGACGCGACGGGGGACGACTACTCCGTCGCCTTCTCGGCGGTCTTCGCGCTCCAGGCGCTGGGCGTCGGCCAGATCCTGCGGCTGCGCGAGCGGGCGGCCCGCAGGGAGCGGGAACGGCTGGTCGCCAGCCGGGTGGAGACGGTGCACGTTCCCGCGTGAGCCGACGCTGCGGCAGGGCCCCGCGCTACCGGGCCGGGACGAGCGTGAGGTAAGCGAGGTTCAGTACGCCCCGATAGCTCATCCACTGGGCGCGATGGCGGTCCAGACGCTCACGTGTCTCGGCCGCGCGCGGATGGTCCGGATGCTCGGCCAGCCAGATCTCGGCGTCCGCCTGGTACGCCGACTCGAACTCCTCCCACTCGTCGAGGCTCGCCGTCTCGGTCCACTCCGGGCGGAAACCGGCCTCGACCGCGAGATCCAGCAGGGTCGCCAGGTCGTGATGGTCCGTGGCGGTGGCCTGCGGCCACATGCCGGAGAGTTCGGCGGGGGACGGGGTGCGCTCCCAGAAGCCCTCGCCCAGCAGGACGCGGCCACCGTCGGTGACCAGGCGGCGCAGCGCGCGCAGGGCCTCGGTGGTGTGCTGCGGCGTCGGGGCCGTGCTCAGGGCCTGGCTCGCTCCGACGCACAGGACGAGGTCGGCAGGCCCGCGCGAGGTTCCCAGGGCGGACTCCTCGACGAATTCGGCCCGTTGCGCCAGACCTCTGGCCTCGGCGCTGCGGCGTCCACGGGCCAGGTCCTCGCCCTTGATGTCGATGCCGACGCCCTTCGCCCCGGGTGCGGCGGCCAGCACACGCAGCATCAACTCGCCCCAGCCGCAGCCGATGTCCAGGACCGTGGCAGGGTTCGTACGGGTCAGCCGCTCGACCAACCTTCGCGCCCTTGCCTCGGACAGCGGGCCGTGGAAGGCCAGGCGGGTCAGACTCGGCGGTTCGTCGGTACGGGGGCCGGGGGCGGCCTCGGTTTCGCTTGTCGTCTCGGTCACGGCAAGCACGCTAATCGCGTGCCGCCCGCCGCCGACAACGAATTTCGGGCCGCCACCCCCCGGCAGCCGGCGCCTGAACGGCGCCCAGGGCGCTGTCACGGCCGTTCGCTCCGGCCGCTGCCGCGCCTGCTCCTACGGCGTGACGGTGAAGTTGCGCAGGATCGCCGTCGTCAGGTCCGTGTCGCCCTCCGTCTTCAGCCGGTCCGCCACCGCCTCCGGCGTGATACGCCCGCAGGCCAGACGGACGTACGTCTCCCAGTCGAGGGTGAGGGTGGCGGCGGGGCCCAGGGCGGGGGCCGTTTCCAGGGAGCCGCGGCCCTGGATGTCGATGCGGATCGTGCGCAGGAACTCGACGGGGCCGTGGACGTCGATGACGATCGCCGAGCTGCGCGGAGCTCCGGCCTTGGTCGCGACGACCTCGGGCAGCCGGCCGAGCAGGACGTCACGGGCCACCAGCGCACCGGGGGAGTCGAGGTTGCCGGGACGGCCGAGGGCGGTGCGCAGATCCTGTTCGTGGACCCAGACGTCGAAGGCGTGGGTCCGCATCGCCTCTTCGAGGGTGAGCTCCGCACCGAGCGGGCCGCGCACCTTGGTGCCGGGGTCGCGGGAGTCGTTCCGCAGCTGGCGGTTGCGGCGGATGATCGTGTACTCCAGCTCGGACGTCATCTCCGGCGCCGTGTGGTGGCGGCGGACGTCGACCTGCATCTCCATGTAGCGCTGCTGGTCGTTGGTGACGTGGAAGAGGTCACGCGGCAGCGTGTGGATGGGGCGCGGGTCGCCGAGCATCTCGCAGTCCAGGCCGATGACATGGGACACCACGTCACGGACCGACCAGCCGGGGCAAGGGGTGCGCCGGTTCCATTCGCCCTCCACGAGCGGCGTCACCAGCTCGGATATCGCTTCGATGGAGTGGGTCCAGGCGTCGGCGTAGGGCTGGAGGGTGGGATGCAGACTCACGGAACGGGACCCCTCGGCGGTTGGTACGTCGGTACGCGGGCAGGTTGTGGCGTCGGTGCCAGGTGGGAGGCGGCTGCTGTCGGCGGGTGTCTCGGAACGCTAAGTTACGCTGCTGTGAGGCACCCCGGCAGTGCTTTCGTGTGACGATCGTAGGCCCGTGTGGACGACTCGAATGCCAGGACGGTGGTAGTGTGCGCGCCTCTCTGCTCCAGATCGACGTCAACGAGGGCGAATCGGTCGAATCGCGCCGTGTGCGTGTAGCCGCCCTCGTCCGGGATCAGGCCGGATCGGCCGACCTGGTCGTCCTGCCCGAACTGTGGACCACCGGCGCATTCGCCTACGAGCAGTTCGGCACCGAGGCCGAGCCGCTCGAAGGGCCGACGTACGAGGTGATGGCGAAGGCCGCGAGCGACGCCGGCGTATGGCTGCACGCGGGCTCGATCCCCGAGCGGGATCCGGAAGGACCGCTCTACAACACCTCCCTCGTCTTCTCCCCGTCCGGGGACCTGGTCGCCGCCTACCGCAAGATCCATCGCTTCGGCTTCGACAAGGGCGAGGCCGTGCTGATGGGCGCGGGCGAGGAACTGGTCACGTTCCGCATGCCCGGACCGCACGGCAAGACGGGTGAGACCGGCACCACCGTCGGTGTGGGCACCTGCTACGACCTCCGTTTCCCCGAACTCTTCCGCGCTCTCGTCGACGCCGGCGCCGAGACCCTGGTCGTCCCGGCGGGCTGGCCGGAGCGCCGCCGGGCGCACTGGACGCTGCTGGCTCAGGCGCGGGCGGTGGAGAACCAGGCGTTCGTGCTCGCCTGTGGAACGGCCGGGACGCACGCGGGAGTTCCGCAGGCCGGTCACTCGATCGTGGTGGATCCCTGGGGCGAGGTGCTGGCCGAGGCCGGCGCCGGCGAGCAGGTCCTCACGGTGGAGTTCGACCCGGGCAAGGTCGCCGCGACACGGGACCAGTTCCCCGCGCTGAAGGACCGGGTCCTGGGGCTGGCGGCGCCGCGTCGCTGAGGGGCGCACGGGTCGCTGAGGCGCCCACCGGTCGCCGAGGGGGCACAGGTCGCCGAGAGGGCACCGCACCGGTCGCCGAGTACGACCCTGCTCACCCTCAGTCGTCAGCGTGCTCCTTCTCCGCCAGATGGATCACGCACACCGCCACCGCGATCAGCAGCGTGGGATCGGCGTCGTCCCGTACGACGTCCACGCCGTACGTCTCCCGCACATGCAGCCACCGCCGGGACACGACGGCCAGCAGTTCGCCCTCGTACTCGACGGCGAACTCCCGGTCGAGGATCTTGCCGCTGACGTCGAGCTCCGTACTGCCGTCCGCCAGCGACACCCGGTAGTGGTTGCGCAGCAGCGACAGCCGCTTGCGGCGGATCTTCGCGAGCGGCTCGCCGTCCCGCTCGATCACCATCGTGTCGCGCAGGGAGAGCATCTTCTGGTGGATGTCGATGAGGACCCGCCCCTGGGTGTCCTTCAGCTCGAAGGTGTCCCGCAGCCGCATCGCCTTGCCGTCCACGAGGTAGACCTTGTTGCCCTGGTCGTCCTCGATCCAGTAGTCGTCACCGATGCCGAGGAGCCGGTCGCGCACGAGGAATCTCATGGGACGAGCCGTTCCCCACGGCCCGGCCCCGCACGCCGTCCGTAGGCCGAGGGGCTGAGCCCGCCGCCTGTCCGACCCGTGTGATTGGCTGGAAGCATGGCAAAGCGCGTACGTGTCCGCGCCCCCGAGCTGGTGGGCAGGGGCGGCTGGATCAACACCGGCGGCGAGGAGCTCGCTCTGGCGAAGCTCCGGGGTCGCATCGTGATCGTTGATTTTTGGACATTCTGCTGCGTGAACTGCCTCCATGTCCTCGACGAGCTGCGCGAGCTGGAGCAGAAGCACCGGGACACCGTGGTGGTCGTCGGCGTGCACTCGCCGAAGTTCGTGCATGAGGCCGAGCACCAGGCGGTCGTCGACGCCGTGGAGCGGTACGAGGTCGAGCATCCCGTGCTGGACGACCCCGAGCTCGCCACCTGGAAGCAGTACGCGGTGCGGGCCTGGCCGACGCTCGTGGTGATCGACCCCGAGGGTTATGTCGTCGCGCAGCACGCCGGTGAGGGGCATGTGCACGCCATCGAGCGCCTGGTGACGGAGCTGGAGGCCGAGCACGAGGTCAAGGGCACCCTGCGGCGCGGCGACGGCCCGTACGTGGCGCCGGAGCCGGAGCCGACGGTGTTGCGGTTCCCGGGCAAGGCACTGCTGCTGCCGTCGGGGAACTTCCTGGTCAGCGACACGACCCGGCATCAGCTGGTGGAGCTGGCGGCGGACGGGGAGACGGTCGTGAGGCGGATCGGCTCCGGCACGCGCGCGCTGGCCGACGGCCCGGCGGACTCGGCGGCCTTCAACGAGCCGCAGGGCCTCGCCCTCCTCGACGACACCGCGGCCGTCGTCGCCGACACCGTCAACCACGCCCTGCGCCGCCTCGACCTCGGCACCGGAGAGGTCACCACGCTCGCCGGAACCGGCAGACAGTGGTGGCAGGGCTCGCCCACCTCGGGCCCCGCGTGCGAGGTGGACCTGTCGTCACCGTGGGACGTGGCGGTCTTCGGCGCGCGGGTGTGGATCGCCATGGCCGGCGTCCACCAGCTGTGGGCGTACGACCCGGACACCGGCACGGTGGCCGTCACCGCCGGCACCACCAACGAGGGGCTCGTCGACGGCCCCGCCGACGAGGCCTGGTTCGCCCAGCCGTCGGGCCTCGCTGCGACGCCCGAGCGGCTGTGGCTGGCCGACTCGGAGACCTCGGCGCTGCGCTGGGTCGACCTGGACGGCACGGTCCACACCGCCGTCGGCACCGGTCTGTTCGACTTCGGCCACCGCGACGGCGCCGCCGGACAGGCCCTGTTGCAGCACCCGTTGGGGGTCACCGCCCTGCCCGACGGCTCGGTCGCGATCAGCGACACCTACAACCACGCGCTGCGCCGCTACGACCCCACGACCGGCGAGGTCACCACCCTGGCCACGGATCTGCGGGAGCCGTCCGACGCGGTTCTGGCCGGGGACGACCTCGTGGTCGTGGAGTCGGCCCGGCACCGGCTGACCCGGCTGCGGCTGCCGGAGGAGGCCGTACGCGTCGAGGCGGTCGCGCACCGCACCCGGCGCGCCGCCACCGAAGTGGCGCCCGGCAGACTCCACCTGGATGTGATCTTCCAGGCGCCCGCGGGCCAGAAGCTCGACACCCGGTACGGCCCCTCGACCCGGCTGCTGGTCTCCGCCACCCCGCCTGAGCTGCTGCGCGCGGGCGAGGGCGCGGGGACCGGCCTCTCCCGCGCCCTCGACCTCGACCCGTCCGTGGCGGAGGGCGTCCTGCATGTCTCCGCGATGGCCGCGTCCTGCGACGACGACCCGGCTGGGGGCACCTCCCGGTCGAAGACTGGGGGAGAGTACCCGGCCTGCCATGTCCACCAGCAGGACTGGGGCGTGCCGGTCCGCCTCACCGCGGGCGGCGCGGACCGTCTCCCGCTGGTGCTCGCCGGGATGGACGGTTCGGCCGGTGACATGACGGACGCTCAGGCGCCGTAGCCGTTGCTGTAGCCGTCCCTGCGATGGTGGTGTCCCTCTTCGCCGACCACGGGCGTCGTCGGTGGCACCACCACACGCCTGCGCCGGGCGATGCTGCTGAACGTCGTGACGCCGATCAGCCCCACGATCATCAAGATGATCCCGACCAGGTCGAGGTTGACCCCCTCCATGTCCCAGTCGGTCGCGAACGTGAGGATGGCTCCCGCGGCGATGAGGATGATGCATCCGCCGAGGCCCATGAGTGTCGCCTCCCTGTCCGGACCGGTCGTTCCGGTCCGGGCGGCCGGGTACCCCGGTCGGCGTCACTCATGCGACCGGTGTCGCGAACTACCCCTCCAGAAACGCCACCAGAGCGTTCGCCAGCAGCCACGGGTCGTCCACGCCGCACAACTCCCGGGCGCTGTGCATGGAAAGGATCGCCACGCCGATGTCGACGGTCCTGATGCCGTGCCGGGCCGCGGTGATCGGGCCGATGGTGGTGCCGCAGGGCATGGAGTTGTTGGAGACGAAGGACTGGAAGGGCACGTCCGCCTGCTCGCAGGCCGCCGCCCACACCGCCCGGCCCGAACCGTCGGTCGCGTAGCGGTTGTTGACGTTCACCTTCAGGATCGGCCCGCCGTTGACGCGCGGGTGGTGCGTCGGGTCGTGGCGCTCGGCGTAGTTGGGGTGGACCGCGTGGCCGGTGTCGGAGGACAGGCAGACGGTACCCGCGAAGGCCCGCGCCCGGTCCTCGTACGAGCCGCCGCGGGCGAACACCGAACGCTCCAGGACGCCGCCCAGCAGCGGCCCGTCGGCGCCCGTGTCGCTCTGTGAGCCGTTCTCCTCGTGGTCGAAGGCGGCCAGCACCGGGATGTACGACGGCCCGGTGCCGGAGCTCGCGACCGCGGCCAGCGCCGCGGTGCCCGCGTGCACCGAGAGCAGGTTGTCCATGCGCGGGCCGGCGACCAGCTCCTTGTCCCGGCCCAGGTACGCCGGCGGCTCCACGGAGTGGACCATCAGGTCCCAGCCGGTGGCCTCGCCCGCCGCGAGTCCCGCCGTCTCCTCCAGGAAGGCGATCAGGTCGCCGTCGCGTACGTCGCCGAGGCCCCAGACCGGCTGGAGGTGGCGCTGCTTGTCGAGTTTGAGGCCCTCCGCCGACACCGAGCGGTCCAGGTGGATGGCGAGCTGGGGCACGCGCAGAAGTGGCCGGTCCACGTTCACCAGCCGCGTCGAGCCGTCCCGCAGCGTCAGCCGGCCGGCCAGGCCGAGATCGCGGTCGAGCCAGGAGTTCAGCAGCGGTCCGCCGTAGATCTCCACGGCGACCTGCCGCCAGCCGTGCGCCCCGCTGTCGGGCAGCGGCTTCACCCGCAGATTGGGGGAGTCCGTGTGCGCGCCGACGATCCGGAACGGCGTGTGGGGCGCCGCTCCTTCGGGCACGTACCAGGCCACGATCGCGCCACCGCGCAGCACGTACTTGCCGCCGCTCGTCCCGTCCCAGGCGTCCGTCTCCGCGACCTGCCGGAAGCCGGCCTTCTCCAGCCGCTCGGCGGTGTTCGCCACGGCGTGGTACGGCGACGGGCTCGCCGCCAGGAAGGACATCAGGTCGTCGGTGTGGCCGCGGTCGAAGCGGGGGGGTGCGCTCATGGGGTTCACCTTAACGACGTACGAGGGCCCGCTCCCGTTGAAGGGGAGCGGGCCCTCGTGAGGGCTTCGTGGATTGTCCGTCAGTGACGGGAACGAGCGGTCAGAAGGACGCCTCGTCCAGCTCCATCAGGTCCAGCTCGACGTTCTCGGCGAGCTTGCGGGCCCCCGTGACGCCCGGCAGGACGTTGGCCGCGAAGAACTTCGCCGCCGCGATCTTGCCCTGGTAGAACGCCTTGTCCTTGTTGGAGGCGGTCGGCAGCTTCTCGGCGGCGACCGCCGCGCCCTTGAGCAGCAGGTAGCCGACGACGACGTCACCGGAGGCCATCAGCAGCCGGGTGGTGTTCAGGCCCACCTTGTAGATGTTCTTGACGTCCGACTCGGTGGCCGCGAGGTCGGTCAGCATCAGACCGACGATGGCCTCCAGCTCCACGGCCGCCTTGGCGAGCTGCTCGCGGGCCGCGCCGAGCTCCTCGCCGCCCTCGCCGAGCGCCAGGAACTTCTTGATGTCCTCGGCGAGCGAGTTCAGCGCGGCGCCCTGGTTGCGGACGATCTTCCGGAAGAAGAAGTCCTGGCCCTGGATCGCGGTGGTGCCCTCGTAGAGGGTGTCGATCTTGGAGTCCCGGATGTACTGCTCGATCGGGTACTCCTGGAGGAAGCCGGAGCCGCCGAAGGTCTGGAGCGACTGCGCGAGCTGCTCGTAGCCCTTCTCGGAGCCGTAGCCCTTGACGATGGGCAGCAGCAGGTCGTTCAGCGCGTGCTCGGCGGAGACGTCCTCGCCGGCCGCCTCCTTGACCGCGATGGCGTCCTGCACCGACGCCGTGTAGAGCACCAGCGCGCGCATGCCCTCGGCGTACGCCTTCTGCGTCATCAGCGAGCGGCGCACGTCCGGGTGGTGGGTGATGGTGACCTTGGGCGCGGTCTTGTCCATGAAGTTCGCCAGGTCGGGACCCTGGACGCGCTCCTTGGCGTACTCCAGCGCGTTCAGATAGCCCGTCGACAGCGTGGAGATCGCCTTCGTGCCGACCATCATGCGGGCGAACTCGATGATGCGGAACATCTGGCGGATGCCGTCGTGCTTGTCGCCGATCAGCCAGCCCTTGGCGGGGTGCTGGTCGCCGAAGGTCATCTCGCAGGTGTTGGAGGCCTTCAGGCCCATCTTGTGCTCGACGTTCGTGGCGTAGACGCCGTTGCGCTCGCCCAGCTCGCCGGTCTCGAAGTCGAAGAGGTACTTCGGGACCATGAAGAGGGACAGGCCCTTGGTGCCGGGGCCGGCACCCTCGGGACGCGCGAGGACGTAGTGGAGGATGTTCTCCTCCATGTCGTGCTCACCGGACGTGATGAAGCGCTTGACGCCCTCGATGTGCCAGGAGCCGTCCGCCTGCTGGACCGCCTTGGTGCGGCCGGCGCCCACGTCGGAGCCGGCGTCCGGCTCGGTGAGCACCATGGTGGAGCCCCAGGTCCGCTCGACCGCGATCTGCGCGATCTTCTTCTGGACGTCGTTGCCCTCGTCGTAGAGGATCCCGGCGAACGCCGGGCCGGAGGAGTACATCCACACGGCCGGGTTCGAGCCGAGGATCAGCTCCGCGTACGACCAGATCAGGGACGGCGGGGCTATGGTGCCGCCGATGGCCTCGGGCAGGCCCAGACGCCAGTACTCGGAGTCCATGAAGGCCTTGTAGCTCTTCTTGAAGGACGCCGGGACGGGCGCGGTGTTGGTCTCGGGGTCGAAGACCGGCGGGTTGCGGTCGGCGTCGATGAAGGACTCGGCCAGCTCGTTCTCGGCCAGCCGCGTCAGCTCCTCGAGGATGCTCTTCGCGGTCTCGACGTCCATCTCCTCGAACGGACCCGTGCCGTACAGCTTGTCGCGGCCGAGTACTTCGAACAGGTTGAACTCGATGTCGCGCAGATTGGACTTGTAGTGCCCCATGGTCGGCTCCGTAGAGGGATCGGCGAGGCACTTGGATCCTCGCGCTCGTTCACATACCAACAAGTAGCTACGATGATGCTACCCGTCAGTAATAAGACGCAACCCCGATCCGTTATCTGTGACAGGTCACACCGGAACCGTCAGTGTGGCCGTGTAGCCGTCCGTCACATCGCCCCTCAGCGTCGCCATCTGCTGCTCGTGGCCGTCGCTGAAGACCCCGTCCCGCTCCAGGGAGAGCCGCCCCAGGTTCCGCACGCTGCGCTCGTAGCCGTCCGTGGCGTAGACCGTCTCGCAGACGTCCTTGGGGAAAGCGAGCTGCGAGGTGTTGGTGATCGCCTCGGCGGCCGTGGCGTCGGCGAGGCTGCCGTAGACCTCGAAGTGGATGTGCGGCCAGCGGCCGGCGTAGCAGCCGGGGAAGACGCTGGTGAAGGTGACCCGGCCCCGGTCGTCGGTCTCCTGGACGCCGCGCAGGTAGTTCTCGTCCGTGACGCCCTCCGAGTACAGGGAGTACCTGCCCTCCCGGTCGCAGTGCCAGATGTAGACGGCGGCGCCCTTCTTCGGGGTGCCGCAGCCGGAGGCGGCGTCGACGACCGTGAGCGTGACGGTCAGGGGCACGCCCTGCGCGGTGCCGCCCGCGGAGTCCCCGAAGCTCCCGGTGATGTCGTCGCGGACGACACCGCTCTCCTTCAGGACGTTCACACCGCCCGATCCGTCGCCGGGAAAGGGGCCGGCGGTCTCCTCGGGGATGGTCGCGCACTGGGCGGACGAGGAGCTGCCGGAGGAACCGGCCGCCGACGAGGCGGAGGAGGTGTTCGTGGAGGAGGACGCCGAGGTGCCCTCGTCCGTGGTGCACCCCGCCAGCGGGATCATCCCCGCCCCCGCCATCAGCCCGATCATGCGGCGCCGGGCGAGGACGGGAAGGTCGTGACCGAGCCCTCGGTCGTGCTCGTGGACCTCGTCGTCGTGCTGTCGGTGCATGGCTGTCCCCTTGCTCATGTGCTGCCGCCTGCCGGTGCTCGCCCCGGCACGGCCGACGCTATGAGCGGCAGCTGTGGGAAGCCAGGGCACGCGCTGTCGGGTGGCTGTCGAGTCGCTGTCGGTTCTGCCAGGACACCGGTACGGCCCCGCCCTCCCGGCCGCTCTCGGTACGCTTGCGCCCATGTATGGATACGGCCAGCCCATGGACGGGGGCGCTGCACAGCAGCAGTACGCCACGCCGCAGCAGCCCATGGCAGGTGGCGTCGGCGGGTACGGCCAGCAGCCGCCGCTCTACCCCGAGCCGTCCCCGCCCTCGCTCGCGGACGCGGTGCGGGCCTTCACCACCGGGCAGATGTCCGCCGAGGACTTCCAGCAGGTCTTCGCGACGTCCAAGGTCTACTGCCCGCGCGGTGACAACCCGGGCTTCCTCGCCCTGCACAACACCCAGCAGCCGGTGATCCCGATGTTCACCTCGCTCAAGGAGCTGCGGCGGTACGCGGGCAAGGAGTCCAAGTACTTCGTCATCACCGGCGCCGAGGTGATCGACCTGCTGCCGACCGGCTACGGCTTCGTCGTCGACATGGAGGGCGAGCACCGCATGGTCTTCGACGCGAAGGCCGTGGAGCAGATGGTCGAGTTCGCGATGCGCCGGATGTACGGGTAGCGCCGCACGGGGTTCCGCCCCGGGTCGCGCGGCGTCTGCGGGCCCGTTGTGGCTGGTCGCGCAGTTCCCCGTGCCCCTGGGCGCGTTCAGGAAGCCGGTGTTCCTAGGCGCAGCGCCAGGCCGTCCAGGACCACCTCCAAACCGTAGGCGAACTTCTCGTCGCGCAGGGCCACCGGGTCCTGGGTGGCCGTCCTGGCCTCGGCGTATCCCTCGGCGAGGTGCTCGTGGGCCGCGGCCGCCTGCTGGGCCGCGGGCATCAGGCGGGCGATGAAGTCCGCCTCGGTCTCGCCGCTGCGGGCGACCGTGGTGAGCCAGGCGGCCTCCGTGGTGCTCATCCCGATCACGTACGACAGCAGGGTGTCGATAGGGCCCGACGGCCTGGTGAATCCGGCGGCCGTGAACAGGGCCGCGAGCCGTTCGGAGAACGCCATCAGGTTCGGGCCGAGATAGGCGAGCCCGGCCTGTCCGAGCACCGACGACAGCCACGGGTGCCGCAGCGCCGTCGCACGGAACGCCCCCGCGGCCTCACCGGCCGCCGCCCGCCAGTCGGCGCCGTTCGCCGGCGGTACGTGGATCTCGGCGGCCACCTCGTCGACCGCCAGCTCCATCAGCTCGTCCTTGGTGGCGACGTGCCGGTACAGCGAGGCCGCGCCGGCGTTCAGCCTGGTGGCGAGCTTGCGCATGCTCAGCGCCTCCACGCCCTCCGCATCCAGCATGACGATCGCCTCGCGCACGATCGCGGCGCGGCTGAGCGCGGGCTGGTCGGCCTCGCGCCGGGGGCGGGCCCACACGGAGGGCAGGGAGCTCTGCTTCGTCGTCCTCGCGGCCATCGGCGCTCCTTCACATGCCTGCGTTCCACCTGCGTACAACGTTCGCATCGAGCGTACAGGAATCGACTGTTGCGAACACTGTTCCGGTGTGCGTACAGTGTTCGCAACGAAGGAACGGTGTTCACGAAGCCGGAGGGGAACCGTCATGGACGTCAAGGGGAATCGCGATCCACGCCGCTGGTGGATTCTGATCGTGCTCTGCCTGAGCACGCTGGTGCTGGTCGTGGACAGCATGGCGCTGACCGTCGCGGTGCCCGTGATGACCGAGGAGATCGGGGCGAGCGCCCAGGACACCCAGTGGATCCTGGACTCCTACATCCTGGTCTTCGCCGGCCTGCTGCTCACCTCCGGCAGCCTGGGCGACCGGTTCGGCCGCCGCAAGGTGATGCTGATCGGGCTACTGCTCTTCGGGGCGGCCTCACTGGCCGCGACCTGGTGCACCAGCCCCGGCGAGGTCATCGCCGTCCGTGTCGCGATGGGCGTCGGCGGCGCGCTGATCATGCCGTCCACCCTCTCCATCCTCATCACCGTCTTCGACGAGGAGGAGCGCGGCAAGGCGATGGCGGCCTGGAGCTCGGTGTCGATGCTGGGCCTGGTCGGCAGCCCCGTGCTGGGCGGTGTGCTGATCGAGCACTTCTCCTGGCAGTCGATCTTCTTCATCAACGTGCCGGTCGTGGCGCTCGCGATCGTCGCGGGGCTGACGCTGATGCCGGAGTCCAAAGCGCCCTGGCAGAAGGCCGACCCGCTGGGCGCGGTGCTGTCGGCGGTGGGCATGACGGCCCTGGTCTGGTGGATCATCGAGCTCCCGCAGCACGGCGCGCTGGGCGGCCGTTCCACGCTCACCCTGGTCGTGGCGGTGGTCTCCCTGGCCTCCTTCGTGATCTGGGAGAACGTCACCAAGTCCCCGATGGTCCCGCTGGTGTTGTTCAAGCACCGCAACTTCAGCGGCGGTTCGCTCTCCCTGGCCCTGGTCCAGATCGGCAACGGCGGTCTGCTGCTGGTCCTGACCCAGTACCTCCAGTTCGTGCTCGGCTACTCGCCCATCGAGGCGGGCCTCGCCTTCCTGCCGCTGGCGATCACCGCCCTCATCGGCAACGGCGTCGGGGTCAAGCTCGCCGCCACCTACGGCAACCGCTGGGTGATCCTCGCCGGAATGCTGGTGATGGTGGCCTGCTTCGGCCTGCTGACCACGGTCACGGCGGACTCCGGCTTCACCGTCCCGGCGGTGGCCCTCGGTCTCCTCGGCCTCGGCGCGGGCCTGGCGATGCCGGCCGCGGTGGCCGCGCTGATGGGCACGATCCCCGAGGACAAGGCGGGCGTCGGCTCGGCCCTGAACGACACCATCCAGCAGGCCGGCACCGCCCTCGGCATCGCGATCCTGGGCTCGCTGCTCTCCAGCGGCTTCGCGGACCGGATGCCCGAGGGGGCGCCCGAGGCGGCGAGGCACTCCATCGCCGGGGCGGTGGCGTCCGGCGACGCCGGTCTGGTCGCGGCGGCCCGCGAGGCCTTCACCGCCTCGATGTCGACGACTTTCACGGTCAGCGCGATCGGGGTCCTGGTGGCCGCGCTGGTGGCGACGCTGGTCATGCGCAACGACCGGCGCGCGCCCGAAGTGGCGGAGCCCACGGAGGAGAAGCAGCCGGAACTCCTGGTCTGACCACGACAAGGCGGCACTTGCTGTCACACTGAGCCGCTCCCGAAGCACCGGGTCCTTTGCGCAAGGGAAGGCCGACACCCGTCAGGGTGTCGGCCTTCGGGTGTGTCCGCAGGGCCTTCGGGCGTCCGCGGGGAATGCCCTCCGGGCTTCGTCTGTTGGGGGTGGCAAGAAGTTCAATACTCAACTAAACTGGCCGCACAAGGAGGTACCGACATGCCTGCAGTGACTGTCGAGAACCCGCTGACGCTGCCCCGCGTCGCCGCGCCCGCGGAGGCCGTGGCCCGTCCCGTGCTCGCCGTCACGACCGCGCCGAGCGGTTTCGAGGGTGAGGGCTTCCCGGTGCGCCGCGCGTTCGCCGGGATCAACTACCGCTACCTGGACCCGTTCATCATGATGGACCAGATGGGCGAGGTGGACTACGCGCCCGGCGAGCCCAAGGGCACGCCCTGGCACCCGCACCGCGGCTTCGAGACGGTCACTTACATCATCGACGGGATCTTCGACCACCAGGACTCCAACGGCGGTGGCGGCACCATCACCAACGGGGACACCCAGTGGATGACGGCAGGTTCGGGCCTGCTCCACATCGAGGCCCCACCGGAGTCCCTGGTCACGTCCGGCGGTCTCTTCCACGGTCTCCAGCTGTGGGTGAACCTCCCGGCCAAGGACAAGATGATGGCGCCCCGCTACCAGGACATCCGCGGCGGCAACGTCCAACTGCTCACCACCCCCGACGGCGGCGCGCTGCTGCGGATCATCGCCGGTGAGCTGGACGGCCACCAGGGCCCCGGTGTCACCCACACCCCGATCACGATGATCCACGCGACGCTCGCCCCGGGCGCGGAGATCACGCTGCCCTGGCGCGAGGACTTCAACGGGCTCGCGTACGTCCTCGCCGGCCGGGGCGCCGTGGGGGCCGAGCGCAGGCCGGTCCAGCTCGGACAGACGGCGGTCTTCGGCAGCGGCGGCTCGCTGACCGTCCGCGCCGACGAGAAGCAGGACTCCCACGCGCCGGACCTGGAGGTCGTCCTGCTCGGCGGACAGCCCATCCGTGAGCCGATGGCCCACTACGGCCCGTTCGTGATGAACACGCGGGAAGAGCTCCAGCAGGCGTTCGACGACTTCCAGAAGGGCCGGCTCGGGACGATCCCGGCCGTGCACGGGATGACCGGGAGCGGACCCTCGGGGGCCTGACCCCCCGCCGCTTTTCCGTCACCCGGGCGGTCCGCCCGCACACGACAGCACGGACCGGCGCATGATCCGCTGGAAGGGTGCAGGCCCCCACCCCGCTGCTGCCCGAAGCCGTCCGGCGGTTCGCCGCCTGGTGCGTCGTCGTGCTGCTGGCCGCCGGAGTCGTCTACGTCGGGATCCGGCTGGCCGTGGAGTTCCGGACGGCCGTGGTGCCCGTGCTGCTCGCGCTGCTGGGAACCGCGTTGCTCGGACCTCTGCACCGGCGGCTGGTACAGGCCGGGGTGAACAGGTCCGTGGCCGCCGCACTCACCTGCGTCGCCGTCGTGGCGCTGGTCGGCGGAGCCGTCTACATCGTCGTCGCCGCGATCGTCGACAGCGGCGAGCAGATCGTCGCCTCGCTCAAACTGGCGGGCCGCGATCTCGCCCGACACTTCGGGGCGGCCGGGACCTCGCTGGACGATCTGGCCTCAAACTCCCGGGAGCTGCTGACCAAGTTCGGCGGGACGGCCGCCTCCGGGGTGATCAGCGGGGTGAGCGTCGTCGGCGAGACCATCGCCATGGCCGTGCTCGCGCTGCTGCTCGTCTTCTTCTTCCTGCGGGACTCCCACCGGGCCGTCGACGCCGTGCGCTCGGTCGTTCCCTCCAAGGGCGGGGACGTCGCGGAGGCCATGGCCCGGCGGGCGTACAGGGCCGTGGAAGGCTTCATGCGGGGGACCACGTTCATCGCCCTCATCGACGCCGTCTGCATCACCGTGGGACTGCTCGTCCTCGACGTGCCCGGCGCGGTCGGGCTCGGCGCGCTGGTCTTCATCGGGGCCTACATCCCCTACCTCGGGGCCTTCCTCTCGGGGGCCGTCGCCGTGCTGGTGGCGCTCGCCGACCGGGGCTTCGTCATCGCGCTGTGGGTGCTGGGCGTCGTGCTCGCCGTGCAGCAGCTGGAGGGGCATGTGCTGACCCCGATGATCCAGAGCCGCACCGTCCAGATGCACCCGGCCCTGGTGATGGTGACGATCACCGCGGGGGCGTCCGTCGCCGGAATCCTCGGCATGCTGCTCGCCGTGCCGCTCACCGCCGCCGTCACGGGCGTTCTGCATGAACTGCGGGAGCGCTACGGGAGCCCCGGGCCCCCCGCCCCCGCCGGGCCGTCGGAGGCGACCGCGCCCTCGGACTCGTAGAACTCGAACCATGTGCTCTTGCCCTCGCCCCGCGGGTCGACGCCCCACGCCTGGGCCAGCAGCTCGATCAGCACCAGTCCCCGCCCGGACGACGCCAGTTCCCCCGGGCGGCGCTTGTGCGGCAGGTCGTCGCTGGTGTCCGTGACCTCGACACGCAACCGGCGGTCGCCCGGCTCACCCCGCACCTCGGCGAGGAGCAGGGCATCGGAGTCGGTGTGCACGAGCACGTTGGTGAGCGTCTCGGACAGCAGCAGCACGGCGGAGTCCACCTGGTCCTCGGACACCCAGTCGTGCAGCAGCTCCCGCAGCTGCTGACGCGCCGTCGCGATCCGCTCCGGCTCGGCCTGCGCGACCGTGAGCATGCTGCGCCGGATCGTCGGCCGGACGGCCACCGGGTCACCGCAGCCGCAGCCCTCCCCCTGCCGGGACAGCAGCAGCACCGCTATGTCGTCCTCGCGCCGGTCGGCCAGCGGGCCGGTGGTGTGGTGGGACGACGGGCCGTGGACGGCCTGGACCAGGGCGTCGGCGAGGACCTCCAGATCGCCGTCGTGGTCCTCGAGGATCGCCCGGATGCGTTTCCAGCCGGTCTCCAGATCGTGCCCGCCGGTCTCGATCAGGCCGTCCGTGCAGATCAGCATCGTCTCGCCGGGTTCCAGGGTGATCCGGGTCGTCGGGTAGTCGGCGTCCGGATCGATGCCGAGGGGGAGGCCGCCGGCCGTCGGGCGGGACAGCACCGTTCCGTCGGCCATCCGGATCGCCGGGTCCGGGTGGCCGGCGCGGGCGATGTCCAGCACGCCGGTCGTGGGGTCGACCTCGACATACAGACAGGTCGCGAAGCGCAGCTCGGACGGATCCTCGTCGAGGGCGCCGAAGGTCATGCCGTGCAGGAAACGGGAGGCACGGGAGAGGACGGCGTCGGGGCGATGGCCCTCGGAGGCGTAGGCACGCAGCGCTATCCGCAGCTGGCCCATCAGGCCCGCCGCCCGCACGTCATGGCCCTGGACGTCGCCGATGACGAGGGCGAAACGGCTGTTCGGCAGCGGGATCATGTCGTACCAGTCGCCGCCGACCTGGAGTCCGCCGCCGGTCGGGACATAGCGGGCGGCGATGCTCATGCCGGGTATCTCGGGGCCCAGCTTGGGCAGCATCGAGCGCTGGAGGCCGTCCGTCAGCTCCCGCGCGGACTCTGCGGCCTCGGCCCGGGAGAGCGCCTGGGCGAGCATGCGGGCCACCGTCGTCAGCACGGAACGCTCGTCCGGGGTGAACGCGACCGGATAGGTGAACGCCGCCATCCAGGCGCCCATCGTGCGTCCGGCCACGGTCAGCGGCAGGAACGCCCAGGACTGACGGTTGAAGTGCGCGGCGAGCGGCCAGGTGACCGGGTAGCGGTCCTTGTACTGCTCGGGCGAGGAGAGATACACGGCGCGGCCGGTGCGGACGACCTCGGCGGCCGGGTAGTCCGTGTCCAGCGCCATGTGTGTGAAGGGGCCGTCGTCGCCGGGCTGGTGGCCGTGGTGGCCGATGATCGTCAGGCGGTCGCCCGTGATCCCGAACACCGCGAGACCGTCCGGTGAGAAGCCCGGCATCGACAGGCCGGCCGCGACCCGCAGCACCTCCGCCGTCGACCGCGCCTCGGCCAGGGCCCGCCCCGCGTCCAGCAGGAACGCCTCCCGTGAGCGCCGCCAGTCGCCGGTGACCGCCGTGCGCCCGGCGGAGGTCCCCGGAGCCGGCTCGGTGACCTCCTGGAGGGAGCCGGTGACCTCGTACGACCGTTTCTCGCGGTCGAAGGCCGCGTGGAAGCGGCTGCGGCCGACCCGCACGATTGCGCCCCGCTCGTCCATGATCCGCACCCGCACCTCGCCGAGGGTGCCTTCGGCGACGGCCAGCTGGATCACTCCGGTGATCTCGTTCCAGTCGACGGGATGCAGCCGAGCGCGCACCTGGGCCTGGCTGAGCGTGGCCTGCTCGGGAGGCAGCCCGAGCAGCCGTGCCGCCTCCGCGTCGACCGTGACCAGTCCCGTGGCGGTGTTCCAGTGCCACAGGCCGGTCGCGAGGGCGGCGAGGACCTCCCCCACGGCGGGCAGGGGCTCACCAGTGCGCATTGCCCCACTTTAAGAACAGGTGATCGGACACTGCCACCGAAGCTGTAGGGGACATCCGGTCGGGAGGGGCCGACGGACCCGGTGAAATGGTGGGGAGGCGATCTTGGGGTCCCCGGTAGGCTTGGGAGAAGTTTCACGTGAAACACGCCCCCCGATCCGCGAAGACTGGATGAACGACGATGCATCGGTACAGGTCCCACACCTGCGGCGAGCTCCGCTCCTCTGACGTCGGCACCGACGTCCGGCTGAGTGGCTGGCTGCACAATCGGCGCGACCTGGGCGGCATCCTCTTCATCGATCTGCGCGACCACTACGGCATCACGCAGCTCGTCGCCCGTCCCGGCACGCCCTCCTACGAGGCTCTCGACAAGCTCTCCAAGGAGTCCACGGTCCGCATCGACGGCAAGGTCGTCTCCCGCGGCGCCGAGAACATCAACCCCGAGCTGCCCACCGGCGAGGTCGAGGTCGAGGTCGGCGAGGTCGAACTGCTCGGCGCGGCTGCCCCGCTGCCGTTCACGATCAACACCGAGGACGGGGTCAACGAGGAGCGGCGCCTGGAGTACCGCTTCCTGGACCTGCGCCGCGAGCGCATGCACAAGAACATCCTGCTGCGTACGTCGGTCATCTCGGCGATCCGCCACAAGATGACGGCGCTGGGCTTCAACGAGATGGCGACGCCGATCCTGTCCGCGACCTCCCCCGAGGGCGCCCGCGACTTCGTCGTCCCCTCCCGCCTCAACCCGGGCAAGTTCTACGCCCTCCCCCAGGCGCCGCAGCAGTTCAAGCAGCTGCTGATGATCTCCGGCTTCGACCGCTACTTCCAGATCGCGCCCTGCTTCCGCGACGAGGACGCGCGCGCCGACCGTTCGCCGGGCGAGTTCTATCAGCTCGACATCGAGATGAGCTTCGTCGAGCAGGAGGACGTCTTCCAGCCCGTCGAGAAGCTGATGACCGAGCTCTTCGAGGAGTTCGGCAACGGCCGCCACGTCACCTCGCCGTTCCCGCGGATCCCGTTCCGCGAGGCGATGCTGAAGTACGGCTCCGACAAGCCGGACCTGCGGGCCCAGCTCGAACTCGTCGACATCACCGACATCTTCGAGGGCTCGGAGTTCAAGGCGTTCGCCGGCAAGCACGTCCGCGCCCTGCCGGTGCCGGACGTCTCCGCGCAGCCCCGCAAGTTCTTCGACCAGCTCGGTGACTTCGCGGTCTCGCAGGGCGCCAAGGGCCTGGCCTGGGTCCGCGTCGCCGAGGACGGTTCACTCTCCGGCCCGATCGCGAAGTTCCTCACCGAGGAGAACGTCGCCGAGCTGACCAAGCGCCTGTCGCTGGCCGCCGGTCACGCCGTGTTCTTCGGCGCGGGCGAGTTCGACGAGGTCTCCAAGATCATGGGCGCGGTCCGCGTCGAAGCGGCCAAGCGTGCCGGGCACTTCGAGGAGGGCGTCTTCCGGTTCTGCTGGATCGTCGACTTCCCGATGTACGAGAAGGACGAGGAGACCGGCGCGATCGACTTCTCGCACAACCCGTTCTCCATGCCGCAGGGCGGTCTGGAGGCCCTGGAGACCCAGGACCCGCTGGACATCCTGGGCTGGCAGTACGACATCGTCTGCAACGGCGTCGAGCTGTCCTCCGGCGCGATCCGGAACCACGAGCCGGAGATCATGCTCAAGGCCTTCGAGATCGCGGGCTACGACCGTGAGACCGTCGAGGAGAAGTTCGCCGGCATGCTGCGCGCCTTCCGCTTCGGCGCGCCGCCGCACGGCGGCATCGCCCCCGGCGTCGACCGCATCGTGATGCTCCTCGCGGACGAGCCCAACATCCGCGAGACCATCGCCTTCCCGCTCAACGGCAACGCCCAGGACCTGATGATGGGCGCGCCGACGGAGCTGGAAGAGGCCCGGCTGAAGGAACTGCACCTGACGGTGCGCAAGCCGCAGCCCAAGTAGCCGCCATACGAGGAGGGGCCCGGAACCGACGCCGGTTCCGGGCCCCTCCTCCTTTGGTCCGGTCCGCCTGTCAGGTCTCTTCCGGGCCCTCGACGAACAGGTCGTCGACGACGGTGGCTGTCAGAGAGCGGTCGAGCCAGACGCCCAGGGTGTCGAGGCTGGTGCACTCGGCGATACGGACGCGGGCACTCTCCGGAACGGGGATGCCACGCCGCTCCAGCACCCGCAGAACGGCCGTCGCCTCTCCCTTGGCCAGCCCCTCGGCCTTGCCCTCCAGGTACGTCTCCTCGAAGACGGTTCCATGGCCAGGGAAGTTAGTGATTGCCTTCACCAGCTCTCTCCATTTCCTACGGACCGGAGTGTTCTCCAGCCCGAGCTCCAGCACCTCGCACCAGTACTTCAAGGTGTCGCGGTCGAACGACGTGAGCCCGTGGAGCAGCGCTTCCAGTATGGCCGGGCTTCTCCTGCTCTCGCTATGGACGATGGCGGAGAGCACGGCCAGCGCCGGCTGTTCGAGCACCGTCGCCGCGTCGGTGATCTCCGGCACGGTGCCGGGCCCGAGGACATACGGCCGGGTGACCTGGGTCGTCCAGGGCCCTACTCCGCATTCGAAGGGCCCGGACGCCCAGTTCGCCGTGGGCCGGTCCCGGCATACCGCGACCAGCAGGACCGGCAGGTCGTACTTCGCGCGCAGATACGCCACGTAGTAGGCCCAGCTCGTCGCCTTGTCCGGGTCCTGCTTGGTCTGGGACTCGATCGCGAGCAGGTAGCTCTCGCCCTCCGGCGGCTCGACCTTCAGCACCGTGTCCACGCGGCGCTCCAAGGGCCGGATCTCCGTTGCGTCCGGGGTGATTTCCCTGATGTCCGACTTCGCGGGCAGCGGGACGCCCAGGGTTTCGAAAACGGGGGCCAGGGCCTCCGGATGGTCCTGGAAGATCCGGTGCGAGGCCTCATGCGTGGAGGTGACCATGTGCGGAACCTAGGCGGGTCCATGGGCGCCCGGACGAGAAAACGGAGTCGTTCGCTCTTTCGGGTGGCGGGGAAACGTTCCCGTCGCCTGGCGGTCATTCCTCCGGCGGTGGTTCGAGGGCTTGCTCTTCCAGGAGGCGTTCTGCGATGTCGGTTGCCCAGGAGCGGATCCAGTGGCGTAGGGGTGGCAGGGCGGGGGCGGGGAGGCCCCGGGTGGTGAATTCCCAGTCGTCCAGGAGTTCCGTTGCCTCCAGGCGGGACTGGAGGTCGGCCGGGTCGAACTCGTCGAAGGAGTGGCGGCGGCCCAGTTCCTCCAGGTCGGGGAAGCTCCAGTCGGGCGCGGCCAGATAGACGTCGACGACGTCACGGGCGGAGCCTCGGTCGGTGAGGGCGCGGACCTTCGTGCCGATGAGGTCCTCCAGTGCGAGGGCCGGGCCGAGGTCGGTGGTGACCGGGGGGCGCCAGAAGGTCTCCTTGAGCAGGTCGACCGTGCGTTCCTCGCCTGTGTCGGGGTCCGTGACGAGCAGCCGGGCGGAGAGCGGGTCGGTCTCCAGCAGGCGTACCTGCCAGCCGCGTTCGGTCAGGCCGGCGCGGATCACGGCCGCGATCCGGTCCATGGGGTCCGGGGCTTCCGTCGCCACTTCGACCGGGCCGGTGCGTGACGTCCGGCGGCGCTCCCTCCCGCGTGTACCGCGCGGTTCCTCCAGCGGCTCCCCGCTCGGCAGCTCCAGTGGCTCCCCGCCCGGCTCCTGCGGCGGGGTCTCCCGGGGCGGCCTGGGGGTCAGGCCATGTGCGTGGACCGCGTACTCGCCGGCCAGCACGAAGGGGTAGCGGGCGCCGACGGTGAGGACGTCGGTCGGCAGATGGCGGTGGTGGGGGATCATCGTGCGCTGATTATGGCGCGGAGTCGGCACCGGACCGTGCAAGGAACGCCGTCGGCCCCGCCGAGGGAAGAACCTCGGCGGGGCCGACGAGACGACCGCCGCGCACAGTCGGCGGTGCGGTCGGGCTAGCGGGCCACGAACTGCGTCAGGATCGCCTGCACCTCGTAGATGTCGACGCCCTTCGTGAACGTCTTCTGGATGGGCGTCGCCGACCCCGAGAGCCAGATCTTCAGCTCCGCGTCCAGGTCGAAGGTGCCGGCGGTCTCCACCGCGAAGTGCGTGATGCTGCGGTAAGGGATGGAGTGGTACTCCACCTTCTTGCCGGTGATGCCCTGCTTGTCGACCAGGATCAGACGGCGGTCGGTGAACAGGATGGTGTCCCGTATCAGCAGATACGCGGCGTGCACCTGCTCACCGTGGCCCAGCAGCCGCGCGTAGTCCTGCTGCGCCTGCCCCTGGTCGACGGTGTGTGCGTTGCCGAAGAGTGCCATGGCTGGATCCCCCCATGTGATGGCCTTGCGTGATCTTCGCAATGTATAGCCCCTCGGGGGCGTCCAGGCATAGGGGGTAAACGTCAGGTGTCGTACGAACCGTCCCAGGGCGCGCCGAAGCCCAGATGGTCCGGGTAGAGCTCGGCCCAGGGCTCGCCCTCGTCCTCCCCCGTCACCAGCCCGAACAGCACGTTCTCGTAGGTGAGTTGGAAGGGACGTATCGCGATGTCCGTGTACGTGCGCCGGGGGAGACTGCGCAGCAGTGTCGCCAGGTGGGCCCGGGCGCGGGCGACGACGGAGTCCGGGCCGTGCGGGGCGCGCTGCTGCTCGGCCCAGCTGCCGGCGCACCAGATCTCCGAGTCGCGGTACGTGCCGTCGGGGTCGAAGGTGTGGAGGGCCGCGTAGAGGCGTTTGTGCTCTTCCCAGCCGGAGTCGAGGACGAATCCCTTGGGAAAGGCGTAGGTGACCGAACCCAGGAACTGCCCGTCCGCGTAATGGCCGATCGCCTCGGTACGGCCGTGCGGCTCGTAGGCGATCGGGATGACCTCAGGGACTGCCATGGCGGAAACCTTACGGTTGCCGCGGGGGGCATGGTGCCGGTGGGGCGTGATCCATGCCAACCCCTGGGCCAACATCCGCGTGACGTCCCCGAGGTGGCCACAAATCGGGCAAGAAAATCACGGCAACCTTGCAACTTCCACGACCACGAACTGGAAGCCGGCTATCACGCGGGCCTGCGGGCTGGGAGGAACCTAGCGACCGATGGCGACGTCGACGGGCGCGGACTTCCTGAAGCAGCACGCCGGCCTGGGGAAAGGAGTTGGCAATAGGCCATCGGCTCGGCCCTAATTGCCACGCAGATCGGTCACATCCGGCGCAGAACGTTGTTCTCAGGCGTCAGCAGCCAGTGGAAATGCTCGATGAGGGGTTCCACCAGACGAGGATCACGGAGCACCACTCCGAGTTCGATGTTGTCGGACAAGGCCCGATCAGTGAGGTTGGCGCTGCCCAGGAGCGCGGTGTGCCGGTCGGCAGCGATCACTTTGGCGTGCAGCACACCTGTTCCCCCTACGCGGTGCCAGATCTGCACCCTCCTGGGCAGCGCGGCGAAGGCTGCCGCAGCCTGAGTTGACTCTTCGAGGAGGAGGTCCACGGCAACCCCCCGGTCGACGGCTCGTCCTATCTCTGCCACAACGTCCCGAGCACCGTGCGCAGCGAAGCTGGCGATCAGCAGTGACGTGGTCGCCGAACCGATGACCTCCACAGCCACTCCACTCGTCAGCCGTGCCGGGACCGACGCGCCCACGGGGCCGCTGATCACCACCTGCGCTGGCCGGGTCCGTGGGTGTGACCGGGCCGTGGCAAGGGCGAGTGCCAGTCCCGCTCCGGTCATGTCCGGTGCTTCGGTTCGCCAGGCTCGGGTGATCTCCGTGAGCTGGTGAGTCAGACCGGCTGCGGTCTGAGCCGCAATGAAGCGGCTCACCAGTACGTCGTCAGGGCCGCTGGCCCTCTCCAGGACATGCTCCAGGACGGCCATGCGGTCTGCAGGCAGGCGCTCGCCCAGGGCAGCCAGAAGAACGGGAAGCCGGTATGGATGCGTACTGCTTCGTGCCCCCGGCACGCCCCCTGAGCGGAGCGAAGGCCTGTCTGGCTCCTCCTGATCGGGTACTCCGCTTGGCTTGTTCACTGCCTGAAAGCGCACTTGTCGTCCGCCAGCGTTTCCACCAGCAGCGCTCGGTCCAGGTAGTGGTTGCCCCGCTCGCAGGAGGTCTCCGCAGCGAACAGGCAGGCGTGGCAGGCAGCCCCGTGCAACCGAGAGTGGATGCGCGGATCGTGCTCGGCACACATCGGGTCGGAGCTGCACAGTCTGGCCTCTTCGAGTGCTTGGGCGATAGCCGGTCCGAGCCGGTCGCCGCGGCCGAGTGAGACCAGTCCGCCCAGGGTTCCTTCGCTGTCGGGGGCAGCGGTGTAGAGCAGGATGCCGGACATGGGATCGGGGCCGGAGCGGGCGTAGATCCGTTCTGCTATGCCCGAGGCGCCGTAGCCGCACTCCAGGGCGAACTGGCGGATGAGCACGTGTGCCAGGGTGTGCAGGAGCACGTACCTGATACCGGGCCAGCGGGGTTCCACTCCACGAGCCATGCACCAGGCCCAGTGCGCGTCCTTCAAGATCTCCTCGCGGGCGAGTACGGCCTCGCGCTGTTCCCACTCGGAGAGCTGCTGCTCCTTGAGAGCGAGGAACACGCCTTCGCCGCGCAGCTCGGCGCAGGGAACCCACGTGGGGTCGTTGCGGCTTAGCGGCGCTCCCGGGCGGGTGCGGGCCTCCTCCTCCGGCAGCCATTCGGGAGCCTCGATCCGTGTGAAACCGGTGAGTGCCGAGACCTCGCGCAGCCGGTGGACCAGGACGACACTGTCGAGCCAGTCGGCCGTGCCGTCGGGTACGCGTCGCTCACGGACGGTGGTGAAGTCCGGGAGCGCGTGGTCACGAGGATGAGTGAAGGCCCGCCACTCCGGGCTGATGAGGTCAAACTCCTCGTCCTCGTCGTTCTGTTCACCCGCGACCGATTGAGCCTCCCTGGTGATTGCGGTCCAGACCGCCTCGGCCCCGTACTGCTCCAACTCGGGCCAGCATGCCTGCGTGGGCAGCAGCATCTTCGCCGCGTCCGCCGGTACGGCGGCCAGTGGGGACAGCAGGCTCCAGTGCTCCTTGACCGCCTGAGTGAGCGGCTCCTCGGCGCGCGGGATGCTGAACACCTTCAGTTGGGAGGCGAACCAGCTGTTCGTGGCACCCAGCACCATGGTGCGTGCGTGCTCCGAGCACCCGTTCTGCGCGAAAATGCCGAGGTGGGGGTGGTGACCACGGCATGCCGGCAGGTTCCGCTCTCCTGCCTGGCCGATGGCATCCGCCATGGAACGGACGGCCCCGCAGGTGCAGCGCACGAAGACGTTGGCCGCCTCGCCGGTGGTGCCCGACTCGGTAAGGCTCAGGGTGGGGTTCGCACACCCAGAGCCGCCGCCGTGGACGAAGTAGACCCATGGGAAGTCGTCCATGTGGCCGTCCTTGCAGGCGACCAGGAACCGGGCGGGCAAGGCGGTCGGCTGGCCCTTGCCGGGGCCGCCGCAGTTGGTGTGGACGTACTTGGTCTTCTCCGGTCGGTGGAAATTCGGCCGTAGCTGGAAGAGGCCGCTCGCAGCGGGAGCCAGCTGGTTGCACCGCTCGCGGGAGCAGCGCAGCCACCGGGGGAAAAGCCCGACCGGCACGCCCGTCCTGGTCCAGTCGCCGTATGGGTCGGCGGGGTTCTCGGGTACGTGGGGCGGCGTACGCAGGGCGCTGACCTGGCCACCAAGACGGCGCCGTACCGCGGCCAGGAGGCGGTCCTCGGTCAGGACGCGCGCGCGGACCGGGTCCCATTCGTCCAGGCCCATGACCATGGTGGACAGGTTGGGCAGGTCCGTGACGGCGCCGATGCCATAGGTGTGTAGCAGCTGGCTCGGACGCAGCTCGCCCACGCGGAGTGCGTTGGTGGTGGGGCTGCTCATGTCGTCTCCCATGGATCTTCGTCACCGGCCGGCGTACTGTCATCGGCCTGCTGGCGCGGGACGTAGGGCGGTTCCTCGTCGGGTTCGGGCCCCGTCGCGTCGGTGAAGATCAGCCTGATCGGCGGCTCGACCTCGCGCAGCGAGGTTGGGCAGGTCATGAGCCGCCAGGGGCCGCTGTCCGGCTCCAACAGCAGCGGAGCGACGTCGCCCTGGCGCCGGGCCGCGCGGTAGCCGAGGACGGCCCCGGGTGCCTTGCGCTTTTGCTCCCAGTAGTCGAGGCGGGCGTCGAGCCGCGTGCGTACCTCGTTGGCGACGTGCTGGTCGACCAGGACGTCTCGGGCACGCAGTTCCAGGGAGCGTACGGCGTGACTGACGACCTCACCGCGGCGATCCACCCACTGGGCACCGCGGTTGGGGTTGTACTCGGGCTTGAGATTGCGGACCAGAGACGCCAGGACGCCGGTCAGGCCTCGGTCGACGGCGCGGTCGGCGAACGGCGTGACGGACAGCGCTTCGACGTGCTGATAGATGGTGGCGTGGAAGGACTCGAAGGTCTCGTAGTGCGAAAGGTCGCGTGGCCGGGCCCAGTTGAGGACGGTGAAGACCAGGCCGGGTGCCCGTCGGCCGACGCGGCTGGTGGCCTGGATGTACTCGGCGGTCGACTTGGGCTGGTTGTTGACGACCATGACGCCGAGTCGTGAGACGTCCACGCCGACGGCGATCATGTTGGTGGCGAGCAGGACATCGATGGGGCGCGGCGAGCCCTTGGGCCGGCGGCCGAAGCTTATGTCGAGCTTTGCCAGGATGTCCGGAATGGCATCGGAGGCCATCCGACTGGTCAGCTCGGCCAGTTCGTCGACGTACCGTGTGGCGAGCCCTCGTCGGTCCGCTCGGACCAGCCTGGCCGACACGTCGTCCTCCACCAGCCGTCGCATGCCACCGAGATCGCGCAGGCTGTTGAAGTAGCCGACCAGCGTCATGTACGGGTCGGTCAGCTCGCTCGCCCCGTAGGTGTTGTACAGGTACTGGGCGGCTCCGAGCTGGGCGACGAACACCCTGATCGCCACGGACTTGGTACGCACTCCCTGCGCGCAGATGCCTACGTACCGACGGCCGGGCGTCTCCTTGGGGGACCGGCGTCGCGCGAAGAACGTGTCGTCGGCGTTGAGCCCCGACGGCGGGAACACTGCGGTCCTGCGGGCGAAGAGATCGTGAATCTGCCGGTCGGCGCGGCGGACGGTGGCCGTTGATGCGATGACCTTCGGCCGCACGGTTCGGCCCGGTTCGGGTTCCCAGGTGGAGAGCCGGTCCACGGCCGTCTCGTACAGGCCGGTGAGGGAGCCGAGCGGTCCGGAGATGAGGTGCAGCTCGTCCTGGACGATCAGGTCCGGCGGGCGGACACGTGCGGCGTCGACGGTGGAGGCGGCCGGATGGCCGTTGCTCGCGGGATGGCTGGAGGACTCCCATTCCACGTCGACGGCGGACGGTGTGACGTATCCGTGCCGTGTGCAGCGGCGGGAGACCTGGCCGAACAGCGCCTGGGTCTCGCCCTTCCAGGGCAGCTGGGCGAACTTGTCGACGGTGGCGATGACGAGGCTGGGCGGATTGCGGTAGATCTCCTCGTCCACAACGAGGATCGGCAGCCCTTGCTCATCGGCGGGCAGACCGAACGCGGCGGCGCCGAAGGGGCATTCGTAGGCGTCGGGGCAGGTGATGAAGGTGCGGCGCAGGGTGTTGTCGACTGTGATGTCGCGGCCCGCCTCCATCTTCGCTCCACACCAGGGACAGCTGGTGAGCTGATGGGGGGAGCCCATACGGCCGAAGCCGCTGTATCCCTTGTCCTTCTTGCGTTCCTTGACCCAGTCGGAGGCCTGGTCCGTGGTGTTGGGGGTGACTCTGCCGCCCACCCACAGGCCGATACGGAACGGGTTGCGGCCCCAACGGTCGGGTTCCTCGCGGCGGATCACCTCGCAGGCACAGATCAGCGCGGCGGCGCGCTGGAACTGCTGGATGGTGAGCAGACGCAGCGTGTACCGCATGATCACGGCGACGCCGTGCTCGGCGTCGAGACCGCCGAGGTGGGGTTTGCGGCGGCGGATGGCGAACGTGAACGCGGTCAGCCCGAGGTAGGCCTCGGTCTTGCCACCACCGGTGGGGAACCACAGGAGGTCCGCCAGGGCACTGTCGTCGTCGGCGCGCTCGGGATGAGCCGGATTGGCCAGCGAGGGCAGGTTGAGCAGGAGAAAGGCCAGCTGGAAGGGGCGCCAGCTGCGGTTCTTCGGCACGTCGGCGGCCTGGACCGCTTCTTCCAGCGACATGGTCGATGACCGGCGCCGGCTGCCCGCGGCGATGGTGTGCACGCGCTGGTGCCACATGGCGCGATTGGCGAACCGGAAGGCGTCGAGCGCGTCGGGATCGTCCTGTAGCAGATCGATTCCGGCCTGGATGCGCTTGGCCGCTCGACCGGCGAGACGCATGTTCTCCCGGGCTTCCGCGCGGTAGGCGTCGAGCCCTGTGGCTGGATCGTCGATCGACTGCTTCTGCCGCTCGATCCAGGAGCGGTAGCCGTCCACGAGGGGGAGCAGAGCAGCCCGCAGCGGAGTGGCTTCCAGCCTGCTCAACTCGCTCATGTCCAGGACGAGTTCTTTGAGTTCCGGCAGGTCCTCGTCCCGCCGGTCACGGCGCGGGTCCGGCACGTCCGTATGCGGGACCTCGTACGAGGGAGTGGCGGTGGTGGAGATGCGCACGGCCCGCCGGGGGTTCTCCGGAGCCGTCTCGGCGTGCACGCCAGTGCCGTGGCCGACCGCGAACTCGGGGTGGAAGCGGTACGTCATGGCCAGCGAGCGCCGCTCGTCCTGGCTGCCGCCGGGCTGCTCGACGGAGCGGCGCGGCAGGAACGGGGCAGTGCCCGCGGCACCCGCCACGGTCATCGAGGCCTGGAACATCCAATGGGTGGAGCCCGGCTTGTTCTCCTGCCCGTTGACGAGGAAGAGGGACACCAGCCACGACCCCTCGTGCGATCGGGCTCGGCCACGGACCACGATGTGCGGGAAGTCCCGGACATGCACGGGCTGGGGGGCCAGTTTCCCCTCCACCAGCTTCACTGTGACCGTGCCCGAGCAGGGCACCCGGTGCCACACCCGCTTCGGGTTCCCTTCGATCTCCGAGTCGCCGCGCTCGTACCGCGCCCAGGCGCAGTCGACCGTCAGCTCCTGGACCTGCTGCTCCACCCTCAGCGTCAGTCCCAGCGTCGACGGGTGCAGACTCGGCATCGAGGGTGCCGACGGCTCGGGATCCCCGGCCTCTGGCTCCTGCTCGGGCGCCATGCCCGGCTCCTCGAGTGTCTCGGGCTCGACCACCTTGCCGACGGTCCGCAGAGGGGCTCCGTCCTCGTCCCGTACACCGCCGGGGGCCAGTCGCCCGATGATGTAGTGGTCCAAGGGGTTGCCCGCCAGCTCCTCCGGCTCGTCTCCGGTGGGCCCTTGGAGATCGCGTACGACCAGCTCGGCGAGTTTGTCGCGCAGCTGCTGCGGAGTGGGCGCGGACAGCACCGCGCCGCCGGGGGCGGGGTCCGGCTCGGAGCCTGGGCCGACGAGAGGTTGCTGGGTCACGGGGTCAGAGTAGGTCCGCGCACTGACAACCGGTACGGACTTCCTTACGGAACCGGCCTGATTCCGATCAAGGATGTTGGCCAAGGGTGTGACCGCCGTTACGGTGCGTCGCCTGAGGGGTACGACACGCGCACGGGAGCCGGAGGCGCGGTATCGCGGGGCGAAGGGTGAGCGGGGGCGTATGACAGACAGCACGACCGGCGGTATCCCACACCAGCCGTCAAACGGCCTTTTGAGGCGCCTGTTCAGCCCTCAGCAGGCGCCGGGATGGGCCACGGGCTCGATGGGTTTCGGCGACAACGGCCACCGGGGCGCGTTCGGCGAGGAGTTCATCCGCATGCTGGCCACCGCGGCCAACCTCGACGTGACCCGCAAGGAGCGCGACCGGGTCGGCGTGGACTGGCAGTTGGGCTATACGGGCCGGAGGGGCACCCGAAGATTTCCGGCCATTGAGGCTCAGGTCAAGTGCACATCGTCTCCGGACATCCATGGCGACCACATTCACTACAAGCTCAAGGTGAAGAACTACAACCAGTTGGCCGGCCCGGACTACGAGATGCCCCGCTTTCTGTTCCTCGTCCTGGCCCCGTCCGACGCGTTCGCCTGGTCGCACGCCACCGAGGACCGCCTGCGCCTCAGCCACGCCGCGTACTGGCTGTGCCTGCACGACCAGGAACCGCTCCCCCCGCCCGAGAACAGGTCGAAAACGGACAGCACCCGCACGGTCCACATCCCGCGTGCCCACCTGCTGACCGCCGGCTCCTTACACGACCTGTTCGCCGAGGACTACCGGGAGCTGGTGGGAGCCTCATGACCGCGATCACGGACACCGAGTTCGAGCAGGCTGCGACCCTCGCCCCCGGAGTCCTGCGGCGCTATCTGAGCGGCAAGGGGTGGAGTGCGGAGCGCGACCTGTCCGGTGCCGAGCTGTGGGAGTGGCGGCCGCAGGATTACGAACCGGGCCCACCGTACGAACTCCTGGTCCCGGTGCAGCGCCGCCGGGACTACGCGGGGCGGGTCGCAGACATCCTGGAGACTCTGGCCGTGGTCGAGGCGCGCCCCCCTGGGGACATCCTGCGTGAGATGTGGTTGCCGCCGGTGGACTGGCAGTTCCTCCACCTGGTACCGCCTGGCCCCTCGGGTACGGCACCCCTCCTGGACCTGGTCTCGGCACTCACGGGCCTGAAGGACCTGCACACGGCGGCGGCCTCCTCGGTACTCGGCACACGGGCGGTACAGCCCGCACAGAAACCCCAGCTCGTGAAGGACCACGTAGCGGCGGTACGGCTGGACCAGACCCGCGTCGGCAGTTACGTCATCGCCGCGCACACCCCTCTGCCGGAGGGCCCGTCCGGCGGAAACGACCGGAACGGCCAGGGGGCCCTCTTCGACGAGGCGGAGGCCAGGCGCAGCATGCTGTACCTGCACCCGTCCGAACCGTTCGGCCGCAGGGTCTCCCGAATGCTCTACGCGGGCGTTACGTGCGCTCGTGCGGCGGCGGACAGCACCCTGGCCATGAACTCGGTGCCCCACGTCGAGGACATGGCGGGCGCCGGCCTGTCGGCGAACCTATGCGAGGCACTCGTGAAGATCGCGGGCGAGGAGCGCCGTGACTTCTCGCTTTCCTTCTCGTGGTCGTCCGAGAGGCCGATGGAGCAGCCCTCACCGCCGATCGCGATCAGACGAGAGCATGCGGGTGCGCTGGAGGCGGTTGCGAAGGATCTGCGGGAACGGCTGGGGCGTGAGGAAGGGGCGGTTGTGCGCGGTGTCGTGATGAAACTCCACCGGGATGTACACCCGCGCGAAGCGACGATCTACGGCTCGCTCCTCCCCGAGGAATCCCTGCGCCAGCGACGCGTTCGGGTGGAGCTTCGCCCCGAGGACATCGACAAGGCCACCGACGCCTGGCGCGACGGGCTGGAGGTCGCTGTGACCGGGGACCTGGAGCCGCGGGGCACAGGGGTGCGGATGCGGGGGGTGACTGCGTTCGTGGTGCGGCCGGAGTAAAGGCGGCTCAGTGTGCAGCAGCGCTCGGGCAGCTGTCGCCAGGCACAGTCACTCAGTGTGAGGATCAGAAGCCCAGGTAGGTGATCTGGACGACGTAGACGCGTTCGGCACGTACTACGACCTGGTACGTGAACATGCCGCCGGGGATGATGATGTCGCCGCCCCTCGGGTCCGTGCCCGCGTGCGCCTGGCCATGGACATGGAGTGCTTCGGCAGCCCTGACCAGCTCGTCTGCCTTCCTGTGGACTTCGGCCAGGAAGCCGGCAGGGGCGGTGCGCACGGCTTCTTCCGCGCCAAAGGCGTACTCCCATTTCCAGGTCACTCGCGCACTGCCCTCATGGCTTCCTCAAGGACGGCGCTGAGCTCCCGCAGGGCTTCCTCAGCGGCGACCGGATCCTCGTCCTCCAGAGTGCTCTTGGCGTGGGAGTAGCGGGTCCACAGGTCGGGTCGGCGGGCGATCTCGATGTCCCTGGCCCAGATCAGGACCCAGCTCTGCACCGGGCTGAGCGACTGCCACTCGACCGCCTTGGCGAACGCCTCGTCCTTCGTCGCCTGCATCTCCCCCAAACGGCCCGGTGCGACCACGGCGAGCGCCGCCCGTAGTGCGTCGGGGGTCTGCTCGGGGCGGGGGATCAGGTCGTGCCCATGGTCGGCCTGCGTGCTCATGGTGTCCTCCAGGGGATGCCCTGGCCAGGGTAGCCGTCGGGGGAGGCAGAGGAGCCCGTAGTGAGGGATGCGGGAGCTCTTCATCAGGCTGGAGTGGGGACGCGGCAGTCGCGGCAGCGGCCGGGCGCTGGGGCACGGAAGGGACGGTCGCAGCCGTCGCAGGTCTGGAAGGGGTGCCTGGGCTCTGGGGCCGATGGGGCAGGGGGCCGGAACGGCGGCGGGGGCGGGAGCTGTGCGGCCAGGCGGTGGGCGAGGAAGGCGGCCGGGCGGATCAAGGGTTCCGCTGGGAGGTTCTCGGTCAGGGCGTGGCGTACGGCGGTGGGGGTGAGGTCGCGCTCCAGCCAGGCGGCGACTCCCGGCGCGAGGTGTTCGGCGTCGGTGGCGGAGAGGAGGAGGCGGGGGTCGCGGCGGCGGAGGCCGGCGAGGACGTCGACGGCTGCCTGGAGGACGGCGGGCGAGGTGTACGAGGGCTGGGGTACGGCGGGGAGGCGCTTGCGTGGGGGTGGCTTGTCCGGATCCGGGCGTCGGGCGGGTCGCCTGTCGGAGGGCTCGGAGGGGGTGTTCCTCCGGTGTCCTGGCCTGTTGCAGGAGACCGTGCGGGTGACGATTCGGCCGGTGGGGGTGCGTTCGCGGGTGCGACGCAGGTAACCGTGGGTTTCGAGTTCGCGCAGGGCGGCGGCGATACGGGTGGGGCCCTCGGGGAAGCGGTCGGCGAGGGTCTTGATGTCGACGGCGGTGCCCTGGCGCACCGACTGGATGTAGCACGCCAGGCCGATGGCGAGCCCGGAGAGCTCCCGGTGCTGGATGAGGTCGTTGCCGATCACCGTGAAGTTCTCGGTGTGGCGGGCGTTGTCGTGGACGACGCCGGATTGTGGCCGCGCGTGGGGGTGGTTTTTGCCCGGGATACGGGACTGGGCGCGCGGGGGCGCGCTAGGGTTTTCGGTGTCCATCGGGAAGCTCAATTCTTCCTCGGTGGTCAGGCCCTCGCACTGGGATTGCCGTCCCGGCGGGGGCCGTCGCATGTCTGTGGTTGTGTCTTGCTCCGGTGAGCGTAAGGCAGGCAACCGGTCCCGAATCCAGCTGAGTTGGGCATATTCACTCGCGGGGGTGAGTTTGCCCGGCGGGAGGGAGGGGTGGGGCTTGGTGGGGTGCTTTCTCCCCAGTGGGTGGTGCATAGGGAGCGCAGGTCGGACCGGAGTATGGGGCGTCAGGCTTCGGTGACCCGTGGGGTCGGGTGGGGAGTCGGAGTTCGGCCCAGACCGTCTTGCGTGGGGGTAGGCCTGGGGACACTCCCCAGCGGTCGGCGAGGGCGTCCACGAGGGTCAGGCCGCGGCCGGCTTCGCTGTCAGGGGTGGCGATGGGTTGGGGGTGCGGTGATCGGTCACCGCGCGTGTCGGTGACTTCGACGCGGAGGGTTTCGCCGACCACGTAGAGCAGGAGCCGGAAGCTTCGGCCGGGGACGCGGCCGTGGGTGGCCGCGTTGTTTGCCAGTTCGGCGACGATGTGCGCCGCCGGGTCCAAGGGGGCGCCCCAGGTGCGGAGTTGCTCTGTGGCGAGCAGGCGGGCGAGGCGGGCGCCGCGGGGGGTGGGGGACAGCAGGACGCTGAAGTTGGGGATGAGGCCGTCGGGTTGGGCGGGGTGGGAGGAGCGGCCTGTGAGCTCGGCGAGTTTCTGAATCACGTCACTCAGCGTGGCCGAATGTGCCTACGGTGAATGAGTGATCACGCCGGTACGTAGAGCGACTGTCCAGGGCCTGTCCAGAGGTGTCCAGGCTGTCCAGAGGGCGTACGGGTAGGGGCGTTGCGGCACGGTCGTACGACGGAGGGGTGCGGGATGTCGGTGGAGGCGGAGGCTGGACGGCTCAGGAGCGAGGCGGACGAGCCGGGTTGGAAGGTGGATCCGGACGATGACTGGGGTGTGGCTGTCATCGCCACTGTGGGGCGGCAGTTGAGGCTGCGGCGGGAGGCGGTGGGGATGCGGGTTCCTGAGTTCGCCAAGGCTGTTGGGTACGGCGAGGACCTCGTCTACAAGATCGAGGGCGGGAAGCGGATTCCCCGGCAGGAGTATTTGGACAAGGCCGACGAGGTGTTGGGGGCGGATGGGCTCGTCTCGGCGGCTTGGGAGGACGTGAAGAAGGTCCGCTATCCGAAGAAGGTGCGGGCCTTGGCGCAGATGGAAGCCAAGGCGGTCGAGATCGGCCTGTACGAGTGCCACAGCGTTCATGGGCTGTTGCAGACGCCGGAGCATGCCCGCGCTCTGATCGAGGCAGCGCAGCCGCCGTACTCACCGGACGACGTGGAACGGATGGTTGCCGCGCGTCTGGCCCGGCAGTCGATCTTCGAGCGTGCCCCGGTCCCTTCCATTCACTTCGTCCTGGAAGAGGCGCCGCTGCGACGCCCGCTCGGAGGCACAATGGTGTGGCGGCAGCAGCTCGAACATCTGCTGGAGGTAGGGCGGATGCGCAACGTCACACTTCAGGTGATGCCGACGCACGTCGAGGTCCACTCGGGCTTGGACGGCAGGATCGAGTTGCTGAAGTTCGCGGACGGTACGGCGGTCGCGCGTTCCGACGGAGCGTTCAACGGTCGTCCGGTAACCGAACCGAGTCAGCTTCACATCCTTGAGCTGCGGTATGGCACCATCCGGGCGCAGGCTCTCCCGCCATGGGAGTCGCTGGCCTTCATCGAGCAACTGCTGGGAGAAACATGATCCGCAAGGCCTCCGCCGGAGACGCCTCCGAATGGGCGTGGTTCAAGAGCAGCTACAGCAGTGGCAATGACGGCGAGTCCTGTGTTGAGGTTGCCACCACCCCAGGCACCATCCACGTCCGCGACTCCAAGTACCGCGACGCCAGCCCGCGCCTCGCGCTTGCGCGGGAGGCATGGACGGACTTTGTGGCGTACGCGTCGGGGAGCTGACCTCGCAACTGCACGCCCCGCGCATGGTTGTCACCAGTGCGGGGCGTCGTCGCAGGGCTTAGAACAGGGCGTCCGGCTGAGGGAAGAGTCCGTCATCGTTGAAGTCCTCCGAGGTGTCGGCACTCTGGGGGGTGCGCGCGGCGGCCCGAGCTTTTGCCTTGGCCTTGCGGGCAGCAGCACGGCGCCGCTTGGCTTCCGGAGTGTGCAGGCCCTTTTCCATCTCTTCCTTGTAGCGGGCGTGGTTCAGCTCAAGGAGCAGGTCAAGAATTCGGGTCCGGGCCTCTGGTGACATGGTGTAACGAGTTCCGCGCCGTGTCTCGTGGAAGCCATAGTCTAGGTCGACGTCCCAGCCGTAGCTCGCCAGGATGGCGTGATCGATCCGGCGATGAATATCCCTGAGCATGACGATCTCGGCTGCTGACTCCTTGGGGGAGTGGATCCCCTGAGACAGCGGCGTCAAGGCGAGGCCCGTGCGCTTCTGGGCTGCTTCCAACTCCTTGCCCAGGTCGCCAAGCTGATCGTTGAGCCTAGGCAAAGGTAGGGGAACGCAGCAGGTGGTTGGTGTGTAAACGAGATCTGCTGTTCGGGTTGGGCCGTACTTTTCAGTCCACCAAAATTGAAACTCGCTGCTCCGAAAGGCTAGTTCTGCGTAGCTGTCTGTGGGGAAAACAACCAGCTTTTGATCGAAGACGGAATCGCGCGGCAGGAGCGCGGGGAGTTGGGTGCTGCTGGTCTGACCGATGGCGATCACCTGATCTAGGTGATCGATTGACTCGTAGAGCTGTGGGGCTCGTTCGGCGAACTGCCACCAGCGGTCGCGGCGAGCTGGCCTATTATTCTTTGCACGTACTGGCTTTACCTCCCGTTCTACGATTGCAAAGACGTCCTCGTATCGCGACGCCTCTTCCTGAGACCAGTCCCGGAAGTTGATAACCCAGCGGCGTGCTAGTGCACCTGTTCTTTGGTTGAGGTCGTCACCGTTGAAGTAGGGACGCAAGACTTGCTTGTTCCTGAGGTTCTTCTCGATGAGTGCCTGAGCCTGTTCGGGCTCGAGGAGGAATCCTGAACCCAGCACGTACGACCCGATGAAAGCCCGGTTCTCGTTTTCCACCAGCTGATGGGGTTTGCCCGATGCCTGTGAACGAGCGGTTAGCAGAGGAGTGATCCCATCCACCTGGTGGCCGTCCAAGAACACTGCTTCTGCTGGTCCCAGGTTCTGCGCGAGCCACACGAGGGCAACCTCAAGGTTGGCCGTCCCAGGCCAAGGCTGAGACTTGATTGCTCGGCTAACGGTCCAACCCTCTGCCGTGGCCTGCTCAAGCCCTACATCTCTGGTGTAGCCCTGAGCGATCGTGTTTGTCGCGATGATGCCTGTGCGCTGTCCCGGTGCGATCCTCAAATTCCGCAGCAAGAAGTAGGCACACAAGTCCGCATGCCCACGAGCACCGCCCGCCAGGCGATTGACCAGGTACTCCCGGTAATCCTGGCCCAGGGCCCCGGTGATCTTGAGTCCGCCCACAAACGGCGGATTTCCCACGACCACATCAAACCCATGGGAGCCCCCCACCCCCATAACCTCAGGAAACTCCAACGGCCAATGCAACGGCCGAACCGCCTCAGCCCGAGGCCCCTTCAACCACCCCGCGACAATCTCCCGCGCCTGAGCCTCCGCCTCCTCAGACCCGTCACCCTCCCCCAACGCCGTAGCCACCAGCCCCGCCACAGCCTCCAGCCGGTACCGATAGGCCCGGCTCTTCGCGTCCTCCTTGGCATCCCGGAACCGCGCAGCCCCCCGCGCCCCACCCACGTTCTCCTCACCGGAGATCTCGGACGCCTCCTCGTCGGAGATGCCCTCGGCAGCCAGCGCGGCCCCCACCACCGCGTCCGCCGCCAGCCGCAGCTTGCCGCTCAGCGCCTCTGCCTTCGCGAGCAGGTCCGCCTTGTCCCGGACGACACGGATATCTGTCACCGCAGTCGACTCGATCTTCCGCCGCAGCTCGGCGGCCTGCGACAGCAGCCCCTCCGTCCCCTCCAGCGCCCGCGCGACCTCGGCACTCAACTGCCGGTCCTGCCAGTCCAGATGGAACTGCCGGACCTGCCGTACGTCGATGACCCCGATCAGCGAGTCCCCACACCGCAACGCATGGTCCAGGAACGAGAACGGCCGCCCCTTCGCCAGCGTCACCAACCACAGCGACAGCTTGGCCAGCTCCACGGCCATCGGGTCACGGTCCACGCCGTACAGGCACTGGTCGGCCACCAACCGCCGCGCGATCTGGTGCAGTTGCTCGTGGTCGTCCCGGTCCACGTCCTTCGCGATCTCCGGTGGGAGTACGTCCTCCCGGAGCCACGCCTCCACCACCCGGTCCGACAAGTACCGGCACGCCGACACCAGGAACGCCCCCGAACCCATCGCCGGGTCCAGCACCCGCAGCTTCAGCAGCTCCTCGGCCTTCTTCGGCCGCCACACGCCGGGCGCCGCACCTTCCGCCGGACCCGGCGAGAAGCAGAGTGGAGCCAGCGTGTGCTCCACGACCTCCTCCGCCAGCGCCTTCGGCGTGTAGTGCGTGCCCGTGTCCCGGCGGTTGCCCGAGCGGACGACGATGACTGACCCCGCTGGCCACACCTTCGGCTCGCCGCGCAGATCGATGCCGTACAAACCCGAGAAGGCAGCCGCCCGCTCGACGAGCTCGACGTCACTGCCGCACGCCGTCTCCAGCTCGACCGTCACCGCACCGGACGACTTGGCCTGCGCCGCAGCCACCGTGGCCGGCTTGGTCCCCGCCGCCTCCGCCACCCGCTCCGCGAGCGTCCCGGCGGCCTCCCATTCCTCCAGCAGCTCCAGCCGCAGCACGGCCTCGTACTTCTTGTCCCGCCCGAAGGAGACCCCCACGTACGGCTCTTCCGCCCGGTGGCAGCCGTACTCCAGCAGACCCTCGTAGACATGGCCGATCTGCTCGACGTCCAGGCCCTTGTACGACAGGCGCTCCTTGCCCTTGAAGCCCTTGCGGGCGCGCAGGGTCAGAAGGGCGTCGAGGATCTCGTACACCACCCGGTCCGTCACCTTGGCCGGGACGAGCCACGGGAAGCGGGACGGGTCGAAGAGCGAGCCGCCGTACGGAGGGATCCACAGCTGGTCGTGCGTGCTGCCGCCGTGGATCGCGGCGAACACGGCGAGAAGGCGCGGCCAGGTCGCCTCGACCCGGTCGCCGAGTTCGTCGCCGTGCAGGCTCTGGGCCGTTGCCAGCTCGTCGTGCAGGGGGCCGACGGCGTACGACTTGCTGTACAGCTCCTCGCTGGAGGGCAGCAGGCGCTGCTCCTCGGCGTACAGGAGGAAGACCAGGCGCATCATGACAGTGAGCGCGCCTTCGTAGACCTGCTTGGCGGGTACGTCTCGCAGCAGCTCGCCCCGCGACTCCCTGTCCAGGCGGGACAACTCCGCGACCAGCAGCGACACCGCCTCCCGCACCTGGCGGCCCAGCGTGTCGGTGACGTCGGCCTGGGCGTCCACCGTGCGGGCGAACAAGCCCGCCGTCGAGTCAGTCGACTTGCCCTCCGCGTCGAGGGGCGGTCGGACCACCCGGCTCGCCGCGAGCAGGCTCGCGAAGGCGCGGGCGAGGATCGGCTCCTCGGTCCACAGGTCCGCGTCGAAGACGGCGACGGTCGTCGCCTCCTTCGGGCGGGCGTGGACCAGGGCCCACTCGCGGCCGTTGGTGAGCAGGGCCAACGGCACGTCGCGGGCGCGGCAGAGCTCGGCCGCCCGGTCGGCGAGGCCCGGTTGTTCGCCGCGCGGGCGGTTGAGGGGGCTCTCCCAGTCCTCCGTTCGGAAGAACAGGGCACGCGGGGCGGAGCCGCCGGAGCGTCCGGGGCCGAGGACGACCGCGTCGGGTGTGTTCGCGCCGGCGCGCAGTGACTCGGGGATCCCCGCGCCCTCGCGCAGGCCGGGCGCACGCCAGCCGAGCAGTTCGGTCAGGACGAACTTCTCCCAGGCTGGCCGCAGCAGGGCCGGGTCCTCCTGGACCTCCGCCCATGCCTGCCGCAGCCTCGCCCATGTCTCCGGCGGGATGGTGTCCAGGCCCTGCGGGAATGCGCCGACCAGCACCGGCAGCGACACGAACGGGCCGTCGGGGCGCAGCAGCCGCAGCCAGTCCTCGTGCTGCTCGGCGGGGGTGGGGACCGAGCCCTTCGGCGGGATCTTCCTGGCGGTACGGGCGGCGGTCGGCATCAGCGGTTCTCCTGGCGGGCGGTTGCTGAGAGGGAACGGGGGACGAGGAAGGTCACGGCGACCGGGAACCAGCGTGGCGAGGGATCGGCCCAGCGGCGGCGCAGCGTGGCCGTCTCTGTCTCCGTCACCTCTGGCAGCCGCCGCAGCCGCTCCAGCAGCGCCGCCCGGTCCGCGCGCAGCTGGCGGCGCTCGTCGTCGATGTCGAAGAGCGACTCCTGCTGCCAGTGTCCCGTGTCGTCCAGCCGGTCCCGGATCGAGCGGCCGAGGTCCTCCAGGATCGCCCGCATGCCCTCGACCTCCTGCTCGCAGCGTTCCGCGAGCACTGTCTCAAGGGAACGGAAGCGCCGGTTCGCCCGGGTGTTCAGGGCGCGTGCGAGACGCTCCTCCAACTGGGGCCAGAGATCCGTCAGTTCAGTCCCTACGGAGTCGGAGGGGAGTTCCTCCGTCGCCTCGGCCAGCCACCCATCGACGTCTTCCATCTTCGCGGCCACGAACTTTCCGGCCTCGATCAAGCCGCCCGCCGTGATCACCTCCTCGTGCAGCCGCGTCCCGCCACTGCCGGTGATGACCACCCGGCCGTGCGCCACCAGTGCCGGCTGCCGCAGGGCGCCGTCCGGCACCACCCGGGCCGTGACCCGGGACAGATGGGCTCCCGCGCCGCTCGACCACAGTTCGGCACGCAGCAGCCGCAGGCACATCTGCACCAGTCGGTGACCCAGGTGCATGTGGACCACGTCCGTACGGTCGCGGGCCTCGACCTCGTCGAAGACGACCGGGCGCTCCTTGCCGGTGAGCGGGTGGCGCAGGCCGTCGTTGCGGGCGCGCGCCCAGGCGCCGGGCAGCTCCGGCAGTCGGAAGCAGCGGGCGGCCTTGCCCTGCTTGGGGTCGGGGACCTCGGTGAGGTCCTTGCGGTGGGCCAGCAGCAGGCCCGTACGGACGACCCGCTCGACGGTCTCGGGGTGCAGGTGGAGCTGCTGGCGGCTGTCCGTCAGGGCGCCCACCAGATTCTCCAGGTCACGGGCAAGGTCACGCTCGACCTTCAGGACGGCCTTCCCGGACCGCTTCGTGATCTCGGCGTCGGCGGTCGTCCAGTTCGAACGGCGGCCCAGCATCTTCTGCTCGACCTGTGCGGCGATCACCTCGCCCGCACTGCCCAGGTCCTCGCGGATGCGCTCGGTCTTGCGGGCGGCGACGGCGAGGAAGTGCAGCTCGTCCTCCAGGGCGCCGTCCTCGTAGCCCGAGTCCGTCTGGTGGTCGTGCGCCGGGTCGAAACCCTGCCAGCCCTCCGGCACGAAGTGGAAGACGTCCACCTGCTCGGCCTTCTGGCCGTGCCGGTCGACGCGGCCGTTGCGCTGCTCCAGCCGGTTGGGGTTCCAGGGGATCTCCCAGTGCAGCACTCGGTGGCAGTGCGCCTGGAGGTTGATGCCCTCGCTGGCCGCGTCGGTGCCGAGCAGGATGCGGACGGGCGACAGGTCGGGGCTCTCCTGGAAGACCTGCTTGACCCGCTCGCGCTCCTCCTGGTCCTGGCCGCCGTAGAGCTGGGCAATCCGCTCCGCCGGGTACCCTGCCGCGATCAGCTGCCCGTACAGCCAGCGCTGGGTGTCGCGGTACTCGGTGAAGACGATGACCCGCTTCGGCTTCCACTCGCCCAGTGGGCCGTCCGGGCAGACGATTCCGTCCAGCCACTCCTGGAAGCAGGCGAACTTGGCGTCCGGGCGTTTCCCGGCGTCCACGGCCCAGGCGTCGAGTTCCTTGAGGAGCGTGTGCTCGCGGTCGGAGAGCGGACGCATGGCCTGGCGTGCCGCGGTGAAGGCGCGCGTCGCCGCCTCGGCCTGTTCCTGCTCGTCCTCCTCCTCGGCCTCCTCGATCCCGTTGATCAGCGGCCGCAGCACGCGGACGCTCGGGGCCGGTTCTTCCGCGGGCTCGACCTGCCGGGTCGTCATCGTCTTGAGATGGGTGTTGATGGTTTCCGCGAACGCCTTCGGCGACGACAGGAAACGCTTTTTCAGCAGGGTCGTCACGAAGTCGGCGGCCGTCCGGCCCGCCTTGCCGTCGCCCTGTCCGCCGCGGCGCGAGCGCGCGTACTCCGTCAGCTTGGCGTACGCCTCACGCATCGCCTCGCTGTACTCGACCTCCAGGGCGTGCGGTACGCGCCGGGGAAAGCGGGGTTTGCCGTTCCACAGCGGCGGCAGGTCCGACTTCATGCGGCGCACCATCACGCGGCGCAGCTGCTCCTCGGACGGCTTGATGCCACGGGCGAAACGGTGGTCGTCGAGTAGTTCCAGGAGCGCGGTGAAGGACTCCAGGTAGCCGTTGTGCGGGGTCGCGGAGAGGAAGAGGCGGTGCTCGCAGTGCGGCGCGAGCAGTTTCACGGCACGGGTGCGCTGCGAGTCCACCGCGTACTTGCCGGTGCCCGACGGCGCGCAGGTGTGCACCTCGTCCACCACCAGCAGATCGAAGGCACGCGGATACTCCGGCACCGGCGGCAGCAGCTCACGCAGCATCCGCAGCGGGCGCTCGCGCTTCAGCCAGTCGATCGAGACGATCAGGCGCGGGTGGTGGGTCCATGGGTTGGCGTACAGCCCGGCCGAGCGGCGCAGGTCGCGCAGCATCCTGGTGTTGACGATCCGGAAGTCCAGGCCGAACTTGTCCCGCATCTCGTCCCGCCACTGGAGGGTCAGGCCGGCGGGGCAGACGATCAGCATGGAGCGGGCGCGGTGGCGCAGCATCAGCTCCTGCATCACCAGACCGGCCTCGATGGTCTTGCCCAGACCGACGTCGTCCGCGATCAGCAGGTTCGTACGGGGCATGGACAGGGCGCGGACCACCGGATCCAACTGGTAGTCCTGGATCTCGACGCCCGAGCGGAACGGGGCCTGGAGTGCGGTCTTGTCGGCAGAGGCGATGGCTCCCCAGCGCACGGCGTCCAGGAAGGCGTCCAGACGTCCGGGTTCGTCGAAGCCGTCGGCGGGGGAAGGCAGCTCGTACTGGTCGTGTACGTCCGTAGCCTGCTCCAGCTCCCAGACCACCCGCAGTTCCTCGTCCCGACCGTCGCTCTCCAGCGACGACAGCGTGATCAGGTGGCTGGCGGCGGCTTCCGCGGCGCGAGCCGGGTCGTCGCTGGCGGCGGTCGACCGGAGGACGTCGGTGACCACCCAGGGGCGGTTGCGTACGGTCACGCGCTGACCAGGTGCCGGAGCAGGCGCGCCAGGCGTGTCCGGATCAGCCGACTGCATGACCATCTCGTTCGTCCCCCCACCTTGCACGGGCATCCCTTCCACCGCGGTCGTAAAAGTCTAGGTGCGGAATGGAAGGTGAAACTCGGGTCTGTCCAAAGTGCCCCGATTACGTGTGGGGGAAGTTTCGCCGGACCGACGGAGCCGGCGACGACCGGAGCCGGGGTCCTCAAGTGGTCGGCGACTCCTCCAGACGCGGAAACAGCATCGCGCCCTTGCTGACCCTCGTCCCGGCGGGGAGCCGGCCCCAGGTGGACGCACCCTGGATCCTCTGGTCCTGGAGGGGGCCCAGGGTGGCCTCCGCGCTCAGGGAGGCCCAGAGCCGCCCGGAGGTCTCCGGCATGATCGGCGCCAGGAGCACCGCGATCGCCCGCAGGGACTCCGCGGCCGTGTAGAGGATGGTGGCGAGGCGGGCGCGGCTCTCCTGCGACTCGTCCTTGGCGAGCTTCCAGGGCTGCTGGTCGGTGAGGTAGCCGTTGACCTGCTTCACGAAGTCGAAGACGGCCAGGATGCCGCCCTGGAAGTCCAGCTCGTCGCCGATCCGGCGGTCCGCCCGCGCGACGGCCTCGGTGAGGCCCGCCCGGATCGCCGCCTCGGTCGTGCCGTCGGCGGTGGCCCGCGGCAGCGTGCCGTCGAAGTACCTGCCGACCATCGCGGTGACCCGGGAGGCGAGGTTGCCGTAGTCGTTCGCCAGCTCGCTGGTGTAGCGGGCGGTGAAGTCCTCCCAGGAGAACGAGCCGTCCTGACCGAAGGCGATCGCGCGCAGGAAGTACCAGCGGTACGCGTCCACGCCGAAGTGCGCGGTCAGGTCCTGCGGCCTGATGCCGGTCAGGTTGGACTTGCTCATCTTCTCGCCGCCTACCAGCAGCCAGCCGTTCGCGGCGATCCTGCCGGGCAGCGGCAGGCCGTTCGCCAGCAGCATCGCCGGCCAGATGACCGCGTGGAAGCGGAGGATGTCCTTGCCTACGAGATGGACGTCGGCGGGGAACGTCGAGCCGAACTTGTCCGGGTTCTCGTTGTAGCCGACGGCCGTGGCGTAGTTGAGGAGGGCGTCCGCCCAGACGTAGAAGACATGGCCGTCGTCCCAGGGGACCTTGACTCCCCAGTCGAACGACGAGCGCGAGATGGAGAGGTCCTGAAGGCCGCCCCGGACGAAGTTCACCACCTCGTTGCGGGCCGACTCCGGCTGGATGAAGTCGGGGTTGGCCTCGTAGTGGGCGAGGAGGCGCTCACCGTACTCGCTGAGCTTGAAGAAGTAGTTCTCCTCCTTGAGGAGTTCCACCGGGCGCTTGTGGATCGCGCAGAGAAGGGTGCCGTCCTCCGCCTCGATCAGTTCGCCGGGGAGCTTGTACTCCTCGCAGGCCACGCAGTACGGGCCCTCGTAGACCCCCTTGCGGATCCGGCCGTTGTCGTACAGGTCCTGGTAGAACTCCTGCACCCGGTCCGTGTGCCGCTTCTGCGTCGTACGGAGGAAGTCGTCGTGGGAGATCTCCAGGTGCCGCCAGAGCGGCTTCCAGGACTCCTCGGCGAGCCGGTCGGCCCAGACCTGCGGCGGCACGCCGTTCGCCTCGGCCGCGCGCAGGATCTTCTGGCCGTGCTCGTCGGTCCCCGTGAGGAACCACACGTCCTCGCCCCGCGCGCGGTGCCAGCGGGCGAGGACGTCGGCCGCCACCGTGGTGTAGGCGTGGCCCAGGTGCGGGGCGTCGTTGACGTAGTAGATGGGGGTCGTGACGTAGTACGTCATGACCTCACTCCATCACACCCGCATCAGGGCCTTCACCTCGATTTCGCCGACTACGCCGCCTCGCCGCCGAAGCGCTCCTTGTACGCCTGGAGGTCGTCTTCCGTGAGCTTCGCGAACAGGACCGGAGGGACGGTGAAGGGGGTGCCGGCCGGGACCGAGTCCAGAGACCTGGCCTGCTCGGGGGTGACCCAGGTGGCGGTGTCGTCCGCGAGGGCGAACGCGCCGCGCATGGCGGCGGAGGAGGCCGGGATGAACGGCTCCGAGACCACCGAGTAGAGGTGGATCAGGTTCATCGCCGTACGGAGCGTCAGCGCGGCGCCGTCCTTGTCGGTCTTGATCTCCAGCCAGGGGGCCTTCTCCTCCAGGTAGGAGTTGCCGGCCGACCACAAGGCGCGCAGGGCGGCGGCTGCCTTACGGAACTGGAGGGTCTCCATGTGCTGCTCGTACTCGGCGAGGAGCTCGGCGATCTGCTCGCCCAGCCGCGCCTCCGCCGCACCGGCCTCGGCGCCGGCCGGGACCTCGTCGCCGAAGCGCTTCCTGGAGAAGGACAGGACGCGGTTGACGAAATTGCCGAGGGTGTCGGCGAGGTCCTTGTTGACCGTCGCGGTGAAGTGCTCCCAGGTGAACGACGAGTCGTCCGACTCGGGGGCGTTGGCGATCAGGAAGTAACGCCAGTAGTCGGCAGGGAGGATCTCCAGGGCCTGGTCGGTGAAGACGCCGCGCTTCTGGGAGGTGGAGAACTTTCCGCCGTAGTACGTCAGCCAGTTGAAGGCCTTGACGAAGTCGACCTTCTTCCACGGCTCGCGGATGCCGAGCTCGGTGGCCGGGAACATCACCGTGTGGAAGGGGACGTTGTCCTTGGCCATGAACTGCGTGTAGCGGACGTCGGTGTCGACGTCGTACCACCACGACTTCCAGTCGCGGTTCTCCGTGTCCTGGTCGGACCACTCCTTCGTCGCGCCGAGGTACTCGATCGGGGCGTCGAACCAGACGTAGAAGACCTTGCCCTCGGCCGCCAGCTCCGGCCAGGTGTCCGCCGGGACGGGGACGCCCCAGTCCAGGTCACGGGTGATCGCGCGGTCGTGCAGGCCCTCGGTCAGCCACTTGTGGGCGATGGAGGACGCCAGGTGCGGCCAGACGCCGTCGTGGCGGGCCACCCACTCCATGACCTCGCGCTGGAGCTTGGACTGGAGGAGGAACAGGTGCTTGGTCTCACGGACCTCCAGGTCCGTGGAGCCGGAGATCGCCGAGCGCGGGTCGAGCAGGTCGGTGGGGTCCAGGACGCGGGTGCAGTTCTCGCACTGGTCGCCGCGGGCCTTGTCGTAGCCGCAGTGGGGGCAGGTGCCCTCGACGTAGCGGTCCGGGAGGAAGCGGTCGTCCGCGGGTGAGAACACCTGGCGGATCGCGCGCTCCTCGATGAAGCCGTTCTCGTGCAGCTTGCGGGCGAAGTGCTGGGTGATCTCGACGTTCTGCTCGCTGGAGCTGCGGCCGAAGTAGTCGAAGGCGAGCGCGAAGCCGTCGTAGACCGCCTTCTGCGCGTCGTGCGCCTGGGCGCAGAAGTCCGCCACGGGCAGGCCCTGCTCCTTCGCGGCCAGCTCGGCCGGGGTGCCGTGCTCGTCCGTGGCGCAGATGTAGAGGACGTCGTGGCCGCGCTGGCGGAGGTACCGGGAGTACACGTCCGCCGGGAGCATGGACCCCACCATGTTGCCCAGGTGCTTGATTCCGTTGATGTACGGAAGGGCGCTGGTGATGAGGTGTCGAGCCATCGCGGGCTGCTCCCAAGTCGCTACGTGGGGTGACGGGCGCCGGGTTTCGGGGCGTCTGTCGTTGTTTTCGAACCTTGAAATCGTAGCCGACATGGGTGGGCCGCCCGCTTCCCGTTTTAAGGGGTGGGCGGGCGGCCGGGTGCGGGTCTGGGCGGGGCCGCTGGTGGGGCCGCTGGTCGGGGCGCTGGTGGGGCTAGGGGCGCCAGTTCGCGAGGATGCCCTCGTAGAGCTGCTTGTCGGTCAGTTCGAGGGGGGTCTCGCCCGCCATGAAGTGGGCCGTGTTGCCCGTCTTGAGCTTGCGCAGGTAGTCGAACGCCTTCTGCTCGGGGTCACCGAAGGCGACGAAGGAGAAGAAGACGGCGGGGTGGTCCTTCGCGGCCACGGTGAGGGCGTGGGTGGCGGGAGTCTTGGCGTCCGGGGCGCCGTCCGTCTGGAAGACCACCAGGGCGGGGGTCTCGGGGGACGTCTCGGTGTGGTGGGTGAGGACCTTCTCCACGGCCACGTGGTAGCTGGTGCGGCCCATGCGGGGGAGGCTCGCGTGGAGCTCGTCGATCTTGTTCTCGTGGTCGGTGAGGGTGAGCTCGCCGGTGCCGTCGAGTTCGGTGGAGAAGAAGACGACCTGGACCTTGGGCTCGGGGGCCGGGTCGAGGTGGGCGGCGAGGGCGAGGGTCTGGTCGCCGAGGGCCTGGGCGGAGCCGTCCTTGTAGTACGGGCGCATGGAGGCGGAGCGGTCGAGGACGAGGTAGACCTTGGCTCGGGTGCCGGTGAGGTCGAACTTCTCCAGGGCTGCGGCTGCGGCGCGGTGGGCTGTGCGGAGGGTTCGGGGGGTGGGGGCGGGGGTGGGGGTGCCTGTGCCTGCGGCGGCTGTGGGGGTCGCCTCGGCTTCGCCTTCGGCGTTTGTGGTCCCACCCGCACCACCCGTGCTGCTTTCGTCGTCAGCCGCGGGTGGCCCCTGTGGGGCGTCCTCGCCGACGGCGGCTGCGGGCGGCTCCACCGGGACCGGCGCCTCGGCTTCGCCTTCGGCGTTCGTGGTCCCACCCGCACCACCCGTGCTGCTTTCGTCGTCGGCTGCGGGTGGCCCCTGTGGGGCGTCCTCGCCGTCGGCGGCTGCGGGCGCGACCGCCTCCTCGGCTGCGGGCGCCTCGACGAGCGGCTCCTCGGCAGGCTCGTCCGCAGCCGGTGTCTCGGCGACCGGCTTCTCCGTCGCGGCCTCCTCAACAGCCGGCGTCTCCGCCACCGGATCCTCGACCGCCGCCGGCGTCTCCGTCACGGCCTCCGCAGGGGTCTGCTCCTCAGCCGCCGGCTCCGCGGGCGCCGTCTCCTCAACCGCCGGCGTCTGCGCCACGGCCTCCGTGGGCGCCGTCTCCTCGGCCGTCGGCGTCTCTGTCACCGCCTCCGCAGGGGCCGCCTCCTCAACCGTCGGCGTCTCCGCCACCGGATCCTCGATCGCCGTCGGCGTCTCTGTCACCGCCTCCGCAGGGGCCGCCTCCTCAACCGCCGGTGTGTCCGCCACCGGATCCTCGATCGCCGCCGGCGTCTCCGCCACGGCCTCCGCAGGGGTCTGCTCCTCAGCCACCGGCTCCGCGGGCGCCGTCTCCTCAACCGCCGGCGTCTCCGCCGCGGCCTCCGCAGGGGTCCGCTCCTCGGCCGCCGGTGTCTGCGTCGCCGGCGCCGTGGGCGTCGGCTCCTCGGCCGCCGTCGCGCCCGTCTGAGGCTCGGGGTGGGCGTCTGCCGGAGACGTCGGCTTCGGGACTGTGATGTTGTCGAAGGCCGCCGAGACCAGTTCGTGTTCCTCGTCGCCCGAGGGTTCCGCGGTGCGGGGTTCCGGGACCTGGGCCGTGGCCGGGGGCTGGGGTTCCGGGGACGGGGAGGGGAGTGTCGGCTGCGGTTCCGGCGAAGGAGTCGCACCCTCTGCTTCGGCGGTACGTCCCTTGCGTGACCGGCCGAATGCGTTCCGCAGGAGAGTGAGAATGCCCATGTGCGCAACCCTTCGCGTGAGTTGATGCCCGTAGATCCCTGGCCAGGACGGACACGTAAGGTTAGCGGCCCTCGGTAGCGATCTTGGGGAGGGGCGGGCGCGGTGGACCCCCTGCGTCAAGGCCGGATCGCGCCGAGTCGGGCGAGGGGCGCGCGTCGGGGCTCAACTGGCTTACGGACACCTCTGGTTCACCCGTCGTTCACGCCGTCGCTCCACTGCCGCACAAACGTGCCCCTAGCGTCCCCCACGCTGCACTTCATGGGGAAGCAGGGAGAAAGACACACCATGCGCATTCCGTTGCCGATCGTCCGCACGAACAGTGACTCGCACCACGGCGGCCGGGCCGCCCTGACCTGCCGGTTCCGGTGTGGTGACGCCTGTTTCCACGAGGTGCCCAATACCACCACGAACCCATACGTAGGCGACGTCATCGCCGAGGCCGTCAGCCGCCGTACGACGCTGCGCGCCGCCGCCGTCGTCACCGCGGCCGCCGCCGTGGGGGCCTCCGCCACCGTCGCCGCGCCGGAGGCGAAGGCCGCCGAGAAGCCCGCGGCGGGACCGCGTCACTCCCGGGGTGCGCGCGGTCTGCGCTTCACTCCCGTCGCGCCCAACACCGCTGATGCTGTGACGATTCCGGACGAATACGTACAGAACATCGTCATCCGCTGGGGCGAGCCCATCCTGCGGGGCGCGCCCGCCTTCGACCCGGAGAAGCAGACCGGCGAGGCGCAGTCCAAGCAGTTCGGCTACAACAACGACTTCCTCGCCCTGCTCCCGCTGCCGGGCGAGCGGGGCCGGCAGATCCTGGTCGCCAATCATGAGTACACCGACGAGGTGCTCATGTTCCGCGGGTACGACGCCGCCAACCCGACCCGGCAGCAGGTCGAGGTCGCGTGGGCCGCCCACGGGCTGTCCGCCGTCGTCGTGGAGGGCGACCGCAGGAGCGGGAAGCTCACGCCCGTGCCGCGGCACCCGCTCAACCGCCGGGTCACCGCGACCAGCGAGTTCAAGGTCACCGGCCCGGCCGCCGGCTCCGACCTGCTGAAGACCTCCGCCGACCCGACCGGCACCAAGGTCCTCGGCACCCTCAACAACTGCTCCGGCGGCGTCACCCCGTGGGGCACGACGCTGCACGGCGAGGAGAACTTCAACCAGTACTTCGCCAACGCCACCCGGGCCACCGACAAGCGGTACGGGCTCGGGACGGGCGCGAGCGAGCGCAAGTGGGAGAGGTTCGACAAGCGGTTCGACGTGGCGCAGGAGCCCAACGAGTCGCACCGGTTCGGGTACGTCGTCGAGCTCGACCCGTACGACCCCACCTCCAAGCCGCGCAAGCGCACCGCGCTCGGCCGTTTCAAGCACGAGGGCGCGACCGTGCGGCTGACCGACGACGGGCGGCCCGTCGTGTACTCCGGGGACGACGAGCGCTTCGACTACTTCTACAAGTTCGTCGGCAGCAAGCGGATGCGGAAGGGGTCGAGCCGGGCGGTGCGGGAGCACAATCTGTCGCTGCTGGACGAGGGGACGCTGTATGTCGCCAAGCTCACCGGTGATTCCCCCGCCATCGAGATCGACGGGACCGGAAAGCTTCCCGCCGACGGTGAGTTCGACGGCAGCGGTGAGTGGATCCCGCTGGCCACGGCGACGGCGAAGGGTGCCGTCTCGCATGTCGAGGGCATGAGCGCCGAGGAGGTGTTCGTCTTCACGCGTCTCGCCGGTGACAAGGTCGGCGCCACCAAGATGGACCGGCCCGAGGACATCGAGCCCAACCCGCACACCGGCAAGGTGTACGTCGCCCTCACCAACAACACCAACCGCGGTGTCGGCAGCAACGCCAAGGCCGACGAGGCCAACCCGCGCAACTCCAACAAGCACGGCCAGGTCCTGGAGCTCACCGAGCGCTGGAACTGCGCCGACAGCAAGAAGTTCGCCTGGAAGCTGTTCCTGGTGGCGGGCGACCCCGACGACCCGGCCACCTACTTCGCCGGGTTCCCGAAGAGCGACGTCTCGCCGATCTCCTGCCCGGACAACGTCGCCTTCGACTCCTACGGAAACCTGTGGATCTCCACCGACGGCAACGCCCTCGGCTTCCACGACGGCCTCTTCGGCGTCGCGACCCGCGGTGACCGGCGCGGTGAGCTCAAGCAGTTCCTGACGATGCCGAAGGGCGCGGAGACCTGCGGCCCGGTCATCCAGGACCGCCGGGTGCTCGTCTCCGTGCAGCACCCGGGCGAGATCGACGGTGCCACGGCCGAGAAGCCGCTGAGCGCCTGGCCCGACGGGGCCGGGAAGATCAACCGTCCGGCGGTGGTGGCGGTCTGGCGCAAGGACGGCTGCGACATCGGCGTCTGAGCCCCGGCCGATGGGGGGAATGCGGTCTTGGTGCGGTCGTAGGGACGGCCGTGGGACGGCCGCAGGACGGTCAGGGGAGGGCTGGGACCGGTGGTGGCTGCTTTTCGCCGTCGTGTTCCAGCCATTCCCGGTACGCCGGTGCCTGCCGGGCCGCCTCCCCGTACGCCTCGGCCAGCGCGGGATAGACGCCGTCCAGGTCCGTCTCCGTACGGCCCGCGAGGAGCAGGCGTACGCCGAGCGGGTCGCCGTGCAGGCGGCGTACCGCCATGTCGGCGCTGGAGGCGTTGGTCGGCTGGCAGACGGTGACCACCTCGCCGGTGGCGACCAGGGCGCCGGCCGTGTGGTAGTCGCCGTGCAGTACGTGGGGGTTGACGCCGGCCGCGCGGAACATCCTCTGCACGGCGTCCCACTCGCCGTCCACCGTGGGGTCGATCATCCAGCGGTCGCCGGCCAGGTCCCGCAGGTCGACCTCGGGCTTGGCCGCCGCCGGATGGTCGGCCGGCAACGACACGAACTGCGGTTCGCGTTCCATCAGCACCCGCAGCCGCAGCTCCGGCGGGATGCGCAGGGGGCTGCCTTCCACCTCGTGCACGAAGGCGACGTCCAGCTGGCCGTCGGCGACCATGCGCAGCAGGGCGTTGGGGGACACGTTCATATGGAGGGTGGGGTCCTGGCCGTGGCCGCGCAGCCTGCGCAGCCAGCCGGCCAGGGCTTTGCTGGCCGTCGAGCCGATGCGCAGCTGCGGGCCGCCCACCGCGGCTGCCCGGGCCTCGGCGACGAGGGCACGCATGTCGGCCACCAGGGGGCGGGCGCGGCTGAGGACCAGGCGGCCCAGTGGGGTGGGGCGGCAGCCGGATCGCGTGCGCAGGAACAGCGCGCCGCCGAGCTCCTGCTCGATCCGCCGCAGCTGAGTGCTCAACGACGGCTGGGCGACCCCCAGTTGGCGAGCGGCCCGGTGCAGACTGCCGGTGTCCGCTATGGCGCACAGCGCGCGGAGGTGTCTGACCTCGAGGTCCATGCCCTCGGAGACTAAAGCGGAATCAAGGCTTTCACCAGCCATACAAATCCCCTCGGATGCCTGCCAATTGGGCCCCCGATAGGGCTGGGCTATCACCGGTTGCCATCATCACAGCGGGCCCACAGGGGCCGAAACTCACGTGTTGAACGACTCACCCCCCACCTAGGAGTCTTCAATGCGTATCCGTACGTCCCTGTCCGCCCGTACGGTGGCGGTCCTCACCCTCACTCTCGCAACGGCCGGCCTCGGCACGGCGGTTCCCGCTTCCGCCGCCACTCCCGGTCACGCCGGGTTCGTCACGAAGTCGGCGGAATCACCGAAGTCGGACGCGAGCGAGGCGTTCTTCCAGGCCGTACTGAAGTCCGTGGCCGAGAAGCGCGCCGCGAACCCGAGCCTGAAGGCCGTCACCGTCGTCTACGACGCCTCCCGCGCGCCGACGTTCAGCGCGCAGATAGCCCGCAGCACCCAGATATGGAACAGCTCGGTGTCCAACGTCCGGCTCCAGCAGGGCTCGAACGCCGACTTCACCTACCGCGAGGGCAATGACCCGCGCGGCTCCTACGCCTCGACCGACGGGCACGGCAACGGCTACATCTTCCTCGACTACCGGCAGAACCAGCAGTACGACTCCACCCGCGTCACCGCCCACGAGACCGGTCACGTCCTCGGTCTGCCCGACCACTACGAAGGCCCGTGCAGCGAGCTGATGTCGGGCGGCGGCCCGGGCCCGTCCTGCACCAACGCCAACCCGGACGCCAACGAGCGGGCCCGCGTGAACCAGCTGTGGGCGAACGGCTTCGCGGCGGCCATGGACAAGGCCCTGCAGAAGTCCGCGCGCTAGTCAGCCGGAACCCACCCCCCACACACGGCGCGGTCGCCCTCCTGCACGGGGCGGCCGCGCCGACATGTTGCCCCACGCCCGTCCCTGACGGCTGTCACCTTCTGTCGTGCAGGGTGACGTCGGTGAGCACGGCCCGGTGGTCGGTGTCGGCCAGGTCCAGGAAGCGGGTGGTGCCGACGGAGAAGTGGGCGGACACGAGCACATGGTCGATCTGCGCGCCGAGCGTCGGTGCCGACCGGGCCGGCCAGCTGGGCGTGCGGTCGTGGCCGGTGAGGCGGGCGGCGTCGCGCAGGCCGGTGTCCAGGATGTGCCGGAAGACGGCGTGGTCCTGGGAGGCGTTGAAGTCCCCGGCGAGGATCAGGGGCTCGCGGCCGGCCGCGGCGGCGAAGTCCCGCAGCGCACCGAGTTCCCGGCGCCATGCGTCGACCTCGCCGGGCAGCGGCGGCATCGGATGCGCGAGTTGCAGCCGTACGGCGTGCCCGCGGACGTCGGCGACGGCGCCGGGCATGGCCATGGCGCCGTCGACCCCCTCGGCCGGCTTCAGCGGGAAGCGGCTGAGGACGACCGACCCCGCCGAACCGTCGGCCACGCGTGCCACCCGGTGCGGATACTCGGCGCCGAGGGCCGTGCGGAGCGTGGCGTCGCAGCTGTGCTCGCACTCCTGGACGAAGACCAGGTCCGGCTTCTCGCTGCGGACGGCGGTGACGAGGGCGTCGGTCGCGTGCCCGAACTCGAGGTTCGAGGTCAGCACCCGGAAGGACGCGAGCGGTGGCCCGCCCGCCTGCTCGCTCGTTCCGTACGGCTCGATGAACCACGCCAGCAGCCCCAGCACGACCACGCCCCAGCACAGGCCGGTCCACCAGCGGGTGAGCAGGCACAGCAGCAGCGCGCAGCCCGTGGGGACGAGCAGCCAGGGCAGGAAGGCGAGCAGCTGGGGGACCGGGGTGATGCCGTCGGTGTCGAGGGTGCGGCATCCCACGACGACGGTGACGCAGACGAGGAGGAAGGCGGCGAACCACCGCCCGGTCCGGCGTCCGGGGCGCCGACGGGGCCTGTCGTCCGGGGGCGAGGTCCACCCGGCAGCCGCAGTCTCCAAGTCCGGGCCTTCCGCTCGTGGGTGGGATGCCCGGATTCTCCCTCAAGGACGGGGCTCATGAGTGAAGGTCGTGCGCAGGCCGAGCCGGGGGCGGGGTGAGGCGGGGTGCGGATCATCCGTCGATGCGGGTCAGGAACGCCTCCAGCGCCGCGTCGAACTCCGCCGGCCGTTCCAGGTTCGGCATATGGGCTGCCCGCGCGATCACCCGCAGTGTCGAGTCGGGGAGTGCCGCGTGCATCGCCTCCGCGTCGCGGACCGGTGTGAAGGCGTCGTCCTCGCCGACGACGACCAGGGCGGGGACCGTGACCCGGGTGAGCAGGTCCCGGTAGTCGGGACGTTCAGCGCGCCCGCGCAGGGCCGCCGCGGCGCCCTCTGGGGGCGTCGCCGTCATCATGCGGTGGACGTGCGCCTTGACCTCGGCGTCGGCGTACGGCGCGACCATCTTCTCCAGCACTTCGTCGGCGTACGAGCGCATGCCCTCGCGCAGCAGCCGGTCCGCCATGGCGCCCCGGGCCCGCCTGCCCTGCGCGCTCTCCGCGGCGGCGAAGGTGTCCGCCAGGACCAGGCCCCGGATGCGGCCGGGGAAGCGGGCGTAGCACTCCATGGCGATCTGGCCGCCCATCGACAGGCCCGCCAGGACGAACGCCTCCACCTTCAGGTCGTCCAGGAGCGCCTCGATGTCCCCGGCGAAGTCGGCGAGGCGGGTGATGCCGGGGACGACCGGCGAGGAGCCGTAGCCGCGCAGATCGGGGGCGACGACCCGGCGGGCGGTGGAGAACGCCTCGATCTGCGGGGTCCACATCGTGTGGTCGAAGGGATGGCCGTGGACGAGAACGAGGGGGACCGAAGAGGTCTCGGTGCCTTTGTCCTCGTATGCGAGGAAGGGGCTCATGTGAACGACCCTAGAGCGGCTCAACTCCTCGGTGCAATAAGATCTTTGCCCTCGGTGCAATCGAGGGAGCGGCGCCCGGAAGGGCGGGCAGCGTTGAAGTCGAAAGGGTGCAGGGGGCAAGCTCATGGAGGACTACCGGCGTCTCGCCGACCGCGTGGCCGACGGCATCGCCTCCGGACGGCTCAAGCCCGGAGAACGACTGCCTCCGCAGCGCGTGTTCGCCCGCCGGCTCGGCATCGCCGCCTCCACCGCGGGGCGGGTGTACGCCGAACTCGTACGGCGCGGGCTGGTCGTCGGCGAGGTCGGCCGCGGCACCTTCGTACGGGCCGCCCCCGAGGGGACCGGGCGGTCCCTCGTCGAGGCCGCCACCGAGGCGCCGGTCAACCTGGAGCTCAACTACCCCTCGGCGCCAGGCCAGTCGGAGCTGATCGCCCGCTCGCTCGCACCGCTCCTGCGCGCCGACGTGCTGACCGAGGCCCTGCGCCCGGCCGCAGCCACCGGCACCCCCGAGGCCCGTGCCGCGGCGGCGTCCCTCCTCGCCACCCCGGGCCACAGCCCCGCCCCCGACCAGGTCCTCTTCACCGGCAACGCCCGCCAGGCCATCGCCGCCGCTCTTGCCGGTCTGGTCCGGCCGGGCGGCCGGGTCGGCGCCGAGGCGCTGACGTATCCCGTGGTCAAGGAGATCGCCGCCCGGCTCGGCATCACCCTGGTGCCCCTGGCCACGGACGCGGAGGGCCCGCTACCGCGGTCCGTCGCCGCCGCCCACCGCACCGCTCCCCTGGCCGCGCTGTATCTCCAGCCGACCCTGCACAATCCGACGTCGGTGACGACGAGCCCCGAGCGCAGGCGCCGACTCGCCGCCCTGGCCGTCGACTTGGACATCCCGGTCGTCGAGGACCGCATCTGGTCGTACCTCACCGACGACGACCCCCTCGCCGTGCACGCCCCCGGTCTCGTCCATGTCGTCGACGGCCTCTCCAAGCGCGTCGCCCCCGGGCTCAGCGTCGGCTTCCTCGTGGTGCCCGAGGGGCGCGTCGAGGCGGTGGCGGGCGCCGTGCGGTCGGGTGGGTGGAGTGCCGGACGCTTCGCGTTGGAGGCGGCCGTGCGGTGGATCGGGGACGGAACGGTGCGGCGGCTGGTCGCGGCCAAGCGCGCGGACGCGGCGCACCGGCAGCGCCTCGTCGGCGAGGAGCTGGGCGCATTCGCCGTACGGTCCGATCCCCGGGCCGGTTTCGCCTGGTGGGAGCTGCCCGCGCCCTGGCGGGCCGACACCTTCACGGCCGCCGCCGCCGCGCACGGGATCGCGGTGACGCCGGGCCCCGCCTTCGCCGTCGACCCCAGCCGCACCCCGGACGCGGTCAGGCTCGGGCTCGCGTCGGCTCCTGAGCCGGATCTGCGGCGGGCGCTGCGGACACTCGCCGGCGTCGCGCGAACAGGCCCATGAGTCGGCAGCCGAGGGCGACCGCCAGACCGAGCGCGATCAGCAGCCAGGACACCGTGCGCAGGGTCTCGGTCAGGGCGTCGTAGACCGCGCCCGCGGCCGGGCGGTGGGCGGCCTCGGGCAGGTCGGCCAGCGTGAGCCGGCGGCCGATCGCCACCGCGAGCAGCAGAAAGGCGCCGCCGAGAGCCGTGCCCAGCGCGGTCGCCGTGATCGCGCGACGGCGGCAGGCGGCGACCGCGACACCGGTCGCGGCGAGGACGGCGGCCGAGACAGGCAGCCAGAAACCGGCGACCTCCAGCACGTGGTACCCCTTCCTGAGCCGGTCCAGCTCCTCGGCCGGGAGCACGGCGACCTCGGTGTGCTCGACCGGGATGTGCTGGGCGAACGGCACGTCGTCCTCGGTGAGCCGGCGTTTGACCTGGGCGGTGACCGGGGCCAGATCGACGGTGACCGCACGGGCGCGCCCGTCCCTCAGGGCGCTCAGCACGGCGTCGTGGACCGCCCTGTTCCCGCCCTCCCAGGCCGTGCGGAAGGCATCGGTCCGGGTGAACGAGCGCACCGCGTCCCGTACGAAGGGCCGCACGGCACCGCGCTCGTCACGGGCGCCGAGCTCACGGGCGCCGAGCTCGTCCTCGAGCCGGGGAGCGACCTCCCGCATGATCCCGTCCCCGACGGTGTCCGCCACCGCGCCCTGCACGGCCGGATCCGCGGCGAGCGGGGCCATCGCGGTGACATAGCGCCCGGTGTCGGCCAGTCCGTACGCCACCCAGGCCGCGAGGGCCCCGAAGGGCACCAGGAGGCACGCCAGCGCGATCAGCGCCGCCGACAGGGCGTTCCGCAAAGGGGTGGGCACCCTCTCAGGCAAGGAGCACCGGGGCGGGGGCGCCAGCCGCGTGACTGCATACGGCCGCACCGAAGCGCTCTCCGGTGGAGAGTTCACCCGAACGGGTGTCTCATGGATCAGGAGCGCCCAGCGGAGTCCGAGGGAGCGAGCAGGGCGCTCACGTGGGTGGATGAAGGGGAACGGTTCGGCCCCGGCGCGCAGCCGGGGCCGAACCGCGGGCCGGGAGACCTCAGCCGATCCGGCGGCCCTGGGCGTCCTCGTGGGTGTAGTACCGGTAGAACAGCACGACGAAGCAGCCCGCGCCGATCACCGCCCCCAGGATCGCCGAGCTGAGCACGGTCTCGCTGCTCTGGCTGTACAGGAACCCGCCCGCGCTGCCGGCGAACGCGGCCCACAGCAGCGCGTGCAGCTCGCGCCTCAGATGAGGGGCCAGGGCGTGCAGAGCGAGGTAGAGCGCCGCGAACACGATCGCGGTGACGAACCCGAAGAGCAGGTTCCAGCCGGTGATCTCCCCGCCGAAGCGCTGGTTCGCCGCGCACCAGTAGCCATAGACGAGGCCGAGGACGATCGCCACGCCGATGTGCGCGATCCGGTGCGTCTGCGCGCCGAAGACATCGGGCGCACGGCGCGGACCACTCGTACCGGTAGTGCCGGACGGGCCGCTCCCACCGGTCGCTCCGATCGCCGTCGTCGCCCGTCCGGCCTGTCCGCCGGGCAGGGGTGCCGCATGAGCCATGGGAGCACTCCTCTCTCCTCGCCCCCGCCATCCAGGGCACACCTGTGGCCGGGCCGCGGCAAGTCGTACGGGCCCGGGCACCCGGATGCGGTGGGTCGGACGGCGTGCTTCGCTGAGGCTCATGAGGGCCGTCAGCGACGGTGGAGCCAGCCCGCTGGGCAGCGCGCGCCGGCCGCAGCTGCTGCGTGTGCGAGGCCGCAGCGTCGCCTGGGTGCCCCCCTTGCTGCTGCTCATCGCCATCGTGGCGGTCGACTTCCGCACCAGCAGCGACTTCCGGATCCTGTCCTGGACCGTGCTGGTGCCCGGTATCGCCGCCGCGATCTGCGGGGTGTGGGGGACGGCCGCGTTCGCGGTGCTCGCGCCCGCCAGCTATGTCGCCGCGGACGCCTTTCTGCCGCACCAGTACGAGGCCGGCCTGCCCGACCTGGTCCTAGCCGGCCTCGGTGGTGTCCTCGCCACGCTGGCCTGCGTGGTCCGGGTGCGCGGCGAGCAGCGCATGCTGCACATGCAGGACGTCGCCGAGACCATCCGCCGTACCGTGCTGCGCCCGCTGCCGCCGGGCTGGGGCGGCCTGGATCACGCGGAGGTGTATCTCGCCGCGGACAGCGAGGCCAGGGTCGGCGGCGACTTCTACGACATCCAGGCCGGCCTGCACGGCACTCGCGTCATCCTCGGCGACGTCCAGGGCAAGGGGCTCGGCGCGGTGGAGGCGGCCTCGGCCCTGCTCGGCACGTTCCGGGAGGCCGGCTATCACGAGCCGGAGCTGGCGACGGTCGCGTGGCGGCTGGAGGTGCGGATGCAGCGGCACATCCGGATGCGCACCGCCCTCGGGGGTGAGGAAGGGGACCGGTTCGCCACCGCCGTGCTGCTCGGCTTCCCCGAGGAGCGGCCGGATGCGCTGGACGCCGTCGTCCTCGGCCACGACGCCCCGCTCGTCGTGTGCCACGACGGCGTACGGCCCCTGCCGCCCGGGCACGGCCTGCCCCTCGGCTACGGCGGACTCGCCCCCGACGAAGGGCCGCCGCCGGTGCTGCGGGTGCCCCTCGGGCCCGGCGAGACGCTGCTGCTGACCACGGACGGGGTGACCGAGGCCAGGGACGGCGACGGCGTCTTCTACCCGCTCGCCGACGAGGTCGCCGCCGCGGTCGCCGCCGATCCGGAGCTCGTGCAGCCGCAGCGGCTGGTGGGGTTCGTGCGGGAGCGCACGCTGCGGCACTGCGGCGGCCGTCTGGGCGACGACACCACCGTGTTCGCGGTGCGCAGGACAGCCGCTGCGGGGAACGGGACCACCAGCGCCCGAAAAGAGCCCTGAGGCCGTCCGGAGATCCCGCTTTGCAGCCGCACCGGTTACGGTGCTGCCGTACGTGATCGACGGGGGATGGGGAGGGACCGATGCCCGGAACCGTTCTGCTGCTGGCCGCCGCACCGGCGGGCAAGGGGTGTCTGGTGGACGCCGCCTCCGTGCTTCCGGTGCTCGCCGCGGTGCCACCGGCGGTGCTCTCCGGCACGGACACGGCGAACGTCATCGAACTGGCCGACCCCCTGGAACCCCAGGCCGTCCTCACCCGCCTGCGCGCCGCCGCGGTCGCTCCCGGCCCGCTGACCGTGTTCGTCACCGGCCAGCTGCAACTGGACCGCCGCCAGCACCTGCCCCACCTCGCGCTGGCCCGGACCACCCCGTCGACGGTCCGCTACACCGGCTTTCCCTGGCACTGGATCCGTGAGGAACTGCGCCTGCGCGCACCGGGTTCGACCTCCCTCCTCCTCGACCTGCACGCCGACGCCGAGACCTGGGAGTGGCTGCGCGCCAACCCCCTCGACTCGGGCCGCAACAACGCGGTGTACGGCCGTGTCGCCCCGCCACCGCAGCGGCGCCGGGTCGCGGGACCGGCGTACATGAAGGCCGTCGCGACCCTCCTGCGCAGCGGCCACCGCCCGCCCCTGGACCAGCTCCACCAGCAGGCCCTCTCCCGCACCACCCCCGACGGCGGCCCGGCCACCGACATCGTCCTGACGGCCCAGCAGGCCCCCCAACTCCCCCCACCCTCCCTGCCCCTGGCCCCCGGCTTCCAACCAGCGACCCCCCACGCCCAGCCACTCCCGACCCCGGACCTGCAGCCGGGCCCGCCCCACGGCGGCTCGCAGGGTCTGCCGCACGGCGCCCCGGAGGGACTGCCTCACGGCGCCCCGCGGGGTCTGCCCGCGATGCCCGCCCAGACGCCCCCGCAGAGCCGGCCGCTCCCTGCGGCTGCCCCCGCCCCGGCTCCCGTGCCCGCTTCGGTGACGGCACCTCGGCCGGGTGCTGTACAGGTCCCTGTGGCGAGTGCCGTGGGGGTGCCTGGGGCGGGTGCGGATCAGGACTTGGCTGTGCGTGTCGTGGGGGTGCCTGGGGCGGGTGCGGATCAGCACTCGGCCGCCGCAAGTGCCGTGGGAGTGCCTGCGGTGAGCCCGGATCAGAAGCAGGCTGCGAGTCCCGCGCCGGCTGCCGTCCCGGATTCAGTCCGGAGCGGGAGCCTGCCGGAGCCGACCGAGCCGCAAACCCTGCAACTCCCCGCGCTGACCGCTCCGCTCGCTGAGCCGTCTCCTTCGGCTGAGAGCGCGCACTCTGCGTCCGCACATGCACCCGCACCTGCCTCGGCCCCGACCGCCACGGCAGGTATCGACGCCGGTGCCGACGCCGCGGCGTCTTCCGCGCAGCCCCTCGCCCACGCCCGTGTGGCGGGTGCAGCCCTGGGCGCAGCGCAGTCCCCCACGCCCGCGCCAGGGCCGGGTGCCGCGCTGGGTTCGGCGGAGCCGTCCGCGCCTGTGCCGGCGGCGACTCCAGCCCCGAGTTCGCTACAGCCCCCGGCGCACGCCCTCGCGGCGAGTCCAGCCCCGACTTCCGCGCAGCCCCCCGCGCACGCCCTCGCGGCCACTCCGGCCCCGAGTGCGGGAGAGCCCCCCGCGCTCGCCCTCGTGGACGGTGCCACCCGGATCTCCGCCGACGCCATTCCCCCGATCCCGACCCGGGCCCCCGCCCCGGCCTTCGCGCCCGCCCCGGCCTCCGCGCCAGCCGCCGCAGACGTCGCCGGTGATCCGCACAGTGTCATCAGTGCCGCTGTGGAGGCCGGGCGGCATGGGGAGGCCGATGCGTTGGCCGCGCATCATGAGCTCGTAGCCATGCGGGCCCATGGGCATGCCTCCGAGGAGGCGTGGCACTGGATCGAGGTGCGGGCGGATCTGGCGATGCTGGCGGGGGACGCGGTGCGCAGTTGCCGGAGTTGGCTGACGGTCGCCTCGGCTCGGCTCTCCGCGGGGCAGAGCCCGGACCTGCCGGTGGTGCAGGCCGCCGTGGACCGGGCCCACCACCAGTGGGGGCAGATCCACGACACGGCGCTCGCGCAGGAGCTGGGCGGCCTCCTCGCGGAGCTGCGCGGCCGGGTGCCCGGCCGTCGGCGGGGCGCCCTGGAGAACGTCCACGAGCGGCTGCGGCAGCTTCAGGTCAGTGGCTGACGGACGACCCGGCCGGCCAGGATGATCGGGCCGTCCGGGGGCGGCTTGGAACTTCCGGTCATGGGCAGACGTTGATCGGGGTAGTGCGTGCGAGCGGGGTCATGACCGATGACCCGGATGACTCCGACGAATACCGAGGTGACGTCAATGGCGCTGTTCGACCGGCTCAAGGACCAGGCGAAGAATCTCCAGCAGCAGGTGCAGGGGGGCCACGGAGCGAGTGGCGGGCACGGCGGGCACGGCGGGCAGGCCGGACACGGCGGCTCCCGGTCCGGCGGCTCGCGGGGCGCGTCGCGCGCCCAGCTGGTGGGCCTGCTCAAGACCCAGCTCGGCTCCCTCAAGACGGAGCTGAAGAGCGGGGCGTACCGGGACGCCAGCATGGCGATGTGCGCCCTGGTCGCGGCGGCGGACGGTCATGTGGACCCGTCCGAGCAGCAGCAGATGGAGTCGATGATCCTCAGCAACGAGGTCTTGCAGAACTTCCCGCCGGACCAGCTGCGCCAGCGTTTCAACAAGCACGTGGACCTGTTGACCCGCAACTTCCCGCAGGGCAAGGCCGAGGCGATGCAGGAGATCGCCAAGGCCGCGAAGAAGCCCACCGAGGCGCGGGCGGTCATCCAGACCGGCATCGTCATCGCGGGCGCCGACGGCTACTTCTCGCAGTCGGAGCAGGAGGTCCTCAGAGAGGCATGCGCGGCGCTGGGTCTGTCCCCGGCGGAGTTCCAGCTCTGACGGTGCCCTCAGCGGCCGGCGGAGGCCGCCGGTCCGGTCGTGGTCTGCGGATGCCACGCCGGCCGGGTCTCCGCCGCTCTCGCCGGCCCCGCGTTCGCCGCCAGGATCAGCGTCGCCACGGTGACCACGGCGGCGGCGACACCTCGGGTGTAACGCGCGGTGGTGCTGGTGCGTCCGACCACGGCGACCTCTCAGCGGCAGGCAAGGTATCGGGCGGTTTCAATTAAGCAGGTTTAATACACCGTTTAACCTAGGGGCCGTCCAAGCCGAACGGCAAGGGGTGCAGGGGGAGTTGGGCATGGCCGAGCGTGACGACCCGGGGATCATCGGGCGCCGGGTGCAGCAGCTGAGGGTCGAGCGCGGGCTGACCCAGCGGCAGTTGGCCGAACCGGCCTACACACCCGCCTATGTCTCCACGCTGGAGGCCGGCCGGGTGCGCCCCTCCGACGACGCGCTGCGGCATCTCGCCGACCGGCTCGGCGTCGCCTTCGAGGAGCTGGCCACCGGGAGACCGGCCCACCTCGCCACCGATCTGCGGCTCAGACTCACCGAGGCCCAGCGCGCACTCGCCACCGGAGCGGCCGAGGCGGCGGCCGAGCAGTACGCCGCGCTGCTCGCCGAGGCGCGTGGACATCAGCTCGGCGAGGCGGAGGCCGTCGCGCTGCTCGGACTCGGCGAGTGCGGCATCGACACCGGCGAGCTGGCCGAGGCCCGACGGTACTTCGAACTGGCCGAGCAGGCCCTCGCCGACGCCCCGTTACCCGCCCGGGTGCCGGCCCTGCGCGGGCGTGCGGTCTCCCACTACCTCGCCGGCGAACTGCGCTACGCCGTCTATCTGCTGGAGTCCACCCTCGACGAGCTGAACCGCGGCGGACTGCACGACCCCGACGCCCTGCTCCTGCTCTACGCCAGCGTCATCGGCCCGTACATGGACATGGGCGCCCATGCCCGCGCCGCCCAGGCCGCCGAGTACGCCCTCGCGCTCGCCCCGCAGGCCGCCGACCCGGCCCTGGTGGCCCGGATGCACCGGTCCGTCGCCCGCACCCTCCTCGCCGAGGGGCGGCTCGCCGAGGCCGACGCCTCCCTCGCCAAGGCCGCCGAGCTGTACCGACAGCTCCAGATCCGTACCGAACTCGCCAACTGCCACTGGATGCGCGGCTACGTCTACGCCCAGAACGGCGACCTCGAGCGCGCCGAGGCCGAACTGCGCGAGGCCCGCGCCATGCTCACCGCCCAGCGCGCCGCCCTCTACACCAGCCAGGTCGCCGTAGAACTCGCTGATGTGCTGCACCGGCGCGGCAAGTCCGACGAGGCCGCCGCCCTGCTGCACGAGGTGCTCAGCGACTTCAGCCCCGAGCGCGGCGCGCTGCACTCCGCCGCCGCCCACCGCCTGCTCGGCATCATCGCCGAGGACACCCGCGACACCGAGGCCGCCGAGGAGCACTACGTCCGCGCGCTGAGCCTGCTGGAACGCGCGGGTGCGGCCGGCGACCTGGCCGACCTGTGCCGTCTCCTCGGTGACCTGCTGCGCCGCACCGGCCGGGTCGAGGCGGCCCTGGACGCGTACCGCACCGGCCTCGGCCACCGCACGGCCCCCGGCACGACCACCCTGGGCCCGGCCCCGGCCCAGCCCCCGCTGTAGCGGCCCCGGCCGCCCCCGGTTCCGGCCCGCCGCGTGGTTTTGCGGGGCCGGTCACGGGTAGTCGGGCGTGGTCCGGGACGAGCGGTCAGGGCCGTAAGGGTCTGGGACCGGAGCACGCCGCGCTCGGGACGAGGAGGCTGCCGTGCAGCCCAGAGACGATCGATGCGATGAGCGGGGGCGGGAGCCGCCGGTGCCCGCCCGGCGGGATGCAGGTGGTGCCGCGCAGGGCGACGGCGAGCGAATCGCCGATGGCGTACGCGGTGCGGGTCCGGGCGAGGTGCCGGCGCGGCTGTGCGATGTCGCCGTGGAGCTGCTGCCCGTGAACGGCGCGAGCGTGTCGCTGCACAGCGACGGCATGCCCGTACAGCTGGGCGCGAGCAGCCCGCAGGCCGCCCGTCTGACGGAGATCCAGGCCACCTTGGGCGACTGCCCGTGCCAGTCCGCCGCCCTCAGCGGTGCGCCCGTGCTCGCGTGTGATCTGACGGAAGGGCTGGACGTCTCGCGCTGGCCGGTCTTCGCCCAGGAGGCCACGGCCGCCGGGGTCCGGGCGGTGTACTCGATGCCGCTCGGCAACGAGACGGTGTGCGTGGGCACGCTGGATCTCTACCGGGACACGCCCGGCGCGCTCAGTGAGCGGGAGCTGCGCACGGCGCGGTTGGTGGCCGGGATGATGACGACGGCGCTGATGGCGCTGCCGCGCATGGAGGAGGCGGGCGACCCGGAGGACGAGCGCTGGCTGAGCGGCCTCGCCGCCGACCAGGACCAGGTCTACCAGGCCACCGGCATGATGATGGCCCAGCTGGGCGTCGGCACGGACGAGGCACTGGCCCGTCTGCGCGCCCATGCCTTCGCCCATGGACGCACGGCTCTGGACGTGGCCCGGGACGTGGTGGCCCACCGTTTGCGTTTCACACCGGAGTAGTCCGAACCGAGCCGAGCCGAGCCGAGCCGCGGAGCCCCTCTCAAGATCGGTCGCCCGCTGAGAGCGGGCGCCTTCTGCGATCGGCGGCCCCCTAGGATCATCCGTCATGGACATAGCGGGTTTGTTTTTGGCGGCGGTTGCGTTCGTGATGTTGCTCGGCATGGAGAACCGGATCTCCCGTACCGACCGGCGCCTCGCCAGGGTCGAGCGCAAACTCGATCTGATCGTCGACCACTTGGGGCTGCGTGAGGAGGACCCGAGGATGGACGAGGTCGTGGCGCTGGCGCGGTCGGGCAAGAAGATCCCGGCGATCAAGACCTACCGGGAGATCACCGGGGCGGGCCTGAAGGAGGCCAAGGAGGCCGTGGACCGCATCGTCTGACCGCCGCGTCGTCGGCATCGCCGTGTCCGGCCGACGTGCGGCCCGGGTGGGCGCCCGCTCAGATGCTGGCACGCCCCCGCTTGCGCACCTCCGCCAGCCGGTGGGCACCCACTTCGACGGCCGCCCGGGTGGCATCGGCGGGTACCTCGCCGAGGCCGCCCGTCGTGACGACGATCGCGTCGTCGCCCACCCGGACGGCGGCGACGTCGAGCGTGAGGGTGGGCGCGTCGTCGTACTCGGACACGGCGCTGAGGACGATGCGCAGCCCCTGCCGGGCCTCCCCGACCTCGGGCAGCTCGACCCCCCGGACCCACCCGGTCATCGGCCCGCCGCCCGCGGTGGCCGTGAAGCGTCCGCACGCGTCCGGCAGTCCGTCGAGCCAGGCCAGCGTCCGGTCCACGTCGGCCGGCCGGTGCGCGACGACCTGGTAGCGCAGCTGGGCCCCGTCCCACGCGTCGTCCAGGCCGACCGAGGCGCGCGTACGGGCGTCGGGGCCGAAGAGCTCCTCCGTGTAGAGGCTGTCGAGGAGCCGGCCGCACTCCGGCGACTCGGTGGTCGCCTTGAGCATGGACTCCCGCCAGGTGGCGAAGCCCTCGGTGGCCGCCCACGGTTCCCCGAGATCGGCCTCGCCGATGAGCGCGGCCCTGGCCTGGGACTGGGTGAGGGTCGGATCGGCTGCGGGCACCTTCGGCGCGCCGGCCGCGGACGAGGCCGGGGCGCTGACGGCCCTGGCCGCCTCGTCCAGCCCGAGGGCGGAGCAGGCGGACACGGACAGCAGGGCGCCCACCGAGAGCGCCGAGGCGACGACGGCACGGGCCGGGGGACGGGGCATCGAGGACCTCCTGCGCTGGGGGCCATGGCGCGCTCAAGATCGGGTACGTCTTCTCAAGGCACCATCACGCGGGTACGGCCACCAGCGCGCCGGTCCGTCCGGGTGACACGGCTCGCCCGGTCAGCCGCCGTCGGTTCCGTCGTCCTCGGGGGCCAACATCATGTCCTTGCGGCTGTAGAGCGGCAGCCCGCTCGTGTCCAGCTTCCAGGCGCCGAGTTCGGTGGAGCGGGCCGCTGGTGCGGCTCATGCTAATTGCGCCGAACGTCGAAGCCTCCTGGAACCGCTCGGTGATGTGGCACCGGGCGGTTCCAGGAGGCGTTCAAGGGGAGAGCGTCAGAAGCGGGGCGCTCCCGGCGACTGCTCCGGGGTCGGGATGACCGGCTCGGCCGGGGCGCCGCTGCGGCTGCCCAGCGGCTTGCAGGTGACGTCCTGGGCCGGCAGCTTGCCGTTGCTCAGGTAGGCGTTGACGGCCTTGTCCGCGCAGGACTTCGTGTTCCCGGCGTAGACGCCGTGGCCCTCGCCGCCCTTGACGTACACCATGCGCGAGCCCCTCAGGGCGCTGTGCATACCCTCGCCGCTGACCAGGGGCGTCTGGGAGTCCCACTGGTTCTGGACGACCAGCGTGCCGACCTTGTTGTCGACCTTGGTGACTGGCTCGGCCGTCTTGCCCCAGAAGGCGCAGGGCGTGATGTTGGATCCGAAGTCGCCGTACAGCGGGTACTGCGCCTTGTCCCGGACCGCCTCCCGCCGGTACTGCTCGGGGTCGTGCGACCAGGCCGGGGTGTCACCGCAGACCACGGTCCAGAACGACGCGGACCCGTTGTCGGCCGGCGGCTGCGCGGCGAAGGTGGCGGAGCGGCGCGGTTCCCGACGGTCCTCCGAGACGGCGGAACGGCCCGTGCGTGCACGGCCGTCGGCCGCCTTCTTCAGGTCCACGAACGCCTCCGCCGCGCTCTGCGGGCTGAAGAACTCGCCCCGCAAGTAGGAACGGATGTCCGTGCCGGTGAGCTTCGTGTCACCGTCCTCGATCGGCTTGCGGTCCGCCCTGGCTATCAGATCCCAGAACGTCTTCTTCACCTTCGCCGGGGTCGCGCCCAGCTTGTACGTGCGGTGCCGCTTCGCGGTCCACTGCGTCCACCGCTTGAACGCCGGCTCGGTCCCCTCCGCCCACACCTGGATCATGCCCCGCCACACCCGCTCCGGGTCGACGGCGCTGTCCAGCACGAAACGGTCGGTGCGCTGCGGGAACATCTGCGCGTAGACGGCACCGAGGTAGGTGCCGTAGGAGTAGCCCAGGTAGGAAAGCTTCTTCTCGCCCAGTACGGCCCGCAGGACGTCCATGTCACGGGCGGTGTTGCGGGTCGTGAAGTACGGCAGCTTGTCGCCGTTCTTGGCACGGCACTTGTCGGCGACGCTCTTGGCCCACTTGACGTCCTTGTCGAACGTCTCCGGCTTGTACGGGCGTTCGGAGTTCTGCTGCGCGTTCGTGAGGCCGCAGGTGAGCGGGGTGCTCTGGCCCACGCCCCGGGGGTCGAACCCGATCAGGTCGTACTGCTCCCGGACCTTCTTCGGCATCATCTCCTTCATCATCACCGGCATGTCCAGGCCCGGCCCGCCAGGACCACCGGGGTTGAACACGAGCGCGCCGTGCCGCTTGCCGGGCACGGAGGTCTTCATGCGGGAGATCGCCAGCTTGATCGTCTTGCCGTCGGGGCGGCTGTAGTCGAGCGGAACCTTGATCGTCGCGCACTGGAAGGAGGCCGGCATCTGCGCGTCGCAACGATGCCACGCGGGCTTCTGGGTCGTGAATCTCTTCAGCGGTTCCGCCGCGGACGCCTGCGCCGGGGCGAGAACCGGGACCAGCGTCGCCGTGACCCCCACGGCAAGCAGGGGCGCGATGCGTGCTATCCGCACGATGGCCGTTCCTTTCGATCAACTACCGAATCGGAACGACCATTTCGTGACTGCGGGGTGCTGCGAATCCCTCTGCGGGGCGGACTTGATACGACTCCCGACGGACATGAAAGAGACGTAGGGAGGAGAACCGGAAGGCGCGTTTTTCCGTCCGGCCCCTGGGTCAGGGGGTGTTGGACCGGCGGACGTGGTCGATGAAGGTCGCGTATGCCTTCGGCGACAGGGTGAGGGTGCCGTGGTCGGGGTTCTTGGAGTCGCGAACGGCTATGCAGGGGGTGAGGTCGGCTACCTCGACGCATTCGCCGCCCGTGGTTCCGCTGTACGAAGACTTGCGCCAGGCGACCGGACCGAGGGGGGCGCATTCGACGCACTCGCCACCCGTGCTGCCGCTGTAACTGGACTTACGCCAAAGGGCGTTGACCCGCGTCTGTGTGCTGTCCATAACGCTCCTCCAGTACGCCCTTGATCAGTTCCGCCGAATCCTCCACGGAGAGGGCGGCTCCCTGCAAGCCAGCGTAACGAAGGGCGGCTCCGCGGATAGTCTCCGGATTGGCCGTCATGTGACCTGAAATCAGGTCCTCGGTGTAGATGACGTCCGGATCGTCCTCGAACCGGAGCAGTGTGAACGAGCCGTCCAGGCTGGTGTGCTCACCCACCTCGAAGGGCAGCACCTGGAGGCGGATCCAGCGTTCGTCCTGGAGATGTAAGAGGTGATGGAGCTGGTCCCGCATGACGTCCGGGCCGCCGATGGGGCGGTGCAGCACCGCCTCGTCGAGGACCACCAACGTCAGGGGAGGTTGCTCCCGCCTGAGGATGCGCTGTCGTTCCATGCGGGCGGCGAGCAGCTCGTCGAGCTTGTCCGGTTGGCCCGTTGCCAGTACGGCGCGGGCATAAGCCTTGGTCTGAAGCAGCCCGTAAACCAACTGGCACTGGTAGGTGGAGATGTACGTCGCGTTCGCCTCCATGTCGGCGAACGGCTGAAACCACGTAGGCAACTGGCTCCGCAGCACCAGTCCCACCAACCGCGAGAACATCCCGTCCGTCCCCAGCGCCGCGTCCAGTCGCTCGGCGAAGTCCCGTTGTGGGACCTTTTTCGCGGTCTCGATCTGTCCGACCAGGGAGCCTGTGCAGAAGACGATGTCGCCCAGCTCCTTCTGCCGGAGCCCTGCCTCCTCCCGTTTTCTCCTCAGCTCGTAACCGAAGTAGTCCAACGGGGAGGCGCTGGGATCGAGTTCACGGATGTGAGCCATGTAGCTGAGAGTAAGTGAACGACTTCGCGGTGGTGATGTGAATCGTGGAAAATCGGGCCGCCGCGTGTGAGAGGAGATTCGACGTGACGAACGGTCAGCCCATCCCGGTGATCATCGACTGCGACACCGGCGTCGACGACGCCCTGGCCCTGCTGTTCGCCGCCCGCCATCCGGGGCTCGACCTGCGCGCGGTCACCTGCGTCGCCGGCAACACGGACGTGGACGGCGTCGTACGCAACACCCTGACCGTCCTGGAGCGGGCCGGTGCCCCCGACGTCCCCGTCGCCCGGGGTGCCGGACGCCCGCTGGTCGAGGCCCCGCGGTCGGCACGGCATGTGCACGGCGAGGACGGCATGGGCGACCTCGGCCTGCCGGCCCCGACCCGCGCCCCGGCCGACGTGGACGCGGTGACGCTGCTGCGCCGCGAGATCCTCGCCTCGCCGCGCCCGGTGACGCTGATCCCGACGGCGCCGCTCACCAACATCGCCCTGTTGCTGCGCACGCACCCGGAGGTCACCGCCAACCTCGAGCGGATCGTCTTCATGGGCGGCGCGGTGGCGACCGGCAACGCCACACCGGTCGCGGAGTTCAATGTGTGGCACGACCCGGAGGCCGCCGCGATCCTGCTCACGGCCGGGGTGCCGATCACCATGTACGGCCTGGACGTCTTCCAGCGGGTCGTGGTCCCGGGGGCGGACGTACGGCGGCTGCGGGAGAGCGAGGAGCCCGGGGCCCGGCTCGCCGGCGACCTGCTGTCCCACCGTCCGGCCGCGCCCGACCTCGCCGTCGACCTGTTGTCGCGCCGCCCGCCCGAGCCGGGGATCGCCGCCGACCCCGAGGCCGGTGGCCTCGGTGACGCGGGCGCGGTCTGCGCGGTCGTGGACCCGGCGGGCATCACCACCCGCCTGTTGCCCGTGGAGGTCTCCCTGGCGCCCGGCCCGACCCGCGGCCAGACCCTCGTCGACCGCCGTCCCCGTCCCGGGGAGTCCGAGATCCACCTGGGTCACCGTGAACTGCACATGGTCGATGTCGCCCTGGACGTGGACGTCGACCGCTTCGTGAAGCTGTATCTGGCGACGGTGGAAGGCCGCTGATCGGCCCGGGCGGGGGAAGAGGGGCCGCTCCGGGTCTCGGAGGTTCACGTTTTGGGCGATATGGACAGAGTTCTCGATATCGCCCGTACCCCGCACCGGCGCAGAGGAGTCCGTGTGACCGTCCGCACCACCACGCCCGCGACACCCGACCTCTCCTCCAAGGACCCGAACTGGTGGCGCCAAGCCGTCATCTACCAGGTCTACCCCCGCAGCTTCGCCGACGGCGACGGCGACGGGCTCGGTGACCTCAAGGGCCTCACCCAGCGTCTGAACCATCTCGCCGCCCTCGGCGTGGACGCCCTGTGGCTGAGCCCCTTCTACCCCTCCGAGCTCGCCGACGGCGGCTACGACGTCGCCGACTACCGCGACGTCGACCCGCGGCTGGGCACCCTCGACGACTTCGACGCCATGGCCGCCGAGGCCCACCGGCTCGGCCTGAAGGTGATCGTCGACCTGGTCCCCAACCACACCTCCCACCAGCACGTCTGGTTCCAGGAGGCGCTGCGCTCCGGCCCGGGCTCGGCCGCCCGTGACCGCTATGTCTTCCGGGCCGGCCGCGGCCCGCACGGCGAACTCCCGCCCACCGACTGGCAGTCCGTCTTCGGCGGCAGCGCCTGGCGCCGGGTCCCCGACGGACAGTGGTACCTGCATCTGTTCACCCCGCAGCAGCCGGACCTGAACTGGCGGAACGAGGAGGTCCGCGCCGACTTCCGCACCACCCTGCGCTTCTGGTCCGACCGCGGCGTGGACGGCTTCCGGGTCGACGTCGCGCACGCGCTCGCCAAGGACCTCGACGAGCCGCTGCGCGACCTCGGCACTCCCGAGCTGAGCCGCGAGGACGCCCTCCCGGACTTCCCGCCCGGCACCCACCCCTTCTACGACCGCGACGAGGTCCACGAGATCTACCGCGACTGGCGCAAGATCCTCGACGCCTACCGCCCGCCCCGCATGGCGGTCGCCGAGGCCTGGGTCAACCCGAGCGCCCGCCGCGCCCTGTACGCCCGCCCGGACGAACTGGGCCAGGCGTTCAACTTCGAGTATCTGCAAGCGAGCTGGAACGCGGACGAACTGCGCCGGATCATCACCGAGTCGCTCGCCACCGCCCGCTCCGCCGGAGCGTCGGCCACCTGGGTCCTCTCCAACCACGACGTCGTCCGCCACACCTCCCGACTGATGCTCCCGCCCGACACCGACGACAACGCCTGGCTGCTGTCCGGCGGCCACGCACCGGCGGTCGACGAGTCCGCGGGCCTGCGCCGCGCCCGCGCCGCGACCCTCCTCATGCTGGCGCTGCCCGGATCGTCGTACGTCTACCAGGGCGAGGAACTCGGCCTGCCCGAGGTCGCCGACCTGCCTGTCGAGGTCCTCCAGGACCCGATCTGGGAACAGACGGGACGCGTACGCAAGGGGCGCGACGGCTGCCGGGTGCCGCTGCCGTGGACGACGACGGGACCCTCGTACGGCTTCGGCACCGGCGGGTCCTGGCTGCCCCAGCCGTCGAGCTTCGCGGCGTACGCCGTGGACGCGCAGGACGGCACCGAGGGCTCCACCCTGGAGCTCTACCGCACCGCCCTGCGGCTGCGCCGCAAGCTGCTGGCGGGCGAGGAACTCCACTGGGCGCCGGACGCCCCGCCCGGAGTGCTGCACTTCGCCCGCACCGACGGCTGGCGGTGCGTCACGAACCTGTCCGGGGCGGCGGTGGAGCTGCCGCCGGGGGAGGTGCTGCTCGGCAGCGGTCCACTGGCGGACGGACGGCTGGCACCGGACACGACCGTGTGGCTGGCGTAGGCCGGCGCGGGCGGCCGGCCCGGGGTCCGGGTGGCGGCACGGGCCGACCCGTCTGAGTGAGAGGCGAGGAGGGTTCGCGTGGCGCGGCGGACGGGGCGGGCCGACCGGCCGAGGATCCGGACGCGTGGCACGCACCTTCGACGAGCTCGTCGCGATGCAGCGGGCGGCTGACCAGGCGCACATCGGGGTCGAGGACCTACGGGAGCGCTACGGGCCGCCCGCCCACACACCGTGGACCCAGCTCCAGACCGAGACCTACGAGACCGCCTGGCGGGCCTGGCGCGACCTCGCCCGCGATGTGCAGAGCGCGGTGACCGACTACGCGAAGGAGCAGGGCACTTCGCGCAACGAGGTGGAGGAGGACGTCAAGCGCGCCGTACGGCACCCGGAGCCCGGGGCGGGCGGCTGACCTCGCCGGCCGCCCCCCCGGCGCCCGGACGGGTGGTGCATGCCGCGGTCCTGTCCCGGACGGCCGAACAACGCACGTCAGGCGCGGAGCGAGGCCGTGAGAATCGCAGTCAGTGCTGTTGCCGATCCGCCTGTGAGGAGCTCTGCCGACTATGAGCAGGTCCTGGAAGACGACGACGCTCGGGTCGCTCGCCATGGCGGGCGTGCTGCTGCTGTCCGGTACGGCGTACGGCGGGGAGGGCGCCTTCGGGGTGGTCACCCGTGGTGTGGGGGCGGTCGGTGACGGCCTCGGGGAGGTCGTCGGGGGCGGCCTCGGAGTAGGTGGACCCCGGCCTGTCGAGCGGGAGTTGTGGGCAGGGGCGACCATCGAGCCCGGACGGGAGGGCATCGTCGAGGTCGGTGGTTACAACGGGGCGGCGCTGAAGGCGGGTTCCACACTGACGCTGACGGCGCCGGCGAAGACACGGGTGACGGGCGCGCCGTTCGCCGCGCGCGGATACCGGGCCTCGGTGGCGCTCGGCGGGGGCAGCGCGACGTACACCTTCGTGGGGGCGACCGACACGGCACGGGAGCACGCGTCCGGTTCCGCGGGCGAGCCGGGTGCGCAGGCGGCGGTCGGGGAGGAGGTGTTCGAGGATGCGGCTGCCGGGGACGCGGCAGCTGGGGAGGCGTGGAAGGGCCGTACCTTCCCCTTCGTCCTGTCGGTCAGCCCGGACGCCGAGCCCGGCACCCTGCTGCCCGACTGCACCCTGGTCCTCAGGGACGCGAAGGGCGCGGTGCGGGGCCGGGGCAGCTGCACCGTGACCGTCGGGCTGCCCGCGCCGACCCTGTCCCGCCCCCACTCGGGCGTCCCGCTGGGCACCTCACCGCAGGCGTCGGGGACGGCCTATCCGGGCGCCCAGGTGACGGTGCGCGACGCGGCGGAGAACGAGGTCTGCGCGACCACCGCCGAGCCCGACGGCAGCTGGTCCTGCGTACCGGGCCTGGCCCTCACACCCGGCCCGGGCCGCCTCCAGGCGACGGCCTCCCTGAACGGCGTCAGCGCGACGAGCGAGCAGATCAACATCATCGTGGCGGGCTCCGGCACGGCACAGCCGGACACGGTGTCGGACAGCGAAGGCGACCCGCTGCGGCCTCGACCGGGCAGCCCGGGCGCCGACGGCACTCACTAGACCCTCAGGATCAGTAGCGCACCGCAGCCCCTCAGCAGTGCACCGCAGACCCTCAGTAGCGCACCGCCCGCGCCACCTCCGCCCGGATCTCCCCGCCCAGATCACGCGTGCTGCGCGCGGTGCCGGTGCCCGACTCGCCCGCCGCCACGTCGGCCACGGTCACCACGACCGCGTCCAGCAGATTGCCGTCCTCGTCCCGGAAGTCGACCTGTGTGGCGAAGGACCTCGTCGAGTCGGTCGTGTTCCGTGCGGTGACCTCGACGGTCGTCCGGCCGTCGGCGTCGGTCGTCGGATCGCCCAGCCGCACCGCGCTCCTGGCGTCGACGCCGCCCTTGATGTCGTCCAGTTTGCTGCCCGCCTCCGCGGTCGCCGAGGCGAAGGCCGACGCCGCCTTGCTGGCCACCGAGGACGGGGTGTCCTCCTCGGAGCAGGCGGTCAGGAGCGCGGCGGCCACGGCGGTCGTCGCGAGGAGCGTGGTCGTCGTCCACCGCGTCCGGTGACGCGTTCGGTGACCGGGCATGACGCCTCCCAGCGGGTGCGGTGTGGTCCGGTCCGGGGCGGGAGCCGGCTGCACGGGGTGCTCCTTCAGTGAAGGTCCGGGCGGCCGAGCCCGCACCCCGGTCGTCACCCGATCGGCCCGTCCCCCGTGGTGGCCGCCCCCGGGCGAACAGATGGTCGTACCGACCGATACCGACCGCAGAACACGACACGGAACACGGTCGGAAGACGACACGTGAGAAGTGGGGTACGGCAGCCATGAGCCAGCAGCAGCCGCAGTCGCAGCCGCCGCCGCATGCGACCGACGCGGCCCACAGCTCCTCGGGAGCCCCCGGTTCCTCCGGCGCTCCCGGATCGTCCGCCGCCCACACCGACCGCCCGTGGGCCGAGGGCGGACCGGTCCCGACGCCCAGCACCACGCCCGCCCCCGCCACCGGCTGGGCCACCGGCGGACTCGTCTTCGCCGGTGTGCTGATGCTGGTGAACGGTCTGCTGGGCATCCTCCAGGGCATCTCGGCCATCGCCGAGGACGACGTGTACGGCCGTATCGGCGACTACGTCTACGAAATGAACCTCACCGGGTGGGGCTGGACGCTGCTCGTCCTCGGCGCGGTGGTGGCGATGGTCGGCTACGGCATCCTCCAGGGCGCCTGGTGGGCCCGGGTCACCGGTATCTTCGTGGCGTCCCTGGGCCTGGTGCTGCACTTCCTCTTCCTGCCGTACACGCCTGCCTGGTCCGTGATCATGGTCGGCATCGACTTCTTCGTGATCCTGGCCCTCGCCATGGCCCCGGACGTGTCGAACGGCGGCGCGCTCGGCTCGCGCCGGTCCGACGGCACGCCGTCCGATTCCGCTTGATCGCCGGGCTACGGGCTACGGGCTAGGCGTTCCCGATGCCGCCGCCGCCGAAGGAACCGCTCTTGCCGGGAAGCCAGCGTTTGCGATGCTGGTCCTCGCTGCGCCTGCTGCCCGCGTGGTGCAGCTCGTGCGGCAGGAGGCGCTCCCGGCCCGTCGCGTGCGGCACCTCGTCCGGTTCCCGCACCTCGCGGACCTCATGGACCGGACCGGTGTCGGGAAGGTGCGGCTGCTCCTCGGCCTTGGGCCGGGGCAGCTCGCGATCACGGACCCGCATGCCCAGCTGCACGGCCCAGACCAGTGCGCCGGCGATGAACAGGCCACCCACGAAGGCGGCGATCACGTTGAGTACTTCACTCGACGTGGCCGCTAGTACAAACGTCGCCGTACTCATGCCCCAATTATCACCGAAACGGGTGAATAAGCTCCCGCAAGGACGACCGGCCCCGCGTTCCGGGGCACTGCGCGGCGGGGTGGTGGGCCCGGGCGCTCGCGCGGACCGGGCCCACCGTCCGGCGGGTGTCAGCCGTTGCTCTTGCCCAGCAGCTTGTTCATCTCCCGGATCTCGGCGGTCTGGCCGGTGATGACGGCGTCCGCCAGCTCGGTCGCGGGGCCGTAGGCGCCCTTGGCCTTCTCGGTCGTGGCCATCTCCACGGCGCCCTCGTGATGTTCGATCATCAGGGTGAGGAACAGGGTGTCGAAGTCCTTGCCGGATGCCTTCATCAGCCGAGTCATGTCCTCGGCGTCCATCATTCCGGCCATGCCCGAATGACCGGTACCGCCGGAACCGCCGGAACCACCGCCGGTGTGCCCGCCGGAGTGGTCCGCGCCGGGGGTCGCGGAGGGCACCTCCTCGCCCCAGGTCTTCAGCCACCCCGACATCTTCTCGATCTCCGGCCCCTGGGCCCGCTCGATGCGGGCGGCGAGGTCCTCGACCTTGGCCGAGGAGGCCCGGCCGGCGGCCGACTCCGACATCTCCAGGGCCTGTCGGTGGTGCGTGATCATGCCCTGCGCGAAGGCGACGTCCTGGTCGTTGTGGGCGCCGGTCCCGGCGGTCGGCGAGGTCGGCTTCCCGGCGGCGGTGCCGGATCCGCTGCCGCCGTCGTCACCACCGCAGGCGGCGAGGGCGAGGGTGGCGGTGACGGCCGTCGCGGCCAGGGCGGCGCGACGGACCAGGGTTCGTGTGCTGGTCATGCTGAGAGCTCCTGCGAAGTGCGTGAATCGCCGCGGCGTCGAGTCGCGGCGCGGACATGGCTGAGTGCCGTGCGCCCGTCGGTGACGGGGACGGCTCGGCCTTGTCCTACGTGCGCAGGATCTGGAGTTCGGCCAGCGAGGGAGGCGCGCGCCCGCCCTCCGGCGCCCCGGCCACGAACCGGCCGTCGAGGGCGACCGCCACGGCCGTCCCGGACGGGTCGGGCACGAGGGCCGGCAGCACCGGGCCGGCGCCGACGGCACCGGAGGCGCAGGTCGGATCGGCGTGCCGGGCATGACCGCCGCCCATGGCGCCGCCGTGGCAGACGGACTCGTCGGTCGTCAGCGGCGCCGGGGCGCTTGTGGCACTCGCGTGCGGGTGAGGGGAGGACACGGCGACGGCGCCACCGGGCGCGAGGCCGTGCATCCCGAACAGCCCGGCGAGCAGCCCGAGCAGCACAAGCAGGCGCCACGGCCCCGGAATCGGAAGCCGCGGCGCACGGTGCTGCGGGGCACGCGCGATCACGGCCTCATCGTACGGTCCGCCGGGCTTTGCCATCTCTTTACAACCGGCCCCGCAGCCGCGTCGTCTCTTCGCTCGACCCGTCACCCAGCCCGCCGCAGACCGGGCGAACGACGAAAGAGAGCCACCCGATGCGCCGTACCGTCCTCAGTGCCGTGGCACTGACCTGCACCGCCCTGCTGGCGAGCGCCGCCCCCGCCTTCGCCACGACCAGCTCGCCGACCCCGGCCCCCAGCTCGCCCACCCCGTCCCCCAGCGCGCCGACCAGCGCCCCCTCCGCCACCCCCACGCCCAGCGCCGAGCCCGGCGACAGCGCGTCCCCCACCCCGACGGCGCCGCCGTCCGCCGAACCGACCCGGGCGCCCGGCGACGGCCAGGTCTCCCGCGTCCCGTCCGGGGCGCCCGACACCGGCGTGACCGCGTCCGACTCGGGATCCGGCAGCTTCGGCGGCGGACTGGCCGGCGGGGGAGCGGCTGCGCTTCTGCTCGCCGGGGGCGCCACGACGTTCGTCGTCCGGCGTCGGAGGGCCAACGAGGGATGACGCCGCTGTCCAGGCGCGCGTTCGGCACGGCGACGCTGGCCACCCTGCTGGTGGGCTGCGCGGGCGAGGCGACGGAGCAGGACACGCGGGCGGGTTCCCGCAGACGGCGGGGAGCGCAGACGTCCGCGCAGGACGCGTCGCCCCCGACCGCCGCGAACCCGCCCCGGGCCCTGGGCCGTTCGGTCCCAATCCGCCTGCGGATCCCGGCGATCGCGGTCGACACCCCGTTCCTGCGGCTGGGGCTGGCGCCGGACAACACCGTGCAGGTGCCGCCGATCACGGCCCATGACCGGGCCGGCTGGTACCGGCACTCGCCGACACCGGGCCAGGTCGGCCCGTCCGTCGTCCTCGGCCATGTCACGGTGGGCGCGTACGGGGACGGGGTGTTCCGCCGGCTGGACCGCCTGCGCCGGGGCGACCGCATCGTGGTGGGCCGCGAGGACGGCACGGCGGCGGAGTTCGCCGTGACCGCCGTACGGACCGTGGCCAAGGCGGACTTCCCGGCCGAGGACGTCTACGGGGACGTGGCCAGGCCGGAGTTGCGGCTGATCACCTGCGGGGGCCCGCGCGAGGGCGACGAGTACCGCGACAACGTGATCGTCTTCGCCGAGCTGAGCTCCACCTCCCCCTGAAGCTCCGCGGCACGAATCCGGTGCCGGGCCACGGAACGTACGCCGGCGGCCCGGCATCCCTTCTGGTGCAGGCTTCCTCACGACCTGGAGAGCGTTGAAACGGACCCGCGACACGGCAGCGTCCGAGCTGTTCGCCGCCCTCTATCCGCGCCTCGCCGGCTGGTGCCGCCGGCTCGTCGACGACGACGAGACGGCCCACGAGATCGCCTCCGAGGCGTTCACCCGGCTGTGGGCGCGCTGGAGCCGGGTGGAGGAACCGCGCGGTTTCCTCTACGTCACCGCGGCCAACCTGGTCCGGGACCACTGGCGCAAACTGGAGCGCGAACGCAAGGCGATGCGGCGGGTCACGACGGAGGCCGCGGTCAACTCCCACACGGAACAGGCGGACCCCTCCGTACGGCTGCTCGTGCAGTCCCTGCCGGAACGACTGCGCGTCCCGATCCTCCTCCACTACTACGCCGACATGCCGATCCGGGAGGTGTCCGTGCTCACCGGACGCAAGGAAGGAACCGTCAAGGCCGACCTCCACGCGGCCCGTGAACTGCTCCGCGTCCATCTGAGGAGAAGCCTTGACCACACGCTTTGACGGCGACGAGGAGGGCGTGGAGTCCGCCGCCGACGACCCTCTGGCGGTGATCCTGGGGGCCCCGTCCACCGAGTACCTCGCCGCACCGCCCGGCCGCTACGAGGCGATCCGCCGGAGGGCGTCCCGGCGCCGGCTGCTGCGCACGGCGGCGGGGCTGGGCGCGACCTGTGCGGTCGCCGCCCTCGTCGCCGTACCGCTGTACTTCGCGCGGCCGGACGGCCCCGCCTCCCCGGTGCCTCCGCTGGCCCCCGCCCCCGCCCCGACGAGCACCCGCACGCCCCCCACCGAACCGTCCCCGGCCCCCACCCCCTCGATGTCGTCCACCGAAGCCGGGACCCCTACCCCGACGGTGCCGCCGGAACCGTCCGACTCCCCCACACCCACCAGCGGCAGGACCCAGGGACCTCCGACGCCGAGCGGCTCGCTCCCCACCGCCGAGCCGACGGACACCGGGACCGCCGCACCCTCGGTGGGCCCGGGCGCGGGTGGACTCCGGGCCTCAGGCCGGCGATGAGGGCGGGGATGAGGACGGCGGTGAAAGCGGGGGAATTCCCTGGCGGTTCGGACGGTGGCGGCGTTACGCTCGCCCGTGATGACGACTGACTCGAACACCGGATTGGGGGTCCTGTCCGCGCAAGGTGAGTGCTGATGGGCACTCAGGACGCGAACGGGAACTCCCGGCTCTCCGAACTTTCCTTCTGGCCGCGCGTGCGCGAGTTCGCCGTGCCGGCCTCCATGATCGAGACCGCTGCCGCCCGTCGGCTCACCGGGGACTGGGCGGGGGCCTGTGCCGCCGCCGGCTTCGACGTCGATCTCGATCTGCGTTCCGTGGCCCGCGACCACGGCCGGGAGACCGCCCGGCTGGTGCGGGACGACCTGCGGAAGCTCGCCCCCGACCTGCTGCGCTGGCACATGCCGCGGATCGCGCCCGACGGGCTGCTGCGACCGGGACTGACCCTCGCGCTCGCCGAGTACGGCCGTGGCGAGGGTGGTGGCGGTGGCCGTGGCGGTGGCGGAGGGCGGGCGCGCGATCGCCCGCTGTGTCTCGTGGTGCGGACCGCCCCGGCGTGGGCCGATGCCGGGCAGCGGATCAGCCTTGCCCTGTGGAGCGGGGCCCGGGGCGGGAGCGGTGGTGGCGGTGGACTCGGGGGCGGGGCCTGCCGGCATCCGCATCCGTATCCGTATCCGTATCCGCATCCAAGGCCCAACCGGCGCTTCCGGCTCGATCTGCATCGCCATCTGTGGGATGCGCGCAGGGCCGGTGAGCTGCGGATACGGGCTGGGAGCGGGCTTCTTGGCCACAGTGACCTCCCCGACCTGCCCGACCTGAACCCCGAGGGCCCGCCCGGCCCGGATCCGGATCTGTCCGCCACCGTGCCGTACGGGCGTCGCTGTGCCGTCGGACGGTGGGCGGACGAGGCGCGGATGTTGCTGCGCGCCGAAGGGCGGGACGCCGGTGCCGTGCTCGTGCGGCTGGGCGGCCGGCATCGGCTGGTGCTGGAGGTGGGGGGCGGGGGTGTCGCCAAGTCCCGTACGTCTTCTGGCAAGGGCCGGGCCCGGGCGCTGCCGGTGCTCCCCGACGCGGCGACCTGGGTGCTGCCCGATCTGGAGTTGCTCCGGGCCGGTGCGATCGACGCCGACCGGTTGCATCCGCTGGTCGCCGAGGCCCTCGTACCGGACCGGGCCTCGCGGTCCTCGCCGGTCTCGCAGCCCTCGCCGTCCCGGTCCACGGCTGAGGCGGGGCAGCCGTGCCTCGTCGAGTGCCGGGGGGCCGTGCACCGGATCGGGCTGGTCGACGGCGTCCTCGCGCCGCTGGACCACGATCCCGCGGAGGTCCGGCGGGAGGAACTGCTGGCCGCCCTGACCGGCACACCGCTCCCTTGTCTCCAGGCCATCGACGAGGCACATCGCCGTCCCGCCTGTCTGCCCGACGTCCGCGAACGCCTCTCGCACGGCGACATCCGCGGCGCGCTGGCCATCGTGGAGGGACTGCTGGGCCCGGACGCGGTGCTGCGGGACGGGGCGCTGCGGGACGAACTGGAGGCGGTCGCGCGGCAACGCGTCACCTACGGACTGTTCAGGGCCGGGCTGACCGGCCCCGGACCGGGGCGGTTTCGCTACGACGAGCTTGAGCGTGGCCGCCCCCGTCCGGACCGGGCTCGCCCGCGCCACGCGACGTTGCACTGACCGGCCCGGCACTGACCGGCCGGACCTCTCTGCGCCGACCTCCCTGCCCGAAGTCTCGGCCCGACCTCTCTGCGCCGACCTCTCTTCCGGGGACCGCGGTCCCCCACGACCCACAAGGTGACCTCATATGCCAGTTTCCTCCCAACTCGACGTGGCCGCCGACCTCTTGGCCCTCCTTGGCGACACCACCACCGAACTGCGCCCCGACGCCCAGCTGGAGGCCCTCACGCTGGCCGTCGCCGCCGATCTCCCGGTGCTGCTCTGGGGTGAGCCGGGGATCGGCAAGACCGCCGCCCTGACGCAGCTCGCCGACGCGCTGGACCTCCCGCTGACCACCGTGATCGCGAGCGTGCACGAGCCGTCCGACTTCTCGGGGCTGCCCGTCGTCGGTGACGACCCCGCCGAACAGGGCGTCCCGATGGCCCCGCCGGACTGGGCCGTAAGGCTGGTGAAGGCCGGGCGGGGGCTGCTCTTCCTGGACGAGCTGTCCACCGCGCCGCCGGCCGTGCAGGCCGCGCTGCTGCGGCTCGTGCTGGAGCGCAGGGTCGGTGCGCTGAGGCTGCCGGCGGGCGTGCGGATCGTGGCCGCGGCCAACCCGCGGTCCTCGGCGGCCGACGGCTGGGAACTGAGCGCGCCGCTGGCCAACCGGTTCGTCCACCTCCAGTGGGCCCACGACCACGAGGTCGTCGTACGCGGACTCGGCGGGACCTGGCCGCGTGCCGCCCTGCCGCGGCTCGACCCGGACAGGCTGGCGCCGGCCGTGGACTTCGCCCGGCGCGCGGTGTGCGGGCTGCTCTCCGGACGGCCGGGGCTGGTGCACCGGCTGCCCGAGAGCGAGACACGGCGGGGCGGGGCATGGCCGTCCCCGCGGAGCTGGGAGATGACGCAGCGGCTGATCGCCTTCGCGCACGCCGCCGGTTCCTCCCGTGAGGTGCTCTCGCTGCTGGTGCGGGGCACGGTGGGGGACGGTCCGGGGCTGGAACTGCTGGCGAGCGTGGACCGGATGGATCTGCCGGACCCCGAGCTGCTGCTCGCCGACCCGGCGGGCGCACGGCTTCCCGAGCGGGGGGATCTGCGGCAGGCCGCGCTGGACGGGGTCGTGGCGGCGGTCCGGGCGCGCCCGGAGAAGTCCCGCTGGGACGCGGCGTGGGCGCTGCTCGTGCGGGCGGTGGAGACGGGGGCGCCGGACCTGGTCGTGGTCCCCGCCTCCACCCTCGCCGCGCTGCGGCAGGAGGACTGGGACGTGCCCGCGGCCATCGAGGGGCTGGCGGGCGTGGTGGGCCTGTCCCGCCGGGCGGATCAGGCAGCGGAGCGGACGGCGGCCCTCGCGGCGAAGGCGGGGCGATGAGTACCGAGGCAACGGCGCGCCCGCCGGAACCCCAGCCGCAACCCCAGCCGGAACCCAAGCCGGAACCCCGGCCTCTGGACCGCGGCAAGCTCTTCGCCGCCCGCCTCCACGCGGCCCGTGTCCGGCCCTATCTGGCCACGGCGCTCTTCGCCCTGCACGTAGTGGAGTCGCGGCGGGTGCCCACGATGGCCGTCGACCGCTACTGGCGGTGCTATGTCTCGCCGGGGTTCGTGGACCGGACGCCGGTGGAGGAGCTGGCCGCGGTGTGGGTGCACGAGGTGTCGCATCTGCTGCGCGACCACCATGGCCGCAGCGACCGCGTGGCACGTGAGCGCGGGCTGACCGGCCCGGGGGAGCGGCTGCGGATGAACATCGCGGCGGACTGCGAGATCAACGACGACGTGTACGGCGACGGGCTGGCCCGCCCCGAGGGCTCTGTCACACCGGCGGACCTGCTGCTGTCGGACGGCGAGCTGATGGAGGACTACCTGCGGCAGTTCCGGCTCGGGCCGCGCATGCAGGAGCTCGCCTGGCTGGACTGCGGCAGCGGGGCCGACGGGCTGGAACGGGAGTGGGACCTGGGAGGGGACGGCGCGCACGGCCTGAGCGCGCAGGAACGGGACGCGGTCCGGTTCAGGGTGGCGCAGGGCATCACCGGGCGCCCGGGCAGCGCCTCGCGGGGATGGCACCGATGGGCGCAGGAGGTCTTCCATCCGCCGCAGCCGTGGCGGGAGTTGCTGGGCGCCGCCGTGCGCTCGGCGGCCGGCGGACCCGGTGCCGGTGACGACTACACCTACGGCCGCCCCTCGCGGCGCTCCACCTCGGTGCCCGGCGTCGTGCTGCCGAGCCTGCGGCGCAGGCCGCCCCATGTCGGTGTCGTCATCGACACCTCCGGCTCGGTCAGCGACGCCGAACTGGGCAGCGCGCTGCTGGAGGTCGCCGCGATCTCCCGTGCCGTGGGCGGGCGGCGTGACCTGGTCAGCGTGGTGCCGTGCGACGCGGCGGCCGGGGGCGTGCACCGGCTGTGCCGCGCCGAGGGCATACCGCTGGCCGGGGGCGGCGGCACGGATCTGCGGGCGGGCTTCGCCCGGGCGCTGCGCATCCGGCCCCGCCCCGATGTGATCGTCGCCCTCACGGACGGTCAGACCCCGTGGCCGAGCTCGCGCCCGCCCTGTCGGACGGTGGTGGGCCTGTTCCCGCGGACGCGGTCGGCCGGGTCGTGGGACGAGGACGATCCGGAGTACGTGCCGGACATGCCGCCCGCGTGGGCCCGGGTGGTCGAGATCGGGTAGGGCGGCCGGTGGGACCGGGCCGAGCGGGTAACCTAAAAATCGTCATAAATGGCGCAACTCCGCAGGAACCCGGAGTGTGATGCCATGGCTCACCGTCGCCCCGCCTCGCCCGGAGGCTCCGGAGATCTCCTCCAGACGCTCGGCGACCTGACCGGCCGGGTCCTGGACCGGATCAAGTTCCAGCAGGCCCGGGTGGAGCTCGCCGCCGCCCTTCAGCGGCAGGTCCTCGCCGCCGAGCTGCCGGTGCTGCCCCGGCTGCGGGCGGCGGGCCGGTACGCGCCCGCACGGGCCGGGCTGGACATCGGCGGTGACTGGTACGACGGCTTCCTCATGCCGGACGGCTCGGCGGGCTTCGCGATCGGGGACGTGCAGGGACACGACGTCGAGGCAGCGGCCCTCATGGGACAGGTGCGCACCTGTCTGCGGGCCGTCGCGACCGCCACCACGGACCCGGCCGAAGTGCTCCGACGCACCAACGACCTGCTCGTCGCCATGAACTCCGGCCTCTTCGTGACCTGCTCCTTTCTGCGCTACGACCCCGCCACCGGGGAGCTCGTCGACGCCCGCGCCGGACATGTGCCCGCCGTCTGGGCCACCGCCGACGGCCGTCGCGACATCGTGCTCAACGCGGGCGGTCTGCCGCTGGGCATCCAGGCCGGTGAGACCTACCCGTCGACCGTGCGGTCACTGACCGAGGTGGGCGCGTTCGTGCTGCTCACCGACGGGCTGGTGGAGGGGCCGAGCTACCCGATCGAGGAGGGGCTCCAGCGGGTCGCCGCGCTGGCGGGCGGCGCCTGTGGCACCGACCCGGAGGAACTGGCCGCCCGGATCATCAAGGTGGCGGACGCCACCGGTCACAGCGACGACGCCGCGGTCCTCGTCCTTCGGTACGGAGGGCTCGAGGAGCACCGGCCGGGCGGGAGGTGAGCGGCATGCGGGGCCCGGCCGGCCCCGGCAGCGGGCCGCCGCCCCCGACCCGGCCACCGGCCGGAGCGGCAAGCGAGGACGCGGCCCGCAGGGCACGGCGGCGGTCGTACGCCGTTCAGGCGGCACGGCTGGTCGTCGTGGTGGCCGCCTACTACGCCAGCGCCAGGCTCGGGCTCCAGCAGGAGCTGGTGCGCGGGCAGGTCACGCCGTTCTGGCCGCCCACCGGCATCGCCTTCGTCGTACTGCTGCTGTGGGGGCTGCGCTGGTGGCCGGCCGTGGCGCTCGGCGCGTTCCTGGTGAACGTGACCCTCGGCCCGTCGATCCTCCCGGTGCTCGCCATCACGGCGGGCAACACGCTGGCACCGGTGTGCGCCTGTCTCCTCCTGCGGCGCGTGGGATTCCGTCCCGCGCTCGACCGGCTCCAGGACGCGCTGGCGCTGGTCTTCCTCGGCGCCCTGCTCGGGATGGTGCTCAGCGCGACGATCGGCACCAGCGCTCTCGTGGCCTCCGATGCGCTCGCCGCCGACGACTTCTGGCCCACCTGGTCGGTGTGGTGGACGGGCGACGCCACGGGTGTCCTGCTCATCGCGCCGCTGCTGCTGGCCGCGCGCGACGCCCGGTGGCCGCGCGGCGTGCCCGTTCTGCGCCAGGCCGAGGCGGTGGCCCTGGTCTGCGGCACGACGGCCGCCGCGTACGTGGCCACACACAGCGCGATCAACCTGCTCTTCCTGGTCGTCCCGTTCGTGATCTGGGCGGCGTTCCGTTTCCAGCTGCCCGGCGCCGCCTCGTGCGTGCTGATCGCCTCCGTGATCGCCATCCACGCGGGAGCCACGGGAGCGGGCCCGTTCGCCGATCAGGATCTGCTCGCCCAGATGGTCATCCTCCAGGCGTTCAACGGCACCATGTCGCTGACCGCCCTGCTGCTCTCGGCGATCCTCGCCGAGCGCGGCCGTACGATCCGTGAGATCGAGAAGGTCTGCGACGGCCTGAAGGAGGCCCTGACCCGGCTGGCACCCGACGAGAGCCTCGACGAGGCGCTCGACGAGCTGTCGGCACCGCGGCATCGGGACGTCGACCGCTGACCCGCCGGCACCCCGCCGGGGGGCCGCTCGCGGCGCCGCCCGCGGGTTCCGTCGCCCGCCCCTACCGCGCCCGCACGAGGAGCAGCGCGATGTCGTCGCTGCGGTGGGCGTGCTGCTCGGCATCGTGGACCAGGGCGTCGGCGAGGGCCTCCACCTCCAGGCCACCGGCCCGGGCGAACCGTTCGGCGAGGGCGTCGGTGACCTCGTCGAGGTCGGCGCCGGGGACCTCGACCAGGCCGTCGGTGTACAGGAGCAGGACGGTGCCCGGCGGCAGGGCGATCTCGGTGGCCGGGTAGGTGGCGTCGGGGTCGATGCCGAGCAGGAGACCCGGCGGCGGACGCAGCACCTCGGTGCGTCCGTCGGGGTGCCGCAGGATCGGCGGCGGATGGCCCGCGCCGGCCAGGCACGCGCTGTGCCGGGCGAGGTCCAGATGGGCGTAGAGACAACTGGTGAACAGGCCGGGGTCGAGATCGGTGAGCAGGCGGTTGGTCCGGGCGAGGACCTCCCCGGGAGGGGAGCCGGCGGTGGCGTGCACCGCGGTGCGCACCTGGCCCATGAGGGCGGCGGCCTGCACATTGTGGCCCTGGACGTCGCCGATGGCCGCGGCGGCGGTCGTGCCGTCGAGGCGGATCAGGTCGTAGAAGTCGCCGCCGATGCCCATGCCGCGGCCGGCCGGGAGATAGCGGGCGGCGACCTCGAGTCCGGCCACCTCCGGCAGGGCGTGCGGCAGCAGGCCCGCCTGGAGGCTGTGGGCGAGCCGCTGATTGGCGTCGTAGAGGCCGGCCCGGTCCAGGGCCTGGGCGATCAGACCGGCGAGGGAGGTGAGAAGGGCGCGCTCCTCGGGGGCGAAGGGGTGCGGCCGGTCGTAGGCGAGGACGAGCGAGCCGACCGGGCGGCCGGAGGTGATCAGCGGCAGGAAGGCCCAGGCGGCCATGTCGTCCTGGAGTACGGCCGGCGGATGGGCGCGCTGGAGGTCGGCGAAGGTGGCGAAGAAGCTGGGGACTCCGGTCGTCAGGCAGTGCACCGCCGGGGTGTCCGAGGTCAGCGGCGCGGCGTCGAAACGGCTCATGAGCTCGGCGTCGTAGCCGTGGTGACCGATGATCCGCAGCCGGCCCTCCTCCGCGGTCATCAGGGCCAGGGCTTTGGCCCCGGTGCCGTGCGGCACCTGGTCGGCGACCCGTTCGACGACGTCCCGCACCCCGACGGCCTCGGTGAGCGTCGCCGCCAGATGCATGAAGTGGTACAGCGCGGCGGCCCGGTTCGTGGCGTCGCCCGGCGCGGGATGCGGCTCCGCCGGAGGGCCGGGGCCGCGGGCGTCGGCGACGGGGAGGATGCGCACACTGATGCCGGAGGCGTCTGGGTTCAGGCGGAAGGACAGCCGGCGGTCCGGTGGGCGCACGGCCGTGAAGGACGTCGGGCGGCGGCTGAACACCGCGGCCCGGTAGCGGTCCTGGGCGACAGGGGCGTTCAGCCACGGCAGCGCCTCCCAGGGCCGGGCGCCCAGGAGGTCGGGTACGCCGGTGCCGAGGAGGTCCGCGGCGGTGCTGGTGACGAAGGTGATCCGGCCGTCCGGGCCGAGGGCGCAGCAGCCCCCGTCCAGCCGCTCGGCGAAGTCGACCGCCGCCTGCGCCTCGGAGGGCGCCACCGCCCGCACCTCCGGCGGCGGCACCAGACGCGGTTCGGGCCCCGGCAGCACGGGCCGGCCGCTGTCGGCGGCCATCCGCAGCAGCTCGCCGAGACGGCTGCACAGGTCGTCGATGGCGTCCTGTTCCCCCGGGGCCAGCTCATCGGTGTGCGAGCCGGGCCACTGAAGGACGAGCCCGCCCCACACCGTGCCGTCGGTGCTGATCGCCGCGGCGGCCAGCGTGAAGGGGTGGGGCAGCACGAGCGCCAGCTGCGGGTAGCGGCGGGCCAGCTCCTCCTGGCTGCCGAGCCACACCGTCCGGCTCTCGCGCAGGGCGTCGGCCACCGGAGTCGTGGCGCCCAGCGCGACCCGCCCCCACGGCGCCGCGATCTCCCAGGGGACGCCGCTCAGCAACGCCAGCCGCAGCACCCGCTCACCCGGTGGCAGGAGGTACACCGCGCCGACGTTCGCGCCGGTGACCCGCATGCCTTGCAACAGGGCGGGCTCCAGCAACTCCGGACCCGAGCCCGACCCGGCCGTGGCACGGGCGGTGTCCCGCACGCCCTCACCCCCCGAGCCACCCCTGCGGTTCCATAACCGGACGATACGCCCGCACCACGGCACAGGCATCCCGGTCCACGACCGGTCAGGCGTCCCGGCGTACGTCCCGTCGTACGTCCTAAGGGACTGTTAGGACTTCGTTCGCCCTGTTGAGCGGCCCTGCTCCGGCGTCGACTCTGTGTGCTCCCGGGCCGCAGACAAGGGAGTTCTCGATGGCCACACAGACCACGACCGAGCGCGCGCACACACCGCGCCGCGACGAACGCAGGGTCGCCGGCAATATCGTGCGCGGATCGATCGGCAATCTGATCGAGTGGTACGACTGGTACGCGTACACCGCGTTCAGCGTCTACTTCGCCGCGGTCTTCTTCCCCTCCGGCGACCAGACCGCCCAACTGCTGAACACCGCGGCGGTGTTCGCCGTCGGCTTCCTGATGCGGCCGATCGGCGGCTGGGTGCTCGGCCGCTACGCCGACCGCCGTGGGCGCCGCGCGGCGCTCACCCTGTCGGTGACGCTCATGGCGGCAGGCTCGCTGATCGTCGCGCTGACCCCGTCGTACGGTTCGATCGGGGTCGCGGCGCCGGTGCTGCTGGTGACCGCGCGGCTGCTCCAGGGCCTGTCGGTCGGCGGTGAGTACTCCACCTCGGCCACCTATATGTCGGAGGTGGCCTCGCCGGGCCGCCGCGGCTACTACTCCAGCTTCCAGTACGTCACCCTGATCGCCGGCCAGCTGACCGCGCTCGGCCTCCAGATCGTCCTCCAGCAGATGCTCAGCGCGGCGCAGATGGAGGCGTGGGGCTGGCGGATCGCGTTCGTGGTCGGCGCGGCCGGGGCGATCGTCGTGCTGTGGCTGCGGCGCGGCATGGACGAGTCGGAGAGCTTCGAGCGCGCCGCGGCCGAGGGCGGCGACGGTAAGGGCGACGGGCCCGCCCGCGGCAGCCTGCGCCTGCTGCTGTCCTACCCCCGGCAGTGCCTGGTCGTCGTCGGGCTGACCATGGGCGGCACGCTGTTCTTCTACACGTACACGACGTATCTCCAGAAGTTCATGGTCAACACCAGCGGCATCGCCAAGCCGACGGCGGCCTGGATCAACTTCTTCGCGCTGCTCGTCTTCGTCGTGCTCCAGCCGGTCATGGGCCGGCTCTCCGATCGGGTGGGCCGCCGTCCGATGCTGATCGCGTTCGGTGCGCTGGGCGCCGTGGTGGTCGTACCGTCGCTCACGCTGCTGTCCCGCACCAGCGACCCCGTGTACGCGTTCCTGCTCATGGTGGGGCCGCTCGCCGTCAGCTCCCTCTACACCTCGATCAGTGCCGTGGTGAAGGCCGAGCTGTTCCCGACCTCGATCCGGGCGCTGGGCGTCGGGCTGCCCTATGCCCTGACCGTGGCCCTGTTCGGCGGGACCGCCGAATACATCGCCCTGTGGTTCAAGAACGCCGGGCACGAGAGCTGGTACTTCTACTACGTCACCGCCTGCGTGCTGGTCTCGCTGCTCGTCTACATTCGGATGCGCGAGACATCGGACGGATCGCCCCTGGAGAGCGAGGCGACCGGGGCCCGGAACTGACGGGAGGGAGGCCGACCGTGCGGGTGCTGCTGGCCGAGGACGACGACGGCGTGGCCGGTGCGCTGACCGAGGCCCTGTACGAGCACGGTCACCTGCCCACCCGGGTGCGGCGCGGCGAGGACGTCCCCGCCCGCCACCGCCAGGCCGACCTGCTCCTGCTCGACCTGGGCCTGCCCGACCTGGACGGCCTGGAGGTGCTGCGCAAGCTGCGCGCGGTCAGCGCCCTGCCGGTGGTCGTCCTCACCGCGCGCGGCGACGAGCGCTCGGTGGTGCGCGGGCTGCGCCTCGGCGCCGACGACTACCTGGTCAAGCCGGTACGGCTGGCCGAGCTGCTGGCCCGGATCGAAGCCGTCACCCGCCGCGTCGCCTCGCCCGCCGCTGCCTCGGCACCCGCGCCGCGCACGGTCCGCGCCGACGATGTCGAGGTGGACCTCGACGCGCGCCGGGTGACGGTCGGCGGCGCCGAGGTGCGGCTGACCACCAAGGAGTTCGCGGTGCTCGCCGTACTGGCGGCGCGGCCCGGCACCGCGGTCAGCCGCCAGCAGCTGATGGACGAGGTGTGGGGCGACGCCTACCTCGCCGTCTCCCGCTCGCTCGACGTCCACCTCACCCAGCTGCGGGCCAAACTCGGCCGCCCCGGGGTGCTGACCACCATCCGGGGCTTCGGCTACCGGTTCGGCAGCTGACGCGGGCCATGCGTACCCGGGTCCTGACGGTCGTCCTCGCCTTCGCCGTGCTGGCGGTGGCCGGCTTCGCCATACCCCTGCTGGGCGTCACCGCGTCCCAGCGCACCCAGCAGCTGATCGCGGCGCGCACCGCCGACCTGGACCGTTTCGCGGGCCTCGCCGACCACGCCGCCGAGAGCGGTGACACCGCCGCGCTGACCGCCGAGGTGACCCGCTACACCGAGCTCTACGGTGAGCCGGTCGTGGTCGTCGACGCCGGCCGCGCCCCCGTGGTGCAGACCGGCGGTATGCGCGCCGCCGACCCGGCCGTCGCCCGCCTCGTCGACGCGGCGCTGCGCAACCAGCGTGTCTCCCCCGGCGGCACGCTGCGCCCCTGGTCCCGCGGCGACAAACTGCTCGCCCGCCCGGTCGGCACCGGCACCCGGGTCTCCGGCGCGGTCGTCCTGCGGGCCTCCGTCCGGGCCGCCGCCGACGACCTCGCGCTGCGCTGGACCCTGGTCCTGGCCGGGGCGGGCCTGGTGGCGGCGGCCTGCGTGCTCCTGGCCCGCCGGGCCACCCGCTGGGTCGTCCGCCCGCTGCACCGACTCGACCGTGCCGTGGGCGCGCTCGCGGCGGGACTTCCGGCCGAGCACGCCCGGGCCGGCGGGCCACCCGAGCTGCGCCAGCTGGCCACCGGCTTCAACCGCATGGCCGACACGGTGACCACCGCCCTGGAACAGCAGCGCCGCCTGGTGGCCGACACCTCCCACCAGCTGCGCAATCCGCTCGCCGCGCTGCGCCTGCGCATCGACTCGCTCCAGTCCCGCCTGCCCGACTCCGCCACCCGCACCTACACCGGCGTCACCGCCGAACTCGAACGCATGGAGCACCTCCTCGACGACCTGCTCGCCCTCGCGAACGCCGAGCACCGGGCCGGCGAGCTGTCCGTCACGGACGTCCGGGGAGCGCGGTGCGACGCGAGCGCGGTCGCGGCGGCCCAGGCCCAGCTGTGGCAGCCGGTGGCCGAACAGGCCGGTGTCCGGCTGGAGTTCGTGCCCGGCCCCGCCGTCCGCATGCCCTGCACGGACGGCGAGCTGGCCCAGCTGGCCGACATCCTCCTGGACAACGCGATCAAGTACGCCGGGGCCGGCGCCCACGTCGAGACACGCTGCTACACCGACGGCCCGGACGCGGTCTTCGAGGTACGGGACGACGGGCCGGGTCTCGCGCCCGCCGAACTCACCCGGGCGGGCACCCGCTTCTGGCGCTCGGACCGCCACAGCGCGGTACGCGGCAGCGGCCTCGGCCTGGCGATCGCCGAACGCCTGACGGCCGGCCGCGGCGGCCACGTCACGTTCACCCCGACCGAGCCACACGGCTTGCGGGTGCGGGTCGCACTGCCGACGGGCGGCGCCACGCCATGACCGCCCCCCGCGCCCACCCCGCTTCCCGCCCCGCTTCCCGTCGTACGGCGCTGCGTGCCGTCCTCGGCACGGCCTGCACCGGGCTGCTGGCCACTGCCGTGACAGCCGACGCACGGCGGCCCGATCGTGGGCCGCAGGGCAGGCTGCGGATCGCGACCGGTGAGCCCGACGGGTTCTACGCCGCTTTCGGCCGGCTCCTCGCCGAGCAGGTCACCGTGGCCTACCCCCGGTTGTCCTGCGAGGTGGTCAACAGCGAGGGCAGCGTGGCCAACGTACGGCTGCTCCAGGCCCGCGGGGCCGACGTGGCGCTGTCCCTGGCCGACATCGCGTGGGCCGCGCACGGCGGAACCGCACCGTTCGGCCCCCGGGTCCCGCTGCGCGCGATCGGCCGGGTCTATGAGAACTACGTACAGCTTGCCGTGCGCGCCGACGCGACTGTGCGCACCGTCGCCGACCTGGCGGGCCGCACCGTGTCCCTGGGCGCGCCCGCGTCCGGCGGGGCGGTGCTCGGGGACCAACTGCTGCGTGCGGCCGGCCTGACCCCGGGCACCGACGTCCGGGTCCACCACCTGCTGATGCCGCAGGCGGCCCGGGCCATGCGCGCCGGAGCCATCGACGCCCTGCTGGTCGCGGGCGGCGTCCCGCTGCCGGTGCTGGCCGGTCTGGACACCCGCCCCGGCATCCGCCTGCTGCCCCTGGCCGACCTGCTGCCCCGACTGCGCACCGGTGCCGGACAGCCGGGGGCGGGACCGGCGGGCGCCGGCCTGGAGGCGGTGACCGTGCCGGCAGGGGCGTACCGGGGAACGCCCGAGGTCACCACCATCGGCGTGGCCAACCTCCTGCTGTGCCGCCCCGACCTGCCACCGCCCATCGCCGCCGCCCTCACCCGCGTCCTGGTCCGCCGAGCCACCCGTCTCGTCCCCACCACGGCCCTCGGCACCCAGTTCCTCGACGCCCGCAGCCTGATCTCCACGGGCCCGGTCCCCCTCCACCCGGGCGCGGTGGCCGCCTACCGGGAACTGCACGGCTGACCCTTCCGTCGGCGGGCGGGCCGAGGGGATGCCGCCACGGTGGGCCCTCTCGCGGTGCGCGACAGCCGTCCTCCGCCCCGCTCAACCGCCCGGCGCGGTTGCGGTGCCCGCCCCCGGGGCCAAGCATGGGCTCGGAGAGGACGGCAGAGCTCCCCGAGAGGACCCGTATGAGCGACGACGGCCGGCCGCTGCGCTGTCTGGTCACCGGCGCCACCGGATACCTCGGCGGCCGGCTCGTACCGGAGCTGCTGGCCGCGGGACACTCCGTGCGCTGTCTGGCCCGTTCGCCCGGCAAGTTGCGGGACCACCCGTGGGCCGAGCAGGTGGAGGCCCAGCGCGGGGACGTGACCGACGAGGCGGCCGTGCGCGCGGCGATGGAGGGCATGGACGTCGCGTACTACCTGGTGCACGCACTCGGCACCGGGCGCGGCTTCGAGGCGACCGACCGGCGTGCGGCGAGGATCTTCGGTGAGCAGGCCCATGCCGCCGGGGTGCGGCGGATCGTCTACCTCGGCGGGCTGACCCCGGCCGGCGTGGCCGAGCACGACCTCTCACCCCATCTGCGCTCCCGCGCCGAAGTGGGCCGCATCCTGCTCGCCTCGGGCGTGCCCACCGCCGTACTGCGAGCCGCGGTGATCATCGGCTCCGGCTCGGCCTCGTTCGAGATGCTGCGGTATCTGACCGAGCGGCTCCCCGCCATGGTGACCCCGAGCTGGGTTCGCACCCGCATCCAGCCGATCGCCGTCCGCGACGTGCTCCGCCTCCTCGTGGGGTGCGCCCGTCTGCCGTCCGACGTGAACCGCACCTTCGACATCGGCGGCCCGGACATCCTCACCTACCAGGACATGATGCGCCGGTACGCCGCAGTCGCCGGTCTGCCGAAGCGCGTCATCCTCCCTGTTCCGCTGCTCACCCCCCGGCTGTCCAGCCTCTGGGTCGGGCTGATCACCCCGGTGCCGGGCGCCCTCGCCCGCCCGCTCGTCGAGTCGCTGCGGCACGAAGTGGTCTGCGGCGAACGGGACATCGTCCGGTACGTACCGGACCCGCCCGAGGGACCGGTCGGCCTCGACCGGGCGATCCGGCTGGCGCTGCGGCGCGTCCAGGACGCGGACGTGGCCACCCGGTGGTCCTCGGCGGCGACTCCGTACGCCCCCAGCGACCCGTTGCCCACCGACCCCGACTGGGCGGGCGGCAGCCTCTACACGGATCACCGCGAGCGCACGGTCGCGGCGTCCCCGCAGGCGCTGTGGCGGGTGGTCGAGTCGATCGGCGGCGAGAACGGCTGGTACTCCTCACCGCTGGCCTGGTCGCTGCGCGGATGGCTGGACACGCTGGTCGGCGGGGTGGGGCTGCGCAGAGGCCGCCGGGACGCGAACCGGCTGCGGACCGGCGACAGCCTGGACTTCTGGCGGGTGGAGGAGATCCAGCGGGGCCGGCTGCTGCGGCTGCGCGCCGAGATGCGGCTGCCGGGCCTGGCCTGGCTGGAGATGGCCGTCGACGAGGACGCGCGCGGGCACACGGTGTACCGGCAGCGGGCCCTGTTCCATCCGCACGGCCTGGCCGGACACGCGTACTGGTGGGGCGTGGCCCCCTTCCACGCCGCGGTCTTCGGCGGCATGGCCCGCAACATCGCCACCGCGGCGGAGTCACCGGCCCCCGAGTCGGCCCGTACCGGCTCCGCCTCCGAATCCGAATCCGAATCCGAATCCGGCACCGCCACCGCCACCGGCACCGGCACCGGCTCCCACACCTAGCGGTCCCTCGGCTTTCGGCCGTCGTGTCGGCGGGGATGTCGATTACGGCGCTCCCCGATCGACGTAAGAGTGACGGCGGCGCAACCAGCGCTCGCCACGACCTCAGGAGCACCTCGTGACCGTGACCGCCGACCTGGCCATCTCGCTCGACGGCTACATCGCCGGCACCGGCGTGACCATCGACAACCCGGCGGGAGACGGCGCCGAGCCGCTCTTCGAGTGGATCCACAACCTGGCGAGCTGGCGGGAGCGCCAGGGCATGACCGGCGGGGAGGAGAACCGCGACTCCGAGCTGATGCGGGAGTGGTTCGACGCCACGGGGGCGGTCGTCATGGGCCGGACGATGTACGACACCGGCGAGGAGTTCTGGGGCGACAACCCGCCCTTCAGGACCCCGGTCTTCGTCCTCACCCACCGTCCCCGGCCGACTCTGGTCAAGGAGGGCGGCACCACCTTCACCTTCGTCACCGACGGCATCCACGACGCCCTCGACCGGGCGAAGGCGGTGGCGGGCCGTCGCAACGTCGACATCGCCGGCGGGGCGAGCACCGTGCGGCAGTACCTCGCGCAGGGCCTCATCGACGAACTGCACCTGCACGTGGTGCCCGCGCTCCTCGGCGACGGGCTGCGGCTCTTCGAGGGCCCGGGCCTCGGACGGCGCGACCTCGAACCGCTCGCGATGGTCGCCACGCCGTCTGCCACCCACCTGAAGTACCGCTTCGTGAAGTGACGGGGCGCCGGGTCAGCCCGCCGTCGCCGACCGGGCCCCGGCGGGAAGCCCGAGCAGCCGGGCCATGTTCTGCGCGGCCCGTACGGCGGCGTCACCGCAGCAGTTGTTGAACAGCACGTGGAGCCGTTCGACCCGTTCGGCGAGGGCGCGCAGGCGCGGCAGCCATTCGGCGAGCTCATCGCCGTCGTACGCGTAGCGGAACCGCTCCTCCTTACTGCCGGTGCCCCAGGCCGCGCTGCGCCCGTGGAACCGGACGACGGAGAGCCGCTCGGACGTGACGGGGGTGACGGGCGGCAGGGACGCGGGGAGGGTCTGGTTCATGTCGACGGCGACGGCCGCCATGCCGTGGTCGGCGAGGAAGGCGCGGGTGGCGTCCGCCCGGCCGTCCCGCCACCACGCCGGATGCCGGAACTCGACTGCGACCGGCCATCCTTGGGTGCGCCGGGCGCAGTCCGCCAGCATCGCCTCGGCCGCCGCCCCCGGACGCAGCCACGGGGGGAACTGGAACAGCACGCACCCGAGCCGGCCGGCTCGCCGCAGCGGCTCGATCCCGGCGGCGAAGCGCGTCCACACCTCGTCGAGGACCCCGGGGTCCCGGGCGTCGGCCGGCAGCCCCCGCGGCATAACCGCACCGCGCGTGGGGTGCCCGGTCAGCAGCGAGAAGGCTTTCACGTCGAAGACGAACCCGTCCGGTGTCCGCTCCACCCACAGGCGGCTGTTCCGCTCGCCGGGCAGCGCGTAGTACGACGCGTCGACCTCCACGACGGGGAACCGCTCGGCATAGTGCCGCAGCCGGCCCTCGGCGTCCTTGCGCCCCGGCGGATACCAACCGCTGTTCACCAGCGCCCGGTCGGTCCACGAGCAGGTGCCGACAAGGATCTCGCCCATGAAGTGCGGTTACCCACACCGCTTCCATGCAGACAACCATCCGGGCCGCGTTCGCGTCAGTCCAACCGGCCCGCCCTGAGTGCCGGTTCATGTCCTCGCAAGACCGGCGAAACCCCTCCGCCGTCATTCGATAACATGACCGACCCTACGACGATCGTTCTAAATACCTAACAAATCGGCTGATTAATTGATATCCAGAGCATCGCGGTCGTTTTCGCGAAGAAGCGTCAGAACCCTGTTCGCCGCGTGGCGTCGACCACGGGCGCTGCTGTGGACCGCGGTTGCCCTGGGTGGTCTCGGATTCCTGATCGCGCTGGAGATCGCGACGCGCGGCTACGGCGTCGCGGGGCCCATCACCAACCAGGCGCGAGAGGCGATATTCGCCCCTAAGTCCGGTTTCCTGCTGTATGCCGGTATGGCGCTGATGATGGTGGTCCTCACCTGGCGGCAGCGTGTCATCGCGCTGGGCACCGCGATCGGTATCGACCTCGTCTTCGTGGTGGTGCGTTGGGCGGCCGACGTCCGGACGACCGACGGACACCCCTTCGGCAACGGCGCGTTGTGGGTGATCGTCGGCTGTGCGGTCATCGCGCTCACGCGCCGCACCGGACGGGAGCGCGTCCTGCTGCTCAAAGGCGTCGGGCTGGGCCTGCTGCTGGTGGCCGGCCGCAAGACCGGTGACGCCTGGCTGCTCATCACGGCCAAGACCCGCCCGACCGTGCTCGACCAGTACGTGGCGACCGCCGACCACGCCCTGGGCAACCCGTCGTGGCTGGTGGGCCGGATCGTCAGGGCCACGGGCCCGGTCGGCGCCCATGTCCTCGACTGGGTCTACATACAGCTCGCGGTCGCCGCGGTCGTCATAGCCCTGTACCAGCTGCGCCATGTGGCGGCCGAGCGCCGCTTCCCGCGCCACCATCTGGTGCGCACGTTCCTGGTGATCGGCCTCCTCGGGCCGGGCATCTACATGATCTTCCCGGTCGTCGGACCGATCTTCACCTACGGCGACGGCGCCATGGGCACCGGCGGCGGGCCCTGGGCGCTGGCCCACCTGTGGCCGGACGTGCCGCCGCCGATCGGCACCCCGCAGTCGATGCCGTACGACGGGATCACCCCGCGCAACTGCATGCCCAGCCTGCACACGGCGTGGGCCACCGCACTCTTCATCCACTCCCGCAAGGGACCGCGTCTGCTGCGCTTCGCCGGCACGTTCTGGCTGATCGCCACGCTCGGCGCGACGCTCGGGTTCGGCTATCACTACGGTGCGGACCTCGTCGCCGGCGTGGTCTTCGTCTTCACGATCGAGGCCGCCCTGCGCTCGATGGACCGCGGCTGGGACCGGGCGGGCGTCCAGCTGGTCGTGTACGGGGCGATGGTCTTCGCGGCGCTGCTGCTGTCGTACCGCTATCTGCCGCTGGAAATGGCCGCCCACCCGTGGCTTTTCGGACCGCTGCTCATTCTGGCGATGGTGTCGGTGGTCTACGGCTATATGCGGACCATCAAGCAGTGGGAGCCGAAGATCGCGGCGGCGCAGCGAGCGGAGCCGCAGCCGGAATTGGTGTGAGGGCCGGTCGCCCTACACGAAGACATTGGTGAGGAAGATGTTCCAGTCGTCACTCCCGACGCCGCCGGGACCTCCCGAGGCGGCGGAAAGCAGCAGACCGACCATGGCGACGCCCATGGCGACGGCCGCGGCGGCGAGGGCACGACGCTTCACGATTCCTCCTAGGCGGGATGCGGTGCTGATCACTCTGTACTGATCGCTCGTACTGATCGCTCGTACGGATCGCTCTGTACAGATCGCTCTGTACTGATCACTTTTGCAGTGATCAGCGTGCGTCGCCCCGACCGCCGCACCGGCCGGACACGCGGTCCGGCCGGTGAATTCAGCCGCTCGGTCGTCTTCCCCCCCCGGAGCTGGGCGAACGACGTCAGCCGCCCACGTACCAGCTGAACCCGCCGTTGTTGGCGGCGACGATCAGCAGGACGAGCCACAGGACCACGTCGACGATGCCGAGGATGATGCCGGCCTTGGCCATGCTGGCGCCGTTCCTGACCCCTGCCTGGCGACGGGCGACGGCGCCGAGGACGATGGCCACCGGTCCCAGGATGATGTTCAGGATGAACAGTCCGACGATGCCGCAGCACAGGCTCGCGATCGCCAGGCCGTTGGTGCGCGATCCGGAGGAAGCCGTCGAGGAACTGCCGTAACTCGCCATGGGGTACTCCCTGTTGTCGGTTGCACGGACCGAACGGGCCGCACGCTCCTTGCTGTTGGGTGAGGCCCGAGTTCCCCCTCGGGGCATTCCCATGCAATGAGCGGCGGACGGTGGGCGACCGCGAGGACCAGGCCACCACGGCGTACGTCGTCCGGGACAGCGCGGGGCGGACGGGGCTGGCGGCCGTCGAGGCGACGGTGTTCGGGGCGCGGTACGCGTGGACGCTGCCGGTCTCCTGCCAGTCGATCGCGCTCTTCGCCCCGCCCCCCCACAGGGACGGCGACGCAGGTGGCAACGTGAATGTTGTTCCCGCCGGACACCCCGAAACGGCCACCCGGACCGCCCTCGCCCTCGCCGGCACCGCGGTCCACACCGTGGCGGAGGCGAGGCGATGACGGCGCCGGACTTGACGGCCGGGAACCCATCGGCTCCCGAGCACGGCTCCCCGAGCACCGGCTTCAGCCACTCGGCGAAGGGGCCGGGCCCGCCGGGCTCATCGCACCGGGAAACCGCAGGAGTAGCCCTGCTCCTTGAGCCAGGGGAGGATCCGGCGCAGGGCCTCGACGGTCTGGGAACGGTCGCCGCCGGCGTCGTGGAAGAGGATCGTCGGCCCGTTGGACAGCTCCCGCTCGACGGTGGCGACCATGGCGTCCGTGCCGGGACGCTCGAAGTCCTTGGAGTCCACGTTCCAGCCCAGCGGGCGCATGCCACGGGAGGCGGCCAGCTTGCGGCTGTAGGGCGTGAACGCGCCGCCGGGCGCCCGGTAATACATCGGGCGTACGCCCCCGGACGCTTCCGTGATCATGCGCTCGGCGTCGAGGATCTGCTGCTTCTGATAGGCCTCGGACTTCCTGTCCATGGTGGTGTCGTGCGCGACCGAGTGGTCGCACAGCCGGTGCCCCGCCGCGACGACCTTCTTCACCAGGTCCGGATGGGCCTGCGCCTGCGTCCCCACCATGCAGAACGTCGCCTTGACCCCGTTCTCCCGCAGCACGTCCAGCATTTGGGGCGTCCACACCGGGTCCGGCCCGTCGTCGATGGTGATGTTGACGCCGCGCGCCCCCTTCTCGGAAGTGTGTGCGATGGTCACGTCGACCGGCTTGACGTCACTGCCCGGCGTGGCCGACGCGGTCGCCTTCGGCGACGGACCGCCCAGGGACCCGGCCTGCGCGGTCCACGCCGCGGCACCGGCGGCAAGCGTCACCCCGAGCGCCGCCCCGACCACCTTGCCGTACCAGCCCCGACCCCCACCGTGCCGCGCCATGTCCGCCCGCCTTCACCCAGTTCCGCCCCGGCCCTCGGCCGCCTTGCGACCACCTGGCAGGACGAGCGAAAAGGCCCGCGGGATCCGTCCGTTACCGATCACGCACAATTCCGGAGAAGTTCACGGACAACCGGGAGCGCGACGAGGCGAACCGGCCGGCGGACAGCGGCAGCGACCGACCGGCAACCACAGCCGACCACACCGCGAGCGCCGCGCCTCAGATGCTGGGTCGTAGTCAGCTCGACGGCGTGCCCGTCAGCTCGTCCAGTTCGGCGGCGAAGAGTTGTGCGGGGTCGATGTCCATGCCGCTGAACTGGCCCGCGAGTTCGAGGGACAGGACGCCGTGCAGACGGGTCCAGAAGGTCAGGGCCCGGTGGAGGGCCGCGGGTGGGGCGGGGTGGTCGGCCGCCCAGTCCCGGTGGCCTTCGAGGTGTGCCTCGAACGGTGTCGCCGGGCCGTCCGAGGGCAGCCCGGCACAGGCGTCCAGGAGGGTGGCCATGATCTCGGACGAGATAGCGGTGGTGTCGTCCGGTGCGTGATAGCCGGGGACGGGTGTGCCGTAGATGAGGAAGTAGCGCTGGGGGTCCCGCAGCGCCCACTCCCGCAGGGCGTGCGCGAGCGCGGCCAGGTCGGCACCGGCCCGCGCGGTCGCACGGAAGGTGTCGGCGAGGCTTCGGTACGCGTCCCTGACGAGCTCGGTGATCAGCTCGTCGCGGCCACTGAAGTACCGGTAGAGCGCGGGTCCGCTCATGCCCATCTGCTTGGCGATCGCGTTGAGGGAGAGCGCGGATGCGCCCGCCGTCGCGATCTGTTCCCACGCGCGTTGCTTGATCTCCGCCCGCACCTGGGCGCGGTAGCGCTCGCGCGGAGTCTTCGCTTCCGAGTTCACCATTGTTAGAGGTTATCACTGAAGTTATTGACACTCTCGGATCCGTGCGGTTATAACTTCTAACGAACGCGAAGCCCAGTAACGTGCGGAGGTCGCCATGAACGCCGAAGGACTCGCAGGACCCAAAGGACTCGCAGGACCCGAAGGACTCGCAGGATTCGAAGGACCCGAAGGGCTCGTCGAGGTCGTGCTGCCGGGCAAGGTCGAGCCCGAGGGGCTGCAGATCCGGCACGGGGACATCCCCGCCGCGGGTCCCGGCCAGGTCGTGATCCGGATGGAGGCGACCGGCGTCTCCTTCGCCGAGCAGCAGATGCGGCGAGGCCGCTACTACGACCAGCCGCCCTTCCCGTTCGTCCCCGGCTACGACCTCGTGGGTACGGTGCTGGCGACTGGTGAGGGAGTCGAGCCGGACCTGGTCGGCACGCGGGTCGCCGCGCTGGTCAAGGTGGGCGGCTGGGCCAGCCATGTGCTCGTCGACGCGGCGGACGTGGTCCCAGTACCGGACGGGATCGGTGCGGCCGAGGCGGAGACCCTCGTCGTCAACGGCATCACCGCCTGGCAGATGCTGCACCGCAAGGCCCGTATCCGCGCGGGGCACACCGTCGTGGTGCACGGCGCGAACGGTGGCGTCGGATCGGTCCTGGTCCAGCTCGCCCAGGCGGCGGGCGCGCGGGTGATCGGTACGGCGTCCGAGCGCCACCACGACGCCCTGCGGAGCCAGGCTGTCACCCCCGTCGACTACCGCGCCGCCGACGTCGCCGCCCGCATCCGCGCACTCGCCCCCGGTGGGGTGGACGCCGTCTTCGACCACGTGGGCGGGAGCGGCATCGTCGACTCCTGGCGCCTCCTCGCCCCCGGCGGCACGCTCGTCTCCTACGGCAGCGCCGCCACCCGCGACGCCGAAGGCTCCAAGCAGTGGCCGGTCCTCAAGCTGCTCGGCCGGGTGTGGCTGTGGAACACCCTCCCCAACGGCCGTCGCGCGTACTTCTTCAACGTCTGGGCCGGCCGGGCCCTGGCCAGGAACCGCTTCCGCGCCCGTCTGCGCACCGACCTCAGCCAGGTCTTCGCCGCCCTCCAGCGCGGCGAGGTCACGGCCCGCATCGCCGCCCAACTCCCGCTCTCCCGTGCCGCCGACGCCCTGCGGCTGGCCGAGTCGGGGACCGTCGCCGGAAAGGTCGTGCTGAACCCGTAGCAACCCCCGGGCGGCTCGCTCTCGCTCCCCTCACACCAACGCGCATCAGCAGAAGGCCGACACGAGAGGAACACCATGTTCAGCACCGTCCCGTCGAACCCGTCGAACCCGTCGAACCCGTCCAACCCGTCGAACGCACGCGGCACGCGCAAGGCCGCGGTCACGCTCGCGCTCGCCGTCACCGCCGTCCTCGCGGGCACCATCCCCACGGCCCAGGCCGCCAAGCCCGCCAAGCCCGCCGACCCGGCCGCATCCCACGCCGGTACGTCCCGGTGCGGCGGGCGAGGCGTCGACAGCGACGCCCTCATCCGCTACGAGTCCGACATCGTCATCAAGGCACCCCTGGCCACCGTCTGGAAGCTCCAGACCGACGTCGAACGCTGGCCGTCATGGCAGCCCCCGGTCACCACCGCCGAACGCCTCGACCTCGGCCGTCTGAAGGCGGGTTCGCGGTTCCGGTGGACGACCCCCGCGCCCGCCACCCCCACGACCCCCGCCACCACACTCACCATCACCTCCACCGTCCAGGAACTCCGGCGCCACAACTGCATCCTGTGGAGCGGACCCGCGATCGGTGAGGGGCTGCGCATCGACGAGGGCGTCCACCTGTGGACGTTCCGCAAGGTCAAGGGCGGCGTGCGCGTCCACACCGAGGAGACCTGGACCGGCGACCAGGTCGAAGCGGACGTACCCACCGCGACAGCCGCTCTCGGCGCGGGCCTCGATGCATGGCTGCACGACCTGAAGACCACCGCCGAAGCCACCCCGGCCGCCCGGGCCGCCCAGCCCCGCCTCCCCTGACGGGGCGGGTGTTCAGCCGAAGACGAGCTCGACGTCCTTGTCCAGGCAGTCCCTCATGACGGCGACCAGCTGGCGGGTGTCGTCGACTCGCCGTCGGAGGACGGGATCGCTGTCGTTCTGCCACTGGTCGACGAGGGCTTCCAGCCGGGGCAGCATGGCAGCGCACTGGGTGGGCGTGAGGCCGGGGCCGCCGTCATCCGGGTGGTCGAGCAGCGGTGCCAGCGCGGTGGGGACGCTGCTCCACGAACGGTCTCCGCCGAAGCCCTCCATCTCCGCGAGAGCGAACCCCTCAGCTCGCGCCAGCCATTGCCTGAACATGTGGAAGCCGGTGTAGGACCAGGAGACATCCGGTCCGTTCACCTCGCTGTCTCCCGGGAAAAGCATGATCCCCACGCCGTACTCCTTGCTCGACCACTGCTCATGATCAGCAGTTGGGAGGCCGTGGGCAATCGAAATGCTGTTACTCACTTTCGGGTGACGACCCGCTCCCATACCGGCGACCCGCCCGGACCGGCGAACCGTTGCAGCTCAACTCCCGCAAGCCTCAGCGACCTGTGAGTGCGTCACCACCGAGCCGTAGAAGACATAAGTGACTGATGCATCCAAGAGTCATAGAAATATGCACAACAAGTAACAGCGGTGATTGTTCTCCTCAAATCCTCCACAACACGGACAAGGTGTGCGTGTGGCCGACCGGCCGCCACCCCACCGCACCGACCAGGTGTCCGCACCATGGGAGACCCCTTGACCGCTTCCGCTTTCGTCAGCACCCGCCGTCTCGTAGCCGCCGCCCTCGCCGCCGGCGCTCTGGTCTCGGTGGCGGCGCTGCCGGCGTCCGCCACCGACCACGCCCGTCCCGAGCGGCCGAAGGTGAAGATCTCGGACGTCCAGTACGACTCCCCCGGCCGCGACGACCGCTCCAACCGCTCCCTGAACCGGGAGTGGCTGGAAATCACCAACACCACCCGCCACACCGTCAACCTCGACGGCTGGACCCTCGAGGACGCGGACGGCCACACCTACACCTTCGAGCACTACCGCCTGGCGGGCCGCGCCACGGTCCGCATCCACACCGGCATCGGCCGCGACAGCCGCAGCGACCTGTACCAGGACCGCCGCCAGTACGTCTGGGGCAACCACTCCGACACCGCCACCCTCCGCAACGACCGCGGACGCTTCATCGACAGCGAGTCCTGGGGCTACACCCGCCACGGCGCCCACGACCACCACCGCGGCGACGACCGTGACCACCGCGGCCACGACCGCCACCACGGCGGCCACGACCGCCACCACGGCGGCCACGACCGCCACCACGGCAGCCACGACCGCCACCACGGCGGCTACCACCGCTGACCCGCTCCCCGGCGTGAACTGAACGCTCCCCCCCTCACGCCCCGACGAGCCACCGACGCGCCCGGCCCCTCCCCACGGCCGGGCGCGTCACGCGAGGACAGCCGGCTGGCCATCAAGAGGAAACCCATCAAGCCGGGGGAGCCGGCGGCACCGACCGCAACAGGCCGTTCGACGCGACTGATCCCTCAGCCGACCGCGCCTCCCACCCGCACCAGCCCCAACTCATAGGCCGCGATCACGGCCTGCGCCCGATCCCGCAGCTCCAGCTTGGCGAACAGCCGGTTGATATGGGTCTTCACGGTGTGGTCCGTGATCGTGAGCCGGCTCGCGATCTCCGCATTGGACAGCCCCCGAGCGATCAGGACGAGCACCTCCGCCTCACGCGCCGTGAGCTCCCCGACGGAGTGAACCGGCAGCCGCGAAGTCCGCGCATGGACGAACTCGCCGATCACCCGCTTGGTGATCTCGGGCGAGAGCAGCGCGTTCCCGGCCGCCACCACGCGTACCGCGTGCAGCAGTTCGGGAAAGGTGGCGTCCTTGAGCAGAAAGCCGCCCGCCCCGGCCGCGAGCGCGTCATACACGTACTCGTCGAGGCCGAAGGTCGTCAGCATCAGGACCTTCGTCGTGCCGGGCCCGGCCAGAATCTCGCGAGCCGCCTCGATGCCGTTCTTGTACGGCATCCGGATGTCGAGGAGCGCGAGATCGGGCCGGGTCTCGGCGGCGACGCGTACCGCCTGCACACCGTCCTCGGCCTCGCCCACGACCTCGATGTCCTCCTGGGTGTTGAGGAGGTTCACAAAGCCGGTGCGGACGACCGCCTGATCGTCGGCGACCAGTGCCCTGATCACACCCGACCCCTTGCCCAAGCCCGTCACCTCGTCCCCCACGGAAGCTCCGCCTCCACCAGGAAGCCTCCGTCCGGGCCCGCGCCCGCACTGAGCCGACCGCCGACCAGCGCCGCCCGCTCACGCATCCCGGTCAGGCCGTGGCCCGCGCCGGCGCCTGGACCGGAACCCGGACCGGAACCCGGGCCCGGGCCGTCGTCGTGGATGCGCAGCGTGAGCAGCTGGTCGGCGCCGTAGTCGATCTCCACGACGGTACGGGCGTCGGGCGCATGCTTGCGCGCGTTGGTCAGCGCCTCCTGGGCGATCCGGTAGGCGGACAGCTCCCACGTGGCGGGCAGCGCCACCCGCTCCCCGGTGACCCTCAACTCGGCCTCGCCGCCCACCGCCCGGTGCTGCTCCACCAGTTCGGCGAGACGATCGAGGGTCGGCTGCGGGGCGGTGAGGGCGGTGTCCCCCTGGCCCTGCGGGGTGCGCAGGACACCGAGGAGGCGGCGCAGTTCGGACATCGAGGAGCGGGCGGTGGCGGCGATCTGCTGGAAGCCCTCGCGGGCCTCGGGGGTGAGCCCGGGGGTGGTGTACGTGGCGCTCTCGGCCTGCACGGCGATCATCGACACCGAGTGCGAGACGATGTCGTGCAGCTCACGGGCGATGGCGGCCCGCTCGGCCTCGGCGGCCTGCTGCCGCTCCATGGCGATCAACTGAGCCTGGGCCAGGTTCCGTTCCTCGCGGGTCTCCTCCCGGGAACGTACGGCGTCACCCATCATCACGGCCCCGAAGATGACCACGGTCAGCAGGAACGACTCGGCGAACAGACTGAGTGAACCCTTCTCCCAGAGCGCGGGCACCGGCAGGTCCATCCGCGACCAGGTGTTGATGTGCACCAGGTTCACGCACAGGGCCCCGAGCGCGGCGCCCGCGACGGTCACCGCGGGGTGCAGCACCCGGTTGCGGCCCAGGGTGTAGCAGCCGATCAGCCCGCTCGCCGTGATCGAGACGTAGAGGTTGACGTCCCCGGCGAACCCGAGCAGCCCCGCGGCGACGGTGAGCACCGCGACGGGCGGGAAGGACCGCCGCCACATCAGCGAGGCGGAGGAGACGAGGACCCCGATCGTGGTGGTCACGGATCCCGGAAAGGCGATCAGCTCCGCCGCGGCACCGACGGCCAGGGCGCCGCCGGTGACCCAGGGGTAGGCGGGCGCCGCGATCCAGGCGTGGAACCGCTGTTGCAGGGACGTACGCATACATCCATGGTCCGTGCCGACGCGATCGCGCGCGTCGCCGTACGGGTTGAGCCTGCGGCCGGATGTCATGCCACGCGTTGAGTCACAGGTCCGGAGTCCCGGTTGACGCCCTCCGACTTGTGGATTCCTACCGTCGACGGACATGACGAAGAGCCTTGACCAGTACGCGCGACCCATCCGGCACCGGCACTACGCACGTCACGAGCGACTCGGGTGGGCCGGCTGCGCGGTCGCCGCGCTGGGGCTCGCCCTTGCCTCGGATCTCGAGCCGCACCGGGTGTGGGGGGTGGTGGCGGGGGTGGGCTACGCGGTCGCGGCGGTCCTGGCGTGCGGCGCGCGCTCCCGCCCCGCCGCCCGGGTGGTCGCGGTGGCGGGGGCCGTCGTGGTGCCGCTCGTGTCGCTGGTGACGGCCGGGCTCGGGCAGCTGGAGGTCAGGGTCGTCGAACGGTCGGGCCAACTGCTGCTCACGACCGGCAGCCCGTACGTCGCCGCCCCCACCGCCGTCGCCGAATTCAACCCCTACCTGCCCGGGATGGCGCTCTTCGGTGTGCTGCCCGGTGACCCGCGCTGGTGGCTGGGCGGCGCGTTCGTGGCGGCCCTCGCCGCGGCCGGCCTGCACCGGGCTTGGCTGCTCGCCTGCCCTCTGGTCGCGCTACCGCTCGCCGTGGGCGGGATCGACCTCCCCGTCGCCGGACTGATGTGCCTCGGCGTCGTACTCGCCGGGCAGGGACGACCGGGCCGCGCAGGGCTGGTGCTCGGCGCCTCCGCCGCCCTCAAGTGGACGGCGTGGCCCGCCCTGCCCGTGGCGCTGGCACTGATCGCGGTACGCCGGGGTGGCCGACCCGCCTTGCGGTACGCGGCCGTGGCCCTGTCCACGGCAACCGCGGCGGTGCTGCCCTTCGCCCTCGCCGACCCCTCCGGCTTCCACCGGAACGTCATCGCCTTCCCGCTGGGCCTCACCGACACCACCTCCCCGGCCGCGAGCCCGCTGCCCGGCCATCTGCTCGCGACGTACGTCCCCGGCGGAAGGGTGATCGCGCTCGCACTTCTCGCGGTGAGCGCGCTGCTCATCGCGGTGTCGCTGGTGGCACGACCGCCGGGGTCGGCACGAGCGGCGGCCGCCCGTCTCGCGCTCGGTCTGAGCGTCGCGGTGACCCTGATGCCCGCGACCCGCTTCGGTTACCTGGTCCATCCGCTGGTGCTCGGGGCGTTGGCGTACCGGACGCCACAGCCCGGCAGCACCCCAGTCACCTCCTCCGGCGAGACGGCGACCAGGGAGACAACCCTCGCCTGACGGCCCGGTGACGGACATCCCGGGTGCGGTGCGCGAGGCGCTGGCGGTGGTGAGGCGCGTGGCGGCGGGGGGTCAGGCGGCAGGCTAGTCATGCCCTCAAGGGCGCGGTGCCCTGGTCATAGGGGGTGCCCCGTACTTGAGGACGACGCTGACGTGCACGCTGTGGGCACCACGGGCGAGAGGTGGACGACCGTGGAGGCGCGTGACCGCCGTCCCCCGCCGCGGGACATGGGCTCGCGGCGCACGACCCGCTTCCCGTGCGGGCGCTCCTGGTCGATCGGGCGTAGTACGTGTTCGAGCCGACCGGCTCGTTTCCACGTGATCAGCTGGCACCGGGAACGGAATTGTCGGGCGCTTCATGCCCGGCCCGGCGGCGGTACTCGGCGTTGATGCGCTGAGCTTCCTCGAGCTGGTCCTCAAGAATGACGATGCGGCAAGCGGCCTCGATCGGAGTGCCCCTGTCGACGAGCTCGCGGGCGCGCGCCGCGATCCGGAGTTGGTAGCGGGAGTACCGGCGGTGTCCGCCCTCCGAGCGCAGCGGCGTGATCAGACGAGCCTCACCGAGAGCTCGGAGGAAGGCCGGGGTGGCGCCGAGCATCTCGGCGGCCCGCCCCATCGTGTATGCGGGGTAGTCGTCGTCGTCCAGACGATCACTGAGAGGGGTATCTGCTGGCATGTCACCTCGTAGTGCAACGCGTCGAGGGGCCCTGGTGCCGTACGGCACCAGGGCCCCGAAGGAAATTCAACACCATCTGTCGGCCCTAATGCTGTGCCGACCTTCTGTTTCCGCTACCAGCCCTGCAGAGGGGGGTGCGTGGATCGCGGCTGCGTGACCGGGGACCACCTTCCAATCCGGGGTCTTGCGGTACCCGGGGCGAGTGCTTCTCGGACCGGGCGATCCTGATGGCGTCTGCTCCTCCGTCCTTTCTCCGAACTCGGTGAACTGGTACTGCGGTACTGCTCGGTGGTGCTGTTGGCGGCCCCCTCGACCTGCGAGCCGCCCAGTGCGGTCCTCAACCCCGTCACCGTCCTGCGAACACCTTGGCTTCGGGACTCCAGAATCGCACTGACCTGCGAACTTCATGTACTGCAACCCGCCAGTTCGTGTCTGCCGGGCTTCGCTTGACCGGTGTCAACGAGATAAAGACTAGCCGTTCCGGAGCTCAATATCTACCTCAGCAAGAACACATTTAAGCCCTCTGGGGGAACAGATAGCCTGTGACCTGCACCAATGGATGGTGCAGCCGTGAGGGCCCTGCCGGCACCTGCCGACACCTGCCGGCAGGGCCCTCACCGGGATCCTGATCGCGGTTTGCCGCCCGTCCTCATCCGTCCAGGGCAGCGGCGCCGAGCGCTGCCGACGCGGACCGGAGGGGAGAGGGGACACGCACCGGTGCGACGTCGGGGTGGACGCGGCAGGTGCAGCCGAGGCGGGCCATGGCCCGGATGACTGCGCTGCCGGTGAAGTCGCGGCGGCCCTGCGAGGACGTCACAAACCGGATCCTCGTGGGCTGCTTCGACGGCGTCCACCGGTCACCCTTCGTGGACCGTGCTTGGCCCACCCCTACTCCCCGCCACCTCGCCCATGTCTGATGCAGGGCTTGCACCCTCCGGCTCGGGATGTGGCTGACACCCGCTTCAGGAGTTCGATCCGAGCCCGCTCCGTCGGGCCGTCGACTGGTGCGACGGCCGGACGGAGTCGCCGATGCATGTCCCCGTCCGGCGTCGTTGACGTCAGCCGTGGATGTCAGAACCGCCTGGTCCGTTACTTCTGGACCGGTCGGGGACTGTCATATCGGCCGCGTTGGTGCTTCCCTAGGCCAGTACTGGGCAAGGGCATTCGCGTGGCGTCGCTACGACGACGCGGTCAGCGCCCGGGGCCTGCCGAGGCGGTGCCAGGCTGCCCAGACGTTGATCACAAGCATGGCTGCTCCCGCGATCGGGCCACCTCACTTCGTGCAGGCGACGACATCGTCGGCCGGCCGGTGCCGCACGCAGATCAAGGATGTCCTCCAGGAGCCACGCAGGTCATGCTCCCGCCGACACCGCACTCCTGTCCTTGACCGATCCGAGGTCACAATCTCCCTGCCCTGCCGTGTGAGAGCGGCGCAACGGAATGTGCCACGCGGTCTAACAGCTGGGAAACCGGCCGCGACGGCGGTTGGGCTAGCTTCGTGACATGAGGGTGTGGACGCCGATACGGCCACTGCACGGCAGGCTTGCCGCGATCGCCAAGGGCGGATTAGGCAAGGGCGGTTCAGTGCGCCGCCACGGGGGCCGACCGGCTCCCGGTCGGCGGTCGGTGCCCGGCTGGCGCAGCATCAGGGGACGCGTGGCGGTGGTCATCACGGTCCCGATCTGCTTGCTGCTCGCGGTGGCCGGTCTCGCCGTGCACGGCCGCGCCGAAGCCCTCGGCGATGCCCGGACGACCCGTGCCGAAGTCCGCCTCAGCCTGCGCATCCAGGCGTTGGTGCACCAGCTGCAACGCGAACGCGGCCTGACCAATGGCCTGTTGGGGGGCGAGGAGGAGTTCCGCCCATCGCTCGCCGTCACCCGCAAGCGCGTTGACACGGCGCTGCACGGGATGCGCCGCGAAAGCGCTGTCGAGGACGTCATCCAGCGGCACTTGCGGCGTCTGCCCGACATTCGCGCCGCCGCCGACAGAGGCACCGCCGACACGGCCGCGACTCTCACCTTCTATACCGGCGCAGTCGACGCCCTGAACGCCGTGGACCCGGTGGCGGACACCGGGGTGGGCACCGACCGTCAACTGCGCGATGGACTGGCCGCGTTAAGGGAGCTGGCCGCGGCCAAGGAGTCCGTGGCCCTCGAACGCGGTCTCCTCAACGGCGTGTTCGCGCAAGGCGCCTTCCAAGGTCGCGCGTACATCGACTTCACCGAGGTGCGCGCCACTCGCGCTGCGGCGCTTGCCCGCTTCCGGCAGGTCGCCACCGCATCCCAGCGCCTGGCCCTGAAGAAGGCCTTCGCGACCGAGGACGCCGAACGCGCGACCGCCTACGAGAAGCAGGCGGAAGTCGCCGCCGACGGTTCCCCGCTGCGCGCCGGCGCCGGCACCTGGTGGGACGCGATGACCGTACTCGTCGACGACCTGTACGCCGTCCAGCAGTCGGTCGGTGACGACGTACGGGACCGCGCCGACGGGCTCAGCCACGACGCCAAGCTGGCTCTCGCCGCCTATCTCGTCGCGGGAACGCTCATCGCCGCCCTCCTCGCGACCCTCGCCGCCTTCGCCTCCCGGTCCCTCACGCGCCCCCTCCGCACGCTCGCCGAGACCGCCCACGACGTGGCGCGGCACCGGCTCCCCGAGGCTGTCGCCCGTATCCAGCAGTCCCCGCAGGATCATGCGCAGCCCCTCCCGCCGGAGGCTGCGCCGGACCACCCCGACGCACAGCCGCTGGGCGGCGCGGCCGAGATAGCCGAGGTCGCGGCGTCCCTGCACCAGGTGGAACACACCGCCCTCCGTCTGGCCATCGAGCAGGCCAGCCTGCGCCGCAACACCACCGAGTCACTCGCCAATCTCAGCCGCCGCAACCAGAACCTGGTGCGTCGCCAACTCAGCCTCATCACCCGCCTGGAACAGCAGGAACTCGACCCGGACGCTCTCGCCGAGCTCTTCGAACTCGATCACCTCGCCACCCGTATGCGGCGCAACGCCGAAAGCCTGCTGGTCCTGGCCGGGCAGAGTCCTCCGAGGCCAACGGCGGCACCCGCCGACGGCCTGGAGGTCGTCCAGTCCGCCGTCGCCGAGGTGGAGCAGTACCGCCGGGTCCTGATCGCGACCGTGGAGCCGGTGCGGGTGCGCGGGCACGCCGTCGCTGATGTCGCCCACCTCCTCGCCGAACTCGTCGAGAACGGACTGAACTTCTCGCCACCGACCGAACGGGTCGAGGTGCACGGGTGGTACGACACCGAGGACGACACGTACTGCTTCGCCGTCGTCGACCACGGCGTCGGCATGTCCGAAGCCGACAAGGAACGTGCGGGCGCCCTCCTCTCCGACTCCGGCGAGGAGACCCTCCTCGCCGGACCCACCCGGTTCCTCGGCCACCTCGTCGTCGGCCGACTCGCCCACCGCCTCGGTGGAGGCACTCGAGTCCACCTCTTCGACACTCCTGGCGGCGGCCTGTCCGCCCTCCTTGCCCTCCCCGGGCGCCTGCTCGCCCCCGTGGAGGGCCCCTCCGCCGCACCCCGGCCCGCCAGGCCCACCGTGTCCTCTCTGCTCAACGGCTTCCGGGCAGGTGTCGCCCGCGCCGAAGCCAGAACCCCCCAAGGAGCGTCATCGTGACCACCGCAGTCCAGAGTTTCGGCTGGCTCGTCTCGGAGTTCGTGCGCACCACCGACGGCGTCACCGACGCCGTCGCCGTCTCCTCCGACGGCTTGCTCATGGCCGCCTCGGACTGCCTCGGCCGAGATCGCGCCGACCACCTCGCCGCCGTCGTCTCCGGCATCACCAGCCTCGCCCAGAACGCGGCGACGGCACACGGCTTCCACGGCATGAAGCTCGTCATGATCGAAATGCTCGGGGGCTTCCTCATGGTCGGTCGCATCCGCGACGGCAGCTGTCTCGGCGTCCTCGCCGCCGAAGGGTGCGACGTCGGCCTCGTCGGCTATGAGATGGCCGTCCTCGCCGACCGTGCCGGCGAGCTGCTCACCCCGCAGCTGATACGCGAACTGCACGCCGTGCCCAAGTGAGACCCGGCATGGAGCGGGTGACGAGAATCGAACTCGCGCTCTCAGCTTGGGAAGCTGCGAGCATTTGGGGCTGGTTCGGGCGCTGACCTGGTCGAACGTCTGGCCTGTGGCTTCTTCGGGCTCGGCTGCGTTCAACGTGGTTCCCCGTTGCTCCCCGCTCGATCTGGTGCGGTTGTGGTGCGGTGCATGCTTCTCAGGGGCGGTCCAGGTGGCTGCCGAGTACCCGACTGCTCTGCGCAAGGAACTCGTGCATCGCGGCGCGGTAGCGGTCTCGCCGGGACTGATATTCAGCTTCTTCCACGTCGCCTCGTCGCCAGTAGGCCCCAAGTGCTTGGCCGGCGTCGTTGACTTCGCGTAGGGCAGCCAGCAGTCCGGCGTCCTGAGTCAGGATCTGAACCCGCGCAGATGCAAGGCGATGACCTGCCAAGTCCCACCCGACCACTCGACTCTCGAGGTTCAGAACGTGCTCCTCCCAGATGCGGTTGAGCGTTCGGGGGGCGTTCACCTGCGTTCAGGTGCGCCTCGTCGTCGGTGAAGAGACGGCCTTGGGCCGCGCCTGTACGGCCGCGAACGCAGATGGATGAGACGGAAAGTGAGACGGGGACCGGGCCGGCTGGGCGCTGACGACGGCAGAGCTCGTACGCCCTGAGGTGGCCCAGCCGGATTCGAGAGCCGATGCTCTCGCGCGTGCAGCAGCGAGCCATCCCGCACAGGCGTCCTCGAATGGGTGATCAATAGAGCGCCTGTCCGGTGAACTGAGGCATCCGTTTGGCTCGCTAGTTCGAGTCGGATCGCTCGAACGAGGTACGCGCAGTCAACGCTGCGATGCGTGATCAAGAACCTCAGGCGAGCCGCGATGGCGGCCGTCCTCCTCGTCGTGCCCCTGATGGCACCCGCTTCAGCCCACGCGCACGGCCGTGCCGCCGAGACGTACACGGTCCCGCTGACCGCCGCGATCCACGCCCTCCCACTCGCCGCGGAGGCGCGGGCCGGCTACCAACGCACGAGCTTCAAGCACTGGAACACAGGCAACAACCCCACCGACGGCTGTAACACCCGCGCGGAGGTGCTCCTCAACGAGGCGGTCGACCGACCTGATGTCCTCCCGGGCTGCAAGCTGTCCGGAGGGCGCTGGTGGTCGTACTACGACGCCAAGTGGGTAACCTCCGCCTCCGCCCTGGACGTTGACCACATGGTGCCGCTTGCCGAGGCCTGGGACTCCGGAGCATCGCAGTGGACCGCGAAGCGGCGCGAGGCGTACGCCAACGACCTTGACGCCGTGACCTCCCTCGTCGCGGTCACCGCGGCCTCGAACCGCACCAAGGCCGACCAGGACCCGGCCCAATGGCTGCCGACGGCCGACGGCGTCTTGTGCCGCTACCTCACGGAGTGGACCGCGACCAAGCTCCGCTGGGGGCTCACCGCCGACGCCGACGAACGGAAGGAACTCACCAAGCTCGCGGGCGCCTGCCCCGGCGCCACCGTGACCTACGAACCAGCCCCGTAGCGCTGTGGCCCCGCCCTGTCGATGGGCGGGGCCACGATGCGACCCGGCGGAATCTTCAGGGCCGCTCACCGGGGCTCTCAGCTTGGGAAGCAACGGCGCTTGGAAGGCATCATGGCTGCTGACCTGCACTTATGGAGCCGAGGGGGAGGTCCCTGAGAGCGGGTCCGCCCTGCTGCTGACCGGTGTTGTCCGCCCTCAGGGGCACGCTGTGGGCACGGCGCCGGGACGGGTGGACCGACGGCGGGGAGAGCGGTGTCCTCGATGCTCGGCAACTCTGACGTGCAGATCGGCTGAGCAGCGTCATCGCGCGGGCACACGTCACCGCCGTCCATGCAGATGATCTGCCGCGTACCGGCATCGGCCACGACAGGTGAGGAGTTGTTCCCCTCACCTGTCAGCGAAGGGCCGACGAGTTCCGGCTCACGGAGTGCCGGTCTTGTTGAACCCCTTGTCCAGGTAGGGGGACTGGTCGACGACGAAGCCGTCGTCCGCGACCAGGCGGGCGATGCCGCCCTGGTCCCGCCAGACCTCGTTGGTGGAGCTGAAGGAGAATCCGCCGTACTCCGGGTGGTTCTCGTTGGTGTAGACGCGGTAGCGCTGGCCGGGCTGGATGACCGTTCCCGGTGGGAAGGGGAACGAACGGCCGGTGGGTTTGGCCTCCACCTTCCAGCCGGTCAGGTCCTGCGGCCCGCCGCCCTTGTTGAAGATCTCGACGTATTCGTCTGCCTGGCCGGTGCTCGTGCCCTGATAGCGCAGGCCGGAGATGATCACGTCGGGCTCGTCGAGCGTGAACATGCACACGACGTCGGCGAAGTTGATGCCGCCTTCCGGGCTGCGGAACTGCTGGACGATCTGGCCGTTGCGCTTGAACCCGCTCAGCACCGCCCGGTACTGCTTGCCGTCGATCGTGACGGGCTGGGGGTGGACGAAGGTCTGGAGGTCGACCAGGTCGTCGTCCGCCGGGCTGGTGCCGGTGCTGTTGGGCGTCTCGTTGTGGTGGAAGCTGAAGTTGAGGTCGGTCGTGCTGCCGTCCTCGAACATGACGGTGATGGTCAGCTGGACGTCGAACTGGCTCGGGCTGACGTTGGTGGGCTTGTTGCGGTGGATGAAGGTACCGACGACGAACTCGGTGCCGTCGAGCTGGACGTCCGCGGCCTCGCCGCGGAACTGGTAGCCGCTCTGGCTGCCGGCGCTGCCCCACCGGATGTAGTCGGTGCCCACACCGTTGACCGGTGAGATGGCGGGGTTGGTGGAGGAGAATACGCCGGAGGTGACGACGGTGGTCATGGTGTCTGGTTCCCGCTCTCTCAGTCCTCGTCCTCGATGACCTCGGCCTTGAGCTTGGCCGGAGGTGCGGTACCGATCTGGGCGACGCCGTCGGTGTGGCGGCCGGTCCTGGCTCCGTCGGCGGCTTCGAGGCCGCAGGTGTAGACGATGCAGTCCTTGTCCTCGCTGCCGGTGTTCAGGTGTACGTGGTAGGTGAAGGTCAGGGTGCGCCCGTCGTCGCTGACTGTGGCCTGGACGGGGGGAAGGTTGCCGCCCGTGGTCTCATTCATGCGCTTGTACTGGGCGCCCACCGTGCCGTTCCAGCGGAATCCGGTGGGGGCGGTGAAGACGTGCTTGCATTCGCCGGCGTCGACCGTGTCCCTCCAGTTCGGTGTGCGGACGCAGATGTTGATGGTGGTGCCGAGTCCACCGAGAGCGTCCTCGACCCCGCCCTCCTGCCACACCACGAGGTCGAGTTTCTTGGCCCGGCCCTGTTCGTAGCCCCAGTCATAGCCGTTCGCGTACTGGTCCTGCTCCCCGCGCGAGCCGTCGCGCGGCGGGTCGGCGTAGGGCTTCCCGGCGAGCGCATCGGCACGCCCCTGTTCCTCCCCCCGTTTGTAGGCTTCCTTCTGGGTCTGCACGTCGGTGCTCATCTCCGAGTCCTCCTGTGGCTGTGATCGAAGTGTGCGAGGGAAAGGGAGGCGTCCTGGTGCGGGTCGCCCGGGCCCGCAGGGGGCGGCCGGAGCACGGCACCGCGCGCCGCACGTTCACCGATCGCGGTCGTCATGAAGGCTGCGCCCGTGAGACGGAACGCGGGACGCCGCCCGTGGCTTCGAGCGGGGCGTCCGCGCGGGCATCGTGGCACGCACCGGACTTTCATCCGGTTCCATCGTTAGCCTGGACAGACCGGTGATATGCCGCCGTTCCCTCGTTTGGAATGCCGAATCGATTCGGCGTCACTTGTTCGAGTTCAGTCGAGGCGAGAAACGGCGCACAGGGGCGGAGTGGAGCACATCTGCCCGCCCTGTTACAGCCGTCGGCGCCCGCCCGGGACTCCCTCCCGTCCGGATTGCCTCGCTGTCCGTCTCACACGGTTCCTCCCTCGTGCGAGTGGCCGACGTGGTGGCTGCTCCTGCGATCCGCCCCCCGACCGGTATGCAGGGGAATGCCAATGACGGTGAGGAAGGAGACGTGGATGAGGCAAACGAGGCCGGCGACGTGTGAGGTGCCGGGTGTCGTCAAGGCCCGGCCGCGCCCGATCCGGGTGGTGGCGTGACGGCCAGGGTTACGGCGCTGCGGCGTCCGCCGGATGCGCCGGACGGAGACGGCCTGCCGGGCACCGTGGCGGGCAACGGCACGGCAGGGTTCGCCGGGGACGGCGGGCCCGCGCCGGACGGACAGTTGGCCTTCCCCGCGGACGTGGCCCTGGTCGGCGACGCGATCTTCGTCGCCGACCACGCGAACCACCGGATCCGCCGCATCGACGGCACCGGCACCCTGACGACGATCGCCGGGGACGGGCTCCGGGGTTTCGCCGGCGACGGCGGCCAAGCGGTACGTGCTCGCCTCGGCTTCCCGTCCGCGCTGGCGGTCGCCCCGGACGGGACCGTGTTCGTCGCCGACGAGATGAACCACCGGATCCGCCGGATCGACCCCTCGGGTGTCATCGCCACCGTCGCGGGAGACGGCTCGCGCGGTGATGGCGAGGGTGATGGCGACGGCGGCCCAGCCTGCCGCGCTCGGCTGAATTCCCCGTGCGCCGTGGCCGTCGACGCGGTGGGCCGGCTGTACGTCGGGGAGGCCGGCATTCCGCGTGTGCGGAGGATCGACGGCGACGGTGTCGTCAGCACGGTCGTCGCGGCATCCGGGCGGGCCCGTGGCTCCGGAACGGCCGACGCGGGCGAGGCGTTCCTGCCCGCCGGCCTGGCGGTCGACGGGGCGGGCCGGCTGTGCATCGCCGACCCGGAGGGCAGTCGGGTACTGCTGCTCGGCTCGGACGGGAAACTCCGGGTACTGGCCGGTCCGCCGGACACAGCCGCCGGCGCCACGACGGCCGACTGGGGCTCACCGAGCGCGGTGGCGTTCGACGGCGAGGGCGTGCTCTACGTCGCCGACCAGACCGGACACCGCGTGTGGCGGCTGGCCGACGGGGCGGTCCGTATCCTCGCGGGACAACCCGATCCGACTGCCTGTGAGGCCACCGCGGCCGTCGACCCGCCCGATGCCGTCGTGCCCGTCGCACTGTGTTACCCGTGCGGTCTCGCCGTGGATCCGGTGGGGCGCCTGCTCGTGGCGGACAACTTCCACCACCGGATCGCGGCCGTGCCTCTCACCACCGCTCGATTCGAAGGCACCGGGCCGGTACGGGACGAGAAACCGGCACCGGAGCCGGACCGGGACCGGGAACCCGAGCGGGAGCGGTCACCCGAGCCGCAGCCGCGACCGGAACCTGACCGAGGAGCCGCCGGCCCGCCGGCCGGTGACGACGGCACCCCGTCCGCGCAGCCCGCCCGGCTGCTGGTCCGACAGGAGGTCGGCCTGGAGATCCGGCGCGGACAGAGCGAGCTGATCCACGTACGGGTCTCCTCCACCGACCCCTGGGCCCCCGGACGGGTGGAGCACCACTTCACCGCTCCGACGGGCTTCGTCTTCGACGGCCGGGTGACCTGCGCGTACTACCGGGCGGATCGCACGGTCATCCCCGGCGGGAACCCGACGGGGACGGTCGGGGACGGCGGCCGGTCGTTGGTTGTCACGGACGAGCCCCGCCTGAACACCCCCGGCCATCCGGCGGCGGCCCTGGTCTACACGCTCGGCATCCGCGCCCTGCACGACGCCGAGCCGGGCCGGTACGCCGACGGGCGGGCGGTGATCGCGAGCCGGCCGGAAGTGCGCCTCAAGGCGAGCGTTCTCGGAGACGACGAGGACTGACGAGGACTGACGAGGACTACGCACGAGACTCGAAGCCGCCCATGGCAGACCATCCGCCATGGGCGGTTCTTTGCGTGCTCAAACACTGACTGCGGAGGTAATCGTTTCTGTGCTTCCAGGTCACCCCCACGATCGTTACGAGTTGCAAGTGATTGGCTACCTTGAGTTAGCGTTCGAAACGTGTCCACGCCCGCCCTCCCACGGTTCGGTCCGCCGGGCCCGTTCCCGTATGCCCCGCTCGCCCACCCGCTCGACCGCAAGTGGCTGCACTACGCGTTCCTGTCGCGGTGTGGGCGACAGGCGCTCATCGCGAACCTCTCCGTCCTGGGCTCCTCCACCGGTCCGGTCTTCGCGCATCCGGGCGCCCCGTCCACCGGTCGCCGCAGCGGCACCGGCACGGCGGCCGAGGGGCAGCACATGGCGATCCTGCTCGTCCACGGGGAGGGGCACGGCTGGAGTGCGTCGCAGTTCAACGCCGAACAGCCCGAACTGCCATGGTCGGCCTTCCGGTTACCGCACCCGCACGGGGAACCGGGCGCGTTCCGGGTGGCGGCCCGTTCGGCGGCCCCCGCGGTCGACGTACGGCTGACCCGGACCAGCAGGCCCTGCACCTCCCAGTGCGCTCCGTTCGGGGACGACGAGCATCTGCGCTGGCAGTCGGAGCCCGGCGTCCTGGGCGCCGGAACCCTGCGGCACGGCGACGGTACGGACACGGAGACGGACCTGCTGGGCTACCACGAGCGGGTACGCGGCCGGTGGTCCTGGCCCACACTCGGCGGCTGGGTGTTCGGATTCGTCAACGACCCCTCGGGCCCGGCCGACCAGGCCCCGCCGTCAGCCGTCGTCTTCACCCTGATCCAGCCCGCGTACCCCGCGGACGCGGCCAACGGATCGGTGATGCTGTGGCGGGACGGGCGCATGGTCCGCCACTTCCCGCGGCGCAACCTGCGCGTGGCGGTGAGCGGCACCCTGGACCGCGACCGGGTCGTGATGGTGCCGCCGCTGGCGGGCCTGCTGGGTACCCCGCCGATGGCCGCGGTGCCCGGCCGGCTGCTGATCACCGCCCGACTCGGCGACGACCGTCTCGTCCTGGACTTCCGCTCGCACACGGCGGGTCGGATCGTCAATCCTTCCGAGTCCAGCCTGCACCCGTTCAGCGTGCACGAGACCCTCGGCCCGTGCACGGTGGAGGGCCGGGTCGGCGGACGCCGTATCGGCTTCCACACCGGGGGCATCGTGGAGTTCGCCGGAGGTGCCCATGACTGAGACCGCCCCCGCGTTCACCGGGGCCCGGCTGCTGGACGAGACGGTCGCCGCCCTGTCCGACCGGGCGCCGGCGATCCTCGCCGCCGCGGCCGGCCACCTGCGCGGCATCCGGCTCGGCCTGCACTTCAACGACGGCAGCCACGCCATGCTCACCGCACGGCACAGTCGCATCGTGGTGGACCGGCACCGCTGCCCGGACCCCGACGTCGAGGTGGCCTTCGACGACCGGGCCATGAACCTGCTGTTCGACCTCCAGCGCCGGCCTGTCGACCAGGTCCTGCCCGACAGCCTCGACGTCCGCGGCTCCCGCGACGACACCCTCGCCGTCTGGCGGGCCTTCACCCTGCTGTCCCAGCGCGCGGCGGGCCTGCGCAGCATGCAGGAACTGTGGGGGGCCTACCGCGAACAGGCCCCCCAACTGTGGGGCAGCGCGACACCCGCCGCCCGGGAAGCGGCCGCCGACCCGGTCGACTGGACGGCCCTGGACTTCCTCGCCCGACGCTCCCCAGAGGACGCGCCCGCACCGCCCGCGCTGATCGGCGACACCACCGTCACCGCGCCGCGCCTGCTGTGGGACGGCCGCAGCAGCGCCGACTGGTCGCTGGAGGACACCGTCCGGGACGCGGACCTGATGGAGACCATGCTCCGGTGCCGGGCCCGTACCAACGAGGAGATCGAACGGCTGCTGCCGGACCGCGAACCGCGTGCCGAGCTGTACGACCTCATGCGCTCCTACCCCGCCCGCCAGGGCAAGGGCCTGCGTCCCACCCTGACCATCGCCACCTGTGCCGCTTTCGGCGGGCGCCCCGACGACGCCGTACGCGCCGCCGCGGCCCTCGAACTGTTCCACAACGGCTTCCTCGTCCACGACGACATCGCCGACGAGTCCACCCACAGGCGCGGTCTGCCCACCATGCACGAGGAACACGGCCTGGGCCTGGCCGTCAACGTCGGCGACGGGATGAACCTGCTCGCCGTCGACGCCGTCCTGTCCAACCTCGAAGCGCTCGGTCTGGTCCGCACCCTCGGCCTCATCCACGAGGCGGTGCACATGTGCCGGGAGTCCATCGAGGGGCAGGCCATGGAACTGGGCTGGATCCGCCACGAGGTCGTCCCCGAGACCGACAACGCCTACTTCGTCATGAGCACCAAGAAGACCGGTTGGTACACCTGTATCAGTCCGTGCCGCATCGGTGCCGTCTGCGCCGGCGTCACCGACCCTGCCGTGCTGAGCCGCTTCGACGAGGCGTTCCGCCTGATCGGCATCGCCTTCCAGATCCAGGACGACATCCTGAACCTGGTGGGCGAGGAGGCCCTGTACGGCAAGGAGCCCCTCGGCGACCTGCTCGAAGGCAAGCGCACGGTGATGCTGATCCACCTTTTCCGCACCGCGTACGCCCACGAGCGCCCCCGCCTCTTCGACATCCTGCGGCAGCGCCGTACCGACAAGACCCAGCAGCACGCCGAGGAACTCCTCGCCGCCATGCGCCGACACGGCTCCATCGAATACGCCACCGAACTCGCCGACCGGCTCGCCGTCGAAGGCATCGCCCGCTTCGAGGAAGACCTCCGGTTCATCCCCGAGAACGAAGGCAAGGCCGTCCTGCGGCAGATCGCCCACTACGTCACCTCAAGGCCACTGTGACCACCATCCCGCCCCCGCCGGCCGACCCCACCGAGACGGGCCCGCTGACCTCCACGGACCACCGGGCCCTCGCCTTCCTCGGCCACGTCAACAGCAGCCTGCGCCAGTGCCTGTGCACCCTGGCCAGGCACGGCGTGGCCCTGCGCCGCGACGCCCCCGAACGCGCCCGCCTCCTGCTCGACACCGTACGGCCCTGGCCCCTGTACAAGGGCGGCCAGTTCCTCTTCGACCTGATGGAGTGGGAAGACCTCATGGTCGACGGAGACCCCCCGCCCCTGATGCCCACCGAGCGGATCGTCGCCGCCTGCACGCTCCCCATGCAGCTGATGGCCGCCGCGGCCACCGAGGAGGTACCGACGGTGGCGAAGCTGGTTCCCGGACAGCGTACGACCGCCGCCCTCGACCTCCCCCTGCGCCTGCTGGCCACCGCAGCCCGCAGCACCCTCCTGGGTGCCGCGCAGGACATCACCGACCTGCTCGGACCGCGCGCCGCCCCTGACGGCTACGCCACCGACCCGGAACCCGTCACGGACGCCACCGGCACGCAACTGCCGCCGCTGGAAGCAGGCTTCTACCTCTACGAGGACATCGCCCTGGGCGCCTTGTCCGTCCTCGGCCCGCTCCTGGCCGACCACGCACCGACCGACCCCGCGCCACCGCCCGGCTCATGACCCCCGTCCCCACTCCCGACGGTCCGTGGCCGTGACCGGGTCCGGTCCCCAAGCCCGCCACCGGCGGATCCGCTCACGCGGACGCATCCATCCACTGAAGGGATACGCATGGCCACGCAGACCCAGTCCCCCGTCCAGTCGGGTTCCGAGAGCAAGCTCTACATCCTCCAACAGGGCATCGTCGAGGACGCGCCGGGCGGAGTCCCCGCCCACCTCAGCTTCGGCATCCTCAGCACCGTCTCCGACCCGGTGAACCCCGGGGACATCACCTTCACCCTGAAGGCACCCACCGGCTTCGTGTTCACCGGCTGGCTCTCCTGGGCCTACCACGACGTCAAGACGCTCCAGGCGAGAGGCAACCTGGAGACCACCCAGGGCACGCTCGGCGACGGAGGCCGCACTCTGACCTTCACCCACAACCCGTACCTGTCCACCAACAAGGAGTGCCTCGGCTACGGCGCCCAGGTCACCGCCGTCGACGGCGCGACCCCGGGCCGCTACACAGACGGAGAGCTCAAGGTGGGCGCCGCCGCCCCGATCAAGCTCAAGGGCCGCGTCCTCGACCCCAACGAGGACTGAGCCCACCCGACGAACCGGCCCGTCGGTGGCTCTGCCGGCTCTGCCGGAGCCACCGACGGGTCACGCGGTGGAGGAAGGCCGGGATGTAAGGAGCAGGGAATCCTCTGTCGGGCCGTATCCGGCGCGCTGCCTCGTGGTGCCACGGCTGCGACGGGGGAAGCCACGCGTATGGACCCTGGGGGTGCGCCGGCCGCCGCGATGCTGCCGGCGTCGTCACTGCCCGCGAACGCCGCCTCGGCGCAGGGCACGGCCGAGCGGGATCCGGCGGACAGCAAGCCCGGGAACGCGTGGCTCAGCCCCCCTTCTACTGACGCAACGTCCTCGGCACCCGGTTGCCCGAGGCGTGATCCACGCGTCGTCGTCACCGAGCCGGATCGCACGGGGCCGACGTGCACATTCAGGTGGCGCCCGGACAACACGCGCAATCCCGCGGGAGCGCAACGGGCGCCCTCGCCGAGCTGACGAGGGCGCCATGTCGGGGTGGCGACGCTCTACGACAGCCCCGCCGAGTCAGACGTGTGAGGGCTGTCGTCCGGGGTCACTTGAGGGGTTCCAGCTCCGCGATGACCAGCGCTTCGACCTGTCCCTTGAACTGCCAGCTGGCGTCGGCTGCTGCGACCTTCTTGTGCGGCCGCAGGTTGGCCTTGAGCACGACCTGCCCCGAGTCGTGGCCGTTTCCCTCGAACCGCAGGTTGATCTCCTGGCCGCCGATCTCGAAGTCTTCCACGGCTCCGTTGTACAGAACCTCGAACTTGAACGACCGGAGCGCCACATCGACGATACGGTTGTCCCTTTCGTCCACGCGAATCTTGTGCCTGAACTCGACCGGCTCTTTCGTCTCGAACGCTTCCAAACACGAAGTCTGTGGCACGGTGAACTTGATTACTTTGAATGCTACTGACATGCGGTGTACCTCCTGTGCGAGCGGCGGGAACACCGCTCGATCGAAGAACTCCAATGCGAGGTAGGCCCTCCACTGAAGTACGGGCAGATCCGATCCTTGTCGCCCTGATTTCAGCCGGAGGCTGTCATCAGTCGAACGCCATCGATTCGGACCTTCGCGCGCAATGTGGGTCGATGGACGAATTCGCGCCTATGGAACCGCAGGCAAGAACTCGTTGACCGGACGAAAGCGCGACGTGAGAGATCACCAAATGAGAGGCATGTGCCTCCATCGGGTCGATCACCTGCCCGGCAGGCGCCGATTCGGCTCCGCCGGGAGCCGGGGACCGGCACGGCTCTGCTACGGCGTGTCGGCCTTGTTGAAACCCTTGTCGCGGTACGGGAACTGGTCCACGACGAAATCACCGCGGCGCAGGCGGGCGATGCCGCCCTCGTCACGCCAGACCTGCTGAGCGGAACCGAAGGAGAATCCACCGAACTCCGGATGGGTCTCGTTGGTGTAGACGCGGTAGCGTCCGCCGGACTGGATGACCGTTCCGGAGGGGAAGGAGAAGGAACGCCCCGTGGTCTTGCACTCCACGACCCAGCCGGTCAGGTCCTGTGGTGCACCGCCCTTGTTGCGGATCTCCACATACTCGTCGGGCTGGCTCGGGCCGGTCCCCAGGTAGTGCAGGTCGGAGATGATCACGTCGGGCTCATCGGAGGAGAACATGCACAGCACCTCGGCGAAGTTGACCGCGCCCTCGGGGCTGCGGAACTGCCGGAAGATCCGGCCGTCGCGCCTGAAACCGCCCAGTACCGCCTTGTACTGCTTTCCGGCGATCGTGACGGGCCGGGGGTGGACGAAGCTCCGGAGGTCGACCAGGTCGTCGTCTGCAGGACTGCTGCCCGTGTCGTTGGGTGTCTCGTCGTGATGGAACGTGAAGTGCAGATCGGTCGTGCTGCCGTCCTGGAACACCACGTTGACGGTGAGATCGACGTCGAACTCCTCAGGCTCGACGTCCACGGGAACGTTGCGATGCACGAAGGTGCCGACGACGAACTCGGTGCCGTCGAGTTGGATGTCGGCGGCGGAGCCGCGGAACTGGTATCCGCTCCGGCTGTCGCTGCTGCCCCATCTGATGTCCGCGGTGCCCGCTCCGGTGACCTTGGAGGGATCCAGGGTGGTGGTCGGGAAGACGCCGGACGTGACGACGGTGGTCATGGTGTGTGACTCCTGCTCTCTCAGTCCTCGTCCTTGATGACCTCGGCCTTGAGCTTGGCCTTGGGCGCGGTGCCGATCTGGGCGATGCCGTCGGTGTGACGGCCGGCCTCGGCCCCGTCGACGGCTTCGAGGCCGCAGGTGTAGACGAGCAGGTCCTTGTCCGCATCGCCGGTGTTCAGGTGCACGTGGTAGGTGAAGGTCAACGTGCGCTTGTCCTTGCTGAGCTCGGGCCGGACGCGCGGCAGGTCTCCGCCGGTGGTCTCGTTGATGCGCTTGTACTGCGCGCCGACGGTGCCGTTCCACCGGAATCCGGTGGGGGCGGTAAAGACGTGTTCCTGTTCGCCGGCGTCGACCGTCTCGGTCCAGTTCGGCGTACGGACACAGACGTTGATGGTGGTACCGAAGCCGCCGGGAGCGTCCTCGACTCCGCCCTCCTGCCACACCACGATGTTCAGCTTCTGGGCCTTGGCGTGCTCGTAACCCCAGTCGTAGCCGTTCGCGTACTGGTCCTTCTCGCCACGGGTGCCGTCGCGCGGCGGATCGGCGTACGGGTGGCCGGCCAGTGCATCAGCGCGTCCCTGTTCCTCTCCCCGTTCGTAGGCTGCCTTCTTCGCGGACTCCACGTCAGTGCTCATCTTCGGGTACTCCAGATGTCCGGAACTGTCCGGGACGGAAACGCTGGACGCCGGGGCGGCTCAGGCCGGGGCCTCGTGGAGACGGACGTCCTGCACCGAACACGCCAGCCGCGTACATATATAGCCGTTGCTGCCGTGGTGGCATGCCACCGTTCCTCCGTTTGGAATGCCGGATCGATTCAGCATCGCTTTTTCGAGGGTATTCGAAGCACGCGGGAGCGCAGTAAAGCCAAGCGCGGAAGTTTCGAGCTGTTGCACTCGTCCGCGAATTCACGGAGGTATGTCACCCCCGGACCCGCCGCGCACTCTCGCGACCGCTGCATTCCCATGCAGTTCCCAGGCTTCTCCTCCCGTGCGGGTGCCCAAGCCGTATCCGAAGCCAGATGGTGCCAGTGGCGGAGCACGAGCAGCGCCAGATCACCGACGAGCAGTTCCACGACGCGACGCTGATCTGGAACTATCACCAGATGGGCCGGAACACCTGGCGCGAGTCGGCCCACGTCGCCATCGCGATCCTCGCGGCGATGGCTGCGGCAGCCGGCGCCGCGCACGCTCTGCCGTCGATGGGCGTGGGAGCAGACGGGCGCCCGTGGCTGATCCTGGGGGCGGCGGTTCCCGCCGCAACGCTGGTGGCCGGCTGGGGGCGGGTCACCCGCATCCTCAAACTGTTTCCTGCCTGACGCGGGGCAGCGCCCACGCGGTGGGGACCCTGGCGCAACTCCGGTTCGTGGTGGAGCGGGTGACGAGAATCGAACTCGCGCTCTCAGCTTGGGAAGCGACGGCGCTTGGGCGGCCGGATGGCCGCTGAATTGCGCTGCTTCGTCGTGCTGGCACCATTGCGTGCGGCCTGATCACACCGCTGTTGACCGTGGTTGTCCGCTCTTACGGGCACGCTATGGGCGCTATGGGCACGTGGCGCGAAGACTGGTGGGCAGAGCGCGTGCGCGGACGGTCGTTGTGTTGGCGGGGCTTGGTCGGACGTCCAGTTGGTAACGCCTTCGCACGTGCACAGAGCTGGGCGAAGCCCGTTTTACGTTGCAAGGCCGACGGTCGCGGCTTCCTCCGAAACGGTCGAGGCTTGCCGTTGGTTCATTTTCCGGCTTCGGGGCCGTACCACTGGAGCGCCTGACCAGTGACGGCGGCGATGCATTCGAAGTCCCGGTCACGGTGCAGCAGCGTCAGTCCCTGCAACTCGGCCGTGGCAGCCACCACGAGATCGACGGCTCCGGCACTGTGGTGCTGTCCGCGCTGGGTGAGGACCTCCTGGACCCGCCAGGCGCGGTCGTAGGCGCGGTCGTCGACCGGCACCCAGCCGAAGAGCAGGCGCATGTCTTCGATGCCTTGTGCCCGGTCGGCGGCGGAACGCGCGCTGTAGAAGAATTCCAACTCGGTGATGGGGCAGGTGGCGATGAGCCCGGCGGCGGCCGCCTGGTCCCATCCGTACTGCTCGGCGTCGCCGCGCAGCATACGGGCGAGTGCGCTGGTGTCGATCAGGTATTGCGCGGCGTTCACCGGCGGTAGTTTCCTTTGTCCTCGAAGAGATCGAGGTCGAAGGCACCCTCTTCCGCCGACGCCCGTAGGCGGGTGAGCGCCAGGGCTCGCCGCCGGTTCTCCAGCACCTCGCGCAGGGCGGTGTTCACCGTCTCCTTCTTGGTGCTGGTGCCGAGGGCCTTGGCCACGTCCGCGACCAGCTGGTCGTCGAGGTCGATCACGGTTCGGCTCATCGACAGCACCTCCATTGATATCAACAGTGTCATCGATTATATCTGCGCCTGCACATGGGGCCGAGTCGACAGGAGCGGTGGTTGAGCCGTAGTCCCGTCCCGGCCATGGCCGATGGAAGGCCATGTCGAGCGCCCGTATTGCGCCCCGAAGTTTCCGGCGGGACCGCCCACGGGCTGTGCTCGTCTGACACTAGAGTGCCGTGTGCATTGAGTGTGTGGCACATCACACCGGGTTGGCCGACGGAGGACGAGGGGTGGCCACCCAGGTACGGCGTGCGCTGAACGGGTGGGGGTTATGTACGAGTTGATCAAGGGCGCCAACGTAGGTCTGGCGGCCCTCAGTGAAAGCGTCGACTCCGTGATCGTGAGTCTGGACTGGACCAGCCCGACGGGTGAGGGCGACGCGGATGTCTCCGTTCTGCTGCTGGACGCAAACGGCAAGGTGCGAAGCGACGCCGACTTCTACTTCTACAACAATCCGGTCGCCTCGGACGGGAGCGTGCAGCTCCTGGGCAAGACACCCACGGGGAGCGGCAACAAGGACCGGATCGGCTTCGATCTGACCGCGATCCCGGACGACATCGATCGGATCGTGGTGTCCGCGAGCCGGTACGGCGGAGCCCACTTCGGCGAACTGGACGATCTGCAGCTGACGTTGGCCGACGGTTCCGGCGAGAGTCTGCTCCGATTCGTGATCGAGGACGCCGGCCCGGTGAGCGCCTTCATCTTCGGTGAGCTCTACCGCCGCGGCGGAGAGTGGAAGCTACGGGCCGTCGGACAGGGTTACGACGCCGGACTGGCGGGCCTGGCAACGGACTTCGGCGTCGACATCGAGGACGACGCGGCTGCCGAGGAGACGCTGGACGACGCGGCCGGCGAAGCGCAGACGGATACGACCGGCCCCAAGCCCGGCGCCCATCGCGAACCGCAAGCGACCCTGCAGGCCATCCCGGCGCCCCGGCAACCCGACGAAGACGCCGAACCGAAGAAGCGGCCTGCACGGCCCCGCACCGCCAGGAAGAAGGTCACTCTGCCCAAGGCCGCCAAGAAGTCCTTGGCGGAGAACAAGTCCTGGAAGGAGGCCAGGCTCTTTCCGGTCTCCGCGCTCAAGAGCGATCGGGACCGAGAAATGCGGGCCACCTCGGTGCTGTTGTCGGTGATGACACAGATCCCGGAGTTCGGCCGGAGACTCACCGCCGCGTTCGGAGCGCCCGCGGGCCGCATGGAGACGTTCACCGAGGTCTCACTGCCGCACGGCGACAGCCCACGACGCCCTGACGGTGTGATCCGCGTCGAGCGCGCCGGCAACCTATGGACGGCGCTGGTGGAGACCAAGACGAACGGCAACGCCCTCAAGGCCGAACAGGTGCAGGCGTACATGGACATCGCCGCCCGCCGAGGCTACGAGGCGGTCATCACCCTGTCGAACGACGTCGCGTTGGAAGGCAGCCCGTTGGTCGATGTCAGGATCGACGGACGGCGCAAGCACAAGGTGGCTCTCTGGCACCTGTCCTGGGCCGAAGTAGCCCATCAGGCCCAGATGTTGATCCGGCACGAGGGTGTGGGCAACATGGCCCACGCCTGGCTGCTCCAGGAGCTGCTGCATTACCTCCAGCACGAGAACTCCGGATGTCACGGCTTCCAGAACATGGGTGCCGCCTGGGTCCCCGTACGCAACGGAATCGACGACGAGACCCTGTGCCAGGGAGATCCACGGGCCCTTGAGGTGGTGGAGAGCTGGGAGCGGCTCGTCCGCCAGGTCTGTCTCAGACTCGGTGGCGAACTCGGGCACAAGGTTCTGCCCGTCCAGCGCGCGAAGCGCGGAACCGATCCAGGGGCTCGCCGAACCCGCCTTGCCGACCAGCTCTGCCTCGAAGGGAGACTCCAGGCCGAGCTGCGCATCGAGGGCACACCCGGCGTTCTCGCGATCACAGCAGACCTTCGTACCGGCAAACTCCGCACCTCCATCGAGATTCCTGCGCCCGAGCAGGGCTATCCCCTGACCTGGGCAAAACAGCTCGTCCGACGCCTTGCGGAGGCTCCCGCCGACCTCCACGTCGAGACACTGGTGGAGGGCGAGGCAGGAGGCCCACGGGGCACACTGGAACGGCTGCGCCCGGAGCCGGCGGACATGCTGCCGAAAAACGGCACACAGATCGCCGGTTTCCGTCTGTCTCTCTTCAAAGGCATGGGCAGCAGCCGTGGCAACGCCGAGTCCGGCTTCATCCGCAGTGTCGATGAAGCCGTGCACCGGTTCTACGCCACAGTGGTGGCCCACCTGGACCGCCCGGCACCTCGACGGGCACAGTCCGCAGAACGATCTGCCACGGGCTGACGCAGACTTGGGGCACGGGACGGCCGTCCTGATCAAGAGCGCACGGTATATCCGTCCCGTAGCCCTCGGGGAAGCGCCGCCGAGCTATCGGCGCTCCGGCGGCGAGCGGCAGAGCATGAGAGTGCCGGACTGGACGAGATGCGCCCACGCGTCTGGGCAACAAACAACCCCCCGGGTCTCTGACCTGGGGGTTCGTGTTGGAGCGGGTGACGAGAATCGAACTCGCGCTCTCAGCTTGGGAAGCTAAGGTGATCCAAGTGCGGGAGCTCTGCTGACCTGCGGCGGAGCGGCATCAGCGTCTGGTTGGCGGTCGCCTGATTCTCCGGTGTTCCCCGTGGCTCCCCGCACGATCTGGCACGGTCTGGCACGGCCTAGGAAGCAGAAGAGTCCCCGCCTCGGCCCCACTGGCGGATTGCGGATCAGTTCGGGACGGAGACGGCCACTGGGTTGCCTCCAAGACTCCATGACACCCAAATCTCGCCCGGCAGAGGTGTTGCCAGAGAAGCAGCCATGAGGAACTCCACGGATTCACCGGGGCGCACAACTGCATCTTCGGGAAGGTTGGATGTGATGGAGGGCATGTTGGAGGGATCAACTCGCACCCCAGTAGCCGTGTCGCTTCCGACGTTGCGCAGCAGATAGACATGCTCGCCTCGACGTTCCAGCGCCCACTGAATCGACGACGGACTTGGTTGAGGCGGCGAGCCGGGTTCCAGGCCGTGCGTCGCGATCAGCTGCTCTAGCATCTGCTCCACTGCGAAGGCTCGACGTTCTGCGGCTTCGGTCTGACGATGCGCAAGCTCTGTGGCCTCGCGTTGCACACGTGCCTGCTCTTCTTGTTCGCCCTTCATCTTCCTGCTCTGCAACCATGCCGTCACAGCTACGAGCACGGCGACCAGCGTGCTGGCCCAGGTTGCGGCATCGCCTGCCTCAACTGCCATATTCACCATGCTCAGGACCCTAGATCCACAGGACTTTCCTTGGGACTCAATCGGTTGATGAGAGTCGTGAGCGGAGCCTCGCCGGTGTACGTGCCGTAGCTTGGGAAGCTGCGATCATTTGAGGTCGATCTGGGCGCTGACCTGGGCCAACAGCCGAGGTGTGGCGTCGTCGGGCCCGGCTGCTTTCACCGTGGTTCCCCGCAGTTCCCCGCTCGATCTGGTGCGCTCGTGGTGCGCCAAAGGCCGCCGTCCTGCGGAACCCGCTGCTTCCTCACAGGCGAGGACGGGCACACCGCCGAGACACTCGCCTCCGGCCGGCGGACGATGCCTGAGCGGAATCGCATATCTCTCGAATAGAACGCGAGCATGGACGCTCCAAGGTGCCCGGATGCCCGGACCGTCCTACGGTGAAGGTATGGAACTCCTCTGAAGCAGAGACGGGAGCCTACCCGAGGAGCCTGAATGAGCCCTGCGGATTATCTTGCGGGAGGGGGCCTGGACGCTTTCCTAGCTAGTGGTACATGTAGAGGCGTAATTATACCTGCGGTAGGAGCAATCGTATCTGTCGTCGCCAGATGGAATATGCGCGATAGCTCATCAGGTGAGAAGGCTTGGGAGATATTCGCTTTGGGGCCAGATCTAACACTCGCCGGAATAATGGCGATACCGGCGCTTCTCATAGAGCGAGCCATCGCAATTGACAACGCAACCAGTGGTGGAAAGTATACTCAGCAGCAAGCAGAGGAAACATTCGGCCAAGTTGCCATCGGTGCCGCAGTTCTGGTTATTTTTCTCCTTGCGCTGGTTGAATTGAGTTACGAAAGGGCGGTTGGCAAGCCGTGCCGAAAGGGTGGCGGGGTTCTTAAGCCCCTGACTTTGGGAGTACTGATCCCTGGCACTATTGGAAGCATGTGCCTTGCGTTCGCGCTTCTTCTGGTGCCGCCGTCATGAGACGTCAAGTTGATGGCCTCCTGTTGATATTGAGCGTCGCCGCGTTCGCTATTACGCTTGCTTACGTTCTTTCAGCTGAGGCAGGCAAGGATGAAAGTAAGATACTGCTCGGACTTTCAGGTGCCGCCCTCTCGGTAGCTGCTGGCGCGGCCCTAATCGGCATACTTTGGGGTGGTCGCCGCAGGTCCCTGCTCAGAAGAGATCAAAAGGCGCTCTCACAGGTATACGAAGCACTGTCCCTGAGCCCTGCCGAGGAAACGCTCGCAAAAGGCCAGATCGCCACGCTTCAAAGTATGCTCAAGGCAACATCACTGGATGTAGCAGCGCATTTGTCTGTCGCGTCCGATGAAGTCAGATCTTGGCTTTATCTAAGAAATGGTGAGAAGGGGAGGATTTCCATCCATGAGGCTACCTCTGAAGGTTGGCCAGAGGTGCCAGCCGACGATGTCTTCCTGGGTCCGGTGAGTCAGGCAATGGAAGTGCGGCAAGCCGTAATCTCTTCATTTGAGGAATCGCCGACGGAAGCCCATCCCAGATGGGTATTGGCTGTCCCTGTCCTGGCCGCTCCTGAAAAAGCTATAGGAGTTCTGGCGATAGAGGGGAGTCGACACTTTTCCTGGCGTGAAACTGAATCCAAGGAGGTAGTCGGTGCTGCTGTATACTGGGCACAGCTCGCCGCGTTGATAGCGGCCGACAGAATCGAGACGTAACATGGGATCTCAGGGCAACAGAAAGTCGGCTACTGAGCTTTGGCGCAAAACCCTGAAGCCTGCCGTGGCGACGCGTCCATCACAGGGATTTCTGAACTTCGTTGATAGCTTGGGTGACCGGGAATCGGCGGACCGTGTTCGACTTGATCTCTTCGTCTCTGAAATGCGAAAACTCTATCAGGGCAAAGGTGATGGGCATCGACGGATGTCAAATCCGTAACGCATCTAGGTTTTGACCGGTCTGTGGCGTTCGCTGCACACTGGGCGGAATGGCGGGCCTGCGACGCCGCCGTTGATGTGTGTGGCGGCCGTCGAGTTTACGTATCGAGGAAGTCCCATTCTTCTCCGAGAACCCACCTCAGGGCAGAGAGCTTGCCATGGACAAAGCCCCATCCCCAGTCGTCCCATGGGCCGATGTCGTCCTCGCTATATCGTTGCTCAATATCACGCATAGCAGCGTTCATTTGCCCTTCTAGTTCAACGCTGAGCGGTTCATGGCGGCCATCCTCAATATTCTCTCGTAGGATGAGCTTCCGTACGTACCAGACTTTTTCGAAGTATTCATTCTCGGCCTTGAGGATTTCGGCAAGCGGCCGCGTCTCGGCCTGAACCAGCTCCACCTCTTCAGTTAGCTCTGCAAACTCGTCTCCGAAGTGGGTTAGCATCGTAGAATTAAGACCATCGACGCCGTATACGTATCGGGATCGGACCTGGTCAAAAATATCTACTAGGTCTGGATGGGGTTTTCGATGGTCGCCCTTCGGGATTGAGAAATCATCATGATTCGATGTGGCAAAGCAGAATATGTCGCCGGTTTCATCGTCGTTCTTGATCGCTGACCTGTAAAGCTCGATGAGCAAAGCATCCGCGACGCTGTTCTTGTTAAGGTGGAGTGGCGCCTTCTTTCCTAGACCACGTTTCACTGCGGCCTCGTTTTCGGCGGGTCCAGGTTCCAGCTTCCGGCCGCTCTTGAGAAGTTCGAATATCTCGGAGAAGTTCTGGAGGGAGCCCTCTGCGACATATGGGATCTGGTGGGCTATCTCGGCTATCCAGCGCTGAGCCTCCTCATCTCCGTAATCCTGGAGATCTTGCTTAAGTAGTCGAAATCGTTCACGAACGCTTTGGGTTGCGGCGTTCTCCGCTCTTGGCCGGTTTCTCTCGAACTCGTCGATGATGAGCGATGGCACCAGCAATTCAAGTTTCCCTTGATGCTTAAGAACGCGTATGGCGACGATCGTTTGCTGTCCGTCTCGCCGCCGAGCCATGTCAAGCCATATGGATGTGTCGATGAGAAGTCTGAGCACCGGAGTAGGCTACGGGAGTTCATGCCCGCGCGGCGGATCATTGAGGTCGGTGTAGCGGCTTTGGGGTGGCGCTGCTTTGGCGCGAGTGATCATGGCCCCGTAAGCTTCCGGCGCGTCGGGCAGTCTGTGGACCTGCCCGGTAAAGCACGACGTTGGGGCCATGATCTTCGAGGCTCGCGCCAAAGTGGCTCCGTAAAGCCGTGGAGCCGACCGCCCAGCCACGACGTACGCCTTCTCTGGCATCAGGCGGCTGCATGCTTTGAGCGCGGCGCGGGCGCCGGCCGGGTTGGAGCGGGGCGGAGACAGGAGCGCAGGCCCGGCCGGGGGCCGGGCCGCGCGCGGGGAGCGGAGCGAGCCGCCTTGAACCAGTAGAGAAAGTTGTAACTCAGTCGGTCGCGTGGGGCTTGAAGTCGTATGCGCAGGTTGGAAGTTCGACGTTCTCCCTGTGTGCGAGCGGTAGGAACGTGACCGGCCGCACTGTCCAGGTGATACGGGTGCCAGCCTGGTCCACCATGACTGAGCAGCGTTCCGCGCGGAGCAGGGCCCGTCTGGTTTCGACGCGGCCCTCATACAGCCACTGCCACGCTTGCTCTGACGCTGCCGCATCGAGTGCTGGGCTGATGGTGCGCAGTGCGACGGCTATCCACCGGTCTGCCTGCGCTGCTGAGTACGCGTCGAACGAAGCGTGGAGCGCCGGCCGTTGGTCCCTATCGAGGTTCTGTGTCCAGCACTCGCACCAGTAGCCGCGGGGGAGGTCGTTCACGTGGTGCCTCCCGGCGGGTAGGCGATGAGCACGTAGCGGGTGTTCTCGTCGTACAGCGTGAGTTGGTAGGCCGTGCCCGTGGCGAGGTAGGTCAGGGCGCGCTCGTGCTCTGCCTCGTCCGTCAGCCAGTAGCGCCCTGGTTGGGCGTATGCGGCGTCTAGCTGGTCTGTCACGTGGCCTGTGCGTTCGCGGAGCCAGCGCAGTGCAAGGCGGGGGCTGGCTGCACCGTGGGATCCCAGCAGGATGGCGCTCGTCTGGTGCAGGGGGTAGGCGGCTGCCCAGCAGCGGTAGGCACCCCAGCTGTCCTCAGCCGATAAGAGGTCCGCAGTCGTCGCTGTCAGCACGGGCGGTCTCCCGGGCGGATATCCCTGTAGAGCTCCGCGGTGACGGTGTGACCGCCGTCGCTGTCATGGACCACAACCCGGTGAGCGATCGCCGTCACCATGCCCAGGCCCCGGCCGTGCTCGGCCTCCTGGTCCTGGTGCTCGACCTTCGGGGCCATGCCGGTGCCGCCGTCGTCCGTGACCGACAGAGCGATGACCTGAGGGGAGACGGCAAGGGCCAGGTGGAAGCTGCCGGACGTGAGGCCGCTGGCGGTGTGGAGGATTGCGTTCGCGCTGAGCTCGCTCACGATCAGCTCGGCGTCCTCCGCTAACGGCGACCCCCGCAGGATGTCCCGCGTCCAGCGCCGCGCTCTGCTGACCTCTTCCGGAAATCCTGGGCAACTGAGCCCCCAGACCCGAGCAGTGCTCGTATACTCGTGCATACAAGTTCCTTCGTGCTGGTAGGCCGCCATGTGCAGCGGGTTCGGGCTAGACGAGTTTCACGCCGTCGTGGGAGCGGATGGCCGGCGGGGCGGCCGCGTCCAATGCGTCCAGGACGCGGATCGCGTATGCCTCGTCGGCGAGTTCGGTGACTTCTTCGCGGGTGGCCCAGCGCAGTGCGCGGGTCTCGTCGCCAGTGGAGGGCGTGCCGTCGGCAGCTTCGCAGCGGAAGACCAGCGAGACGATCAAGCCCGTCATGTTCTTGTAGACGCCGGTGAGGGTCGCGGGAAGTGCGATCTTGATGCCGGTCTCTTCGAGGACTTCGCGCTGGAGGGCCTCGGGGATGGTTTCCTCGCGTTCGAGGACTCCGCCCGGGGGTTCCCACTTGCCGTTGTCGCGGCGCTGGATCAAGAGGGCGCGGCCCTGGGCGTCGACGACGACTCCTGCAACGCTCACGGAGTGCGGACGGTCCATGCTCACGTTCCTCGGCCCTCTCGGCTGGCTAGGCTCTCCACCGTAGCAACAACACTCGCCCACTCGTCTAGATACCTAAAGGAGTACACGTGACGTCTCTCCCGAGCCTCCTCGGCGACCTGGACCCCACGAGTGATCGTGCGGTCTTCCGGCAGATCGCCGACCAGCTGCGCGAGGCCATCGACCGTGGGCGATTCAAGGAGGGCGAAAAGCTGCCCTCCGAGGCGGAGCTTGTCGACCACTACGGAGTTTCCCGTATGACGGTCCGAAACTCCTTCTCCATCCTCCAGGGCGAGGGCCTGGTCCACGCCGAGCACGGCAAGGGCGTCTTCGTGCGACCACGACCGCCCGTGCGACGCCTCGCCTCCGACCGGTTCGCCCGGCGCCACCGCGAGCAAGGCAAGTCCGCCTTCATCGTCGAGGCCGACGCCGCCGGCAGTCACCCGCAGGTCGACAGCCTGGAGGTCAAGGAAGAGAAGGCCAGCCAGGACATCTCCACCCGGCTGGGGTCCGTGCGGCGTGTGCTCGCCCGCCGGCGCCGGTACCTGCTCGACGGGCGACCGGTCGAGTTCGCCACCTCCTACCTGCCCCTCGACATCGCTCGCGGCACGCAGATCGCCGAACCCAACCCCGGCCCCGGTGGCATCTACGCCCGACTCGAAGAGCTGGGCCACCACCTCGACCACTTCGAAGAGGAGATCCGAGCCCGGATGCCCTCGCCGGCCGAAGTGAAGACGCTCAGGTTGGCCGCTGGCGTGCCCGTGATCCACCTGATCCGCACCGCGTACGACACCGAGGGGCGAGCTGTCGAGGTCTGCGACACGGTCATGGCGGCGGACGCGTACGTCCTGTCGTACCAGCTCCCGGCCACGTGAGGGCCTGACCGGCGGTGGTGCGCGGGGCCGTTCTCCCGAACTCGTACACCCCAACAGGCATACTCGTATAGACGAGTGGGCAAGTTGTGTGGCAAGGTGGTCGGCGTTCCCGGAGATCGGGTTCGAAGGCTGCATCTTGTATAGACGAGTAGATGGGAAGAAATCTTGCGCACCATCCGTGTGGAGACCTCGGCCGCAACGATCCTGCTGACCGAGGCGCCCGAGCCCAAGGTCCGCGACCGGCAGACCGGCGAGATCGCCAAGGACACCGTGAGCGGCGAGGCGCTGATGACGATCGGCGTCGTCTACATCGAGGAGGGGGAGTCGTCCCTGATCAAGGTGACCCTTCCGGAGAGCGGGGTGTCCGAGGGGCTGACGCTCGGAGCTCCGGTCTCGCTGCCCGGGCTCGTGGCCCGGCCGTGGGAGAGCGTGTTCAACGGGCAGCAGCGGCACGGCATCGCTTACCGCGCCGCCGCCGTCACTCCGGCCGCCTTCCCGGCCGCCACGGGAGCCGCTGCCTGATGACCGACATAGCGACGCTTCTGGAGGTGGGTGGTCCTGTCGCCGCGCTCGGCGGCGGGGCCGCCTACGCCCGGGCCAAACACCCCGGGATCTACTGGTCGACGGTCGGCCTGCCGATGTCCACGGCTCGGCTGCTCAGCTCGTACGGCTCGGTCATGGAAGCCTGCGGCCTGACCGTGGCGCCCTCTCGACTCCGGGTCCTGGCGGTCAAGGCCACCACCCGCCGCGAGGTCCGTCCCGTCCCGCCGCGTCGCGGCATCATTCGCCCCACCATGACCGGGCTCCGGCTCCGCCTGCGACTCGCACCAGGGCAGGAACCCGCCGACGTCGCCGCCTCCGCCGAACGGCTGCGGCACGCATGGGGAGTTCACGCCGTCTACGTCACCACCATCAAGCCCGGTGTCGTAGAGCTGCGGCTGGTCGGCTTCGACGTGCTGCGCAAGGTCCGTATGCCGCGCAAGGTCGCTGCCGACTTCCTGAAGGCCCCGGTGGCCCTGCGGGAGGACGCCACACCCTTCGTACGCGACTACCGAACCGTCCCACACGGCCTCACGCTCGGCGCCACCCTGTCCGGCAAGTCGATGTACCTGCGGCATCTGGTCGCCGGGCTCGCCCGGCAGCCCGTTGCTCTGGTTGGTATCGACTGCAAGCGGGGCGTTGAGCTGGCACCCTTCGCTCCACGCCTGTCGGCTCTCGCCACCGACCCTGACCAGGCAGCAGAGTTGCTGCCCGCGCACATCAGGGAAATGGAGGACCGCTACGACCTGATCAAGGCCCGGCAGGGCATCGCCCCGGCCACTCCGGACGAGGAAGTCACCTCCGACATCTGGGGACTCCCCGAGCACGAGCGGCCAGTGCCCCTCGTCTTGCTCGTGGACGAGGTGGCCGAACTCTTCCTCGTTGCAACGAAGAAGGAAGAAGAACGCCGGGACGAGATGGTCACCCAGCTCATCCGCCTCGCCCAGCTCGGCCGTGCGGCCGGCATCTATCTAGAGGTCTGCGGGCAGCGCTTCGGCGCCGAGCTGGGCAAGGGAGCGACCATGCTCCGGGCCCAGTTGACCGGCCGCGTCTGCCACCGCGTCAACGACGAAGCCTCCGCCAAGATGGCACTCGGCGACATCGCCCCCGAAGCGGTCTCCGCCGCCTGCGCCATCGCCCCCGAACAGCCCGGCCTCGCCATCGCCGGTGACACCTCCGGCGGCTGGTCCCGCATCCGCACGCCCTACCTCCCCCTCGCCGACGCCGCCAAGACCTGCCACGCATCGGCCCACCTGGTCCCCGACATGCCTGCACTCAAGCCCTTCCGGCCCAACGTGCCCGTACGGCTGGTCGAGCCCCTGGCTCCGGTCGTGAAGCCGCGCCCGGTGACCGACTGACCTGCCCTTCCCCAACCGGTCGGCGTGACCGCCTCGCGCCACGTCCCTACCCCTCCCATGCCTGAATCCGGAAGGAGCCGCAGCATGCGCGCCCAACTGGCCCGTATCGATGCGGTGCTCATCCAAGCCGTCATCGCTGCCGCCCTGTCCTTCGCCCACCTGCACGACGTCGCCTCGGCGGCCGGACAGGACGGGTGGAAGGCGTGGGCCTACCCGGTCTCGGTCGACCTGCTGCTTGTCGCCGCCTGGCGCCGACTACGGAACGGAGACGCGAAAGCCGCAGGCTGGTGCTGGTTCGTCATCGCACTCGTCGCCTCCCTCGGCGCCAACGTCGCTACGGCCGGGTTGCTCGACATGGACCACGTGCCGGCCTGGCTGCGCATCCTTGTTGCGGGCTGGCCCGCGGTCGCCTTCCTCGGCGGCACGCTCCTCGCTCACTCGGCACCGACTGAGCAGGCCGACCCCACCGCCAGCCAAGTGACCGAGGCTCGGGACCAGTTCGAGGACACCGAGCACCAAGAGGGGGCGCCCGCCCCTGCACTGGAGCTCTCGGAACCCACGGCCGCCGAGCCGGACCCGATCCCGGCCCCTGCTCTTCCGCCCGCCGTCCCCGTCCCGGCCGCCCTCGTGGAGCACGCCCGCAAAGTCGCCGCCGAGCACCACACCCGCACCGGAACGGCCATCGACACCCCAACCCTCCGCGCCCGACTCGGCGTCCCTCCGCCGATGGCCGACGCCATCGCCGCCCAGATCTGAGAGGAGAACCATGAGCGCCAACCGCCGTTTCCGCTCCGTCACCCGCATCGGCCCCGTACAGGTCGGCACCTCCTACGACGGCCGTGGCCGAGAGAAGCACACTGCCGCCTGCACGGCACCACGCTGCGGCTTCTCCGCCGACTACGACAGCCGCGCCGCCGCCGAACTCGCCGCCGGCACCCACCGCTGCCCCGTCCGCTGAAAGGACCCGCGACCCGTGACCGTCAGCCTGCCGCTCGTCGTCATCCTCGGCTTCTTCGCCTGGGGAGCGGTCAAGTTCCTCGGCGTCCGCACCTGGATCGTCGTGCTGATCGCCCTCTTCGGCTTCTGGCTCTCGCACACCTTCATGGCCCCGGCCATCGAGTCCGGCACGCGCTCCGGCGTGGACGTCATAAACGGCTCACACGACTAGACGAGTAGGCAAGGAGAGCTTGCTGTGTTCCTGCCCAAGTACCCCGCCAACCCCACCCCGCCGCCCGCGCACAGCCACACCACCGTTGATCCGGCACCCGTGCAGCGCACGGCTCCGCAGATCTCCGTCAGTACTGGAGCGGTCGCGGCCGTCCTCGTCGGCGGTGTCGTCCTCCTGGAACTGGACTTCGCCGAACGGCACCGCGCTCCTGGCCGCCGTCGCCGTCGCGGCCGTCTCGGTGGCAGTCGCCGCCGTTGTCCTGCGCTCGATGCTCCGCGACCAGCACCGCCGCTGACGTCCCGGCTCCACCAGACCCCCGGGGCGGACTGACACCGCCAAGCATCCGCCGCCCCGGGGGCTCTGTCCCTCCTGACCGAAGCCAGAAGGAGAACCACCATCTTCACCCGCGAGACTTCGCCCCCGCTCCAGGAACTCGGCGAACTGGCCGCCCTCGGCACCATGCCGGCTCTACTGCGTCAGCTCTCCGGCCTGGGCGGCTGCACGCATCCGATCCGCCTCGACGGTCACCGGACCGAGTACGACGTGAACACCCGGACCGGCGAAGTCGGAACCGTCCTCAACCACCTCGACTCGACGACCCTCCCGGCCGGTCACCTCCTGGTCCGCTGCAACAACCGCCGTACAACCCGCTGCGCAGCATGCGCGGAGGTCTACCGCCGCGACACCTTCCACCTGATCACCTCCGGCCTGCGCGGAGGCAAGGGCGTCCCGGAACGCGTCGCCGTCCATCCCCGCGTCTTCGCCACCTTCACCGCCCCCGGCTTCGGCCCGGTCCACAACCGCCCTACCGGCCCAGCGCGAACCATCCGCCCCTGCCGCTGCGGCACCCTCCACGACCAGGACGACGCCGAACTCGGCAACCCGCTAGACCCCGACACCTACGACTACGAAGCCGCCGTGCTCTGGAACGCGCACGCGGGTGGACTCTGGCGCCGCTTGTCCACGTACCTCCGCCGCGAAGTCGCCAAGCGCGCCGGCCTCACGCAACGCGCTTTTCGGGAGTACGCCCGGGTGTCCTTCGCCAAAGTCGCCGAGTACCAGAAACGCGGCGCCGTCCACTTTCACGCCGTCATCCGCATCGACGGCCCAGAAGGCGGCGACACCCCACCGCCCGCCTGGGCAACTCCCGAACTCCTCACCGACGCCATCCGCGCCGCCGCAACCGCAGTCCGCGTTGACGGCCCCGTCATCGACGGCCGCACCCATACCTTCACCTTCGGCCGCCAACTCGACGTCCGGACCATCCGATCCGCCGACTTCAACGACGGTCAGGAGCTCACCGAACGGGCCGTCGCCGCGTACATCGCCAAGTACGCCACCAAGGGTGCCGAAACCGCGACCGGTGCCCTCGACCGCCCGCTGAAGTTCCTCGCCGAACTCGCGCAGCTCGACATCAGCGACCACGCCCGCCGCATGATCCGAACCGCCTGGACCCTCGGCGCCCGCAAGGAACTCGAAGAACTCCGCCTTCGAGCCTGGGCTCACATGCTCGGCTTCCGCGGCCACTTTTCCACCAAGTCCCGCCGCTACTCCACCACCCTCGGAGCCCTCCGCGACGCCCGGGCCGAATGGCGCCGCACGCAAGCCGCTGCCGTAGCACTCGAACGCGAGACGGGCACGACGTACGTCCTCGCGCACTGGGTCTTCGCCGGCACTGGCCTCTCGGACACCGAATCCTGGCTCGCCGCATCGCTCGAACCCGCCCCCGGAACGGAAGGAGAGCCCACCACATGAACGACCGCTACTTGTCCGTCGACCAGGTCGCCGAGCTGCTTGGCACGAGCGCCCGCTTCCCTCGGCGGCTGATCGAGGAGCGGCGCATCCGGTACGTGAAGGTGGGGCGCCACGTCCGTATCCCCGAGAGTGCGGTCGCGGAGTTCATCTCCTCTCGCACTGTCGAGCCGATCAGGCGGACCCGGCCCCGGGTGCCCCACAGGAGGGCTGCCTGATGGCCAACAGCAAAGGTAGGCGGCGCCGCTTCGGGGCGATCAGACGGCTTCCCTCCGGCCGGTACCAGGCGCGCTATCCGGGGCCTGACGGCGTGATGCGTCCGGCCCCGGTCACCTTCGAGACGACGGCGGATGCGGACGACTGGCTTGCCGAGAAGCAGACGGAGATCCGTCGTGGCGAGTGGCGTGACCCGGAGGCCGGTGCCGTCAGCTTCCGCACGTACGCCGATAAGTGGGTGGAGGAACGGGAGTTGGCCCCACTGTCCGAGGACCTGTATCGCTACCTCCTCGACAAGCACCTGTTCGCCCTCGCCGAGTTGGACTTGGACGAGATCACCGCACCGCGCGTCCGCGAGTGGCGGGCTGAACGGCTGCGGATCACGGGCGCCAAGACGATCACGGCCAAGGCGTACCGGCTGCTGAAGGCCATCATGGAAACCGCCGTGGATGACGAGCTGATCGCGCGCAACCCGTGCCGGATCAAGGGCGCCGGTAAGGAGAAGGCGGCCGAGCGGCGTATCGCCACCGTCGCCCAGGTCGACGCCCTCGCCAACGCCGTCGGGATGCGGTGGCGGCTCATGGTCTACCTGGGCGCCTACGGTCCGATGCGGCCGGAAGAGCTGGCCGGCCTCCGTCGTCGGGACGTCGACCTCGACACCCTTCGTATCCGTGTCCGCCTCGCCGAGCCGGAGCGGATGAACGGGCGACGCGTCCAGGGCGACACCAAATCTGAGGCGGGCACCCGGACTGTGATTCTTCCCGCGTTCCTCCGTCGGGAGCTCCGCTGGCACCTGGAGAGCTACGCGGAGTCGGGCGCCGATGGACTGCTCTTCGTCGGCGAGAAAGGCGCTCCCTTCCGGCGGAGCACCTTCGGGCGGAAGTGGCGGAAGGCGCGTGAGATCGTCGGTCTGCCGGAGGGCTTCCGGTTCTACGACCTCCGGCACACGGGGCACACCCTCTCCACCCGCTCCGGTGCCACCCTCAAAGACACGATGGTTCGCGCCGGCCAGTCCTCGGAGAAGGCGGCGCTGATCTATCAGCACTCCGACGACGAGCGGCAAGAGGAGGTCGCCGCCGGGCTGGATGCGACGGTTCGGAAGGCTCGTGCCACAGCGCGTGCGGAGAGGGAGCCTGACAAGCCTTCTGGCACGAATCTGGCACGCGACCGCTGATCACAGCGGACAGCAAAAAGGCCCGGGTCTCTGACCTGGGCCTTAATCATGGAGCGGGTGACGAGAATCGAACTCGCGCTCTCAGCTTGGGAAGCTGATGTTCTACCATTAAACTACACCCGCGTAAGACGCCCGATCCGGGGTATCCGGAGGCGGTGTCCGATCGCCTCGTCACTGTACCTCATCACTGGCCCCCGGCGCTGATGCCGTGGGGCTTGAGTGGGTTTCAGGGGGTGGATGTGGCTGCGGGGCGCCGGAGTTGGGGCGTACCGTGGAGGGGTGGGAGAGGGTCCGGGCAGGGTCGGAGTGCCGCCTGGAGGGCCGTCCCTTTGATCCCGTAATGTGGGGCTTCGTCGTCAGGCAGGTGAGTAGCCCGACGCGGCTCTTGGGGAAGGGACTCTTGGACTTGATGGAGCGCACCGTCGTCCGCTGTGCCGATGGGCACGTGTTCAGTACCGCTTCGTTCCCGATGCAGCAGGCCGAGCGGCTCGGTCCCGGACGGCTCGTCCGATGTCCCCGCTGTGCCCGGCTCCGCAGTGTGGTGCCGGTGCAGATGGAGAAGCGATAGCCGAGCAGCGGTAGTGCGCGGTGGTGGCGGGCGCGCGGAGGCGGATTGTGGCCGTTCCGCGCGCCTTGCGTATCCTCGGGGCGTGCTTCTCTCTGACAAGGACATCCGGGCCGAGATCGACGCCGGGCGGGTACGGATCGATCCCTACGACGAATCCATGGTGCAGCCGTCGAGCATCGACGTACGGCTGGACCGTTACTTCCGGGTGTTCGAGAACCACCGGTACCCGCACATCGACCCCTCGATCGAGCAGGCGGATCTGACCCGGCTGGTGGAGCCGGAGGGGGACGAGCCGTTCATCCTGCATCCCGGGGAGTTCGTGCTCGCCTCCACCTACGAGGTCATCTCCCTCCCGGACGATCTTGCGTCCCGGCTGGAGGGGAAGAGCTCCCTCGGGCGGCTCGGGCTGGTCACCCACTCCACCGCCGGATTCATCGACCCGGGGTTCAGCGGGCACGTCACCCTTGAGCTGTCCAACCTCGCCACGCTCCCCATCAAGCTCTGGCCCGGCATGAAGATCGGCCAGCTGTGCATGTTCCGGCTCAGCTCGCCCGCCGAGTTCCCGTACGGGAGCGAGCGGTACGGGTCTCGGTACCAGGGGCAGCGCGGGCCCACCGCTTCCCGGTCCTTCATCAACTTCCATCGGACCCAGGTGTGAGCGTGCGGGAGAACCTGACGTACGAGCGGTTCGGCGTCGCCGTCCGTGAGCTCGCGCAGACCATCGCCGACGACGGGTACGAGCCGGACATCGTGCTCAGCATCGCCCGCGGCGGGGTCTTCGTCGCCGGCGGGCTGGCCTACGCCCTCGACTGCAAGAACCTGCATCTGGTGAACGTCGAGTTCTATACGGGTGTGGGGACCACGCTCGAGATGCCGGTCATGCTCGCTCCCGTGCCCAACGCGATCGACTTCACCGACAAGAAGGTGCTGATCGCCGACGACGTCGCCGACACCGGCAAGACGCTCAAGCTCGTGCACGACTTCTGTGTGGAGCATGTCGCCGAGGTGCGCTCCGCGGTGATCTACGAGAAGTCCCAGTCCCTCGTGAAGTGCGAGTACGTCTGGAAGCGCACCGATGAGTGGATCAACTTCCCGTGGAGCGTCCTGCCGCCGGTGCACAGGTCGGGAGAAGCGGTCAGGCCGAACAAGGAAGCGCTCTGAAGCGGGCGGCAGCCCTGCGCGCATGGCGTTGAAACAACTATGTGGTGAACCGTTGGCCAACGCCGTACGCTCCCTCTGATCATCGATCATCAAAGAACTCCGTGGGGGGACGTTCATGCGCGCAACCAAGCGCCTCGCTCTGATCGGCACCGGCCTGGCACTGGTGGCCACCGCGGCCGGCGCCGGCGCCGCACAGGCGGAAGACGGCGGCTCGGGCAACATCACGATCGACAAGGTCGTCGTCAACGGCGGCAAGCCGGTCGTGGTCGGCACCACCAACGTCGTGCCCGTCAAGGTCTCCGTGACCGCGTCGGACGACTCGGGCATCGTCGAGACGACGTACATCAGCGCCTACGGGCCGGGACCGAACTACGCGCAGATCTGGTACGACGAGGGCGAGATCACCTGCGTCAAGGCCAGCACCACCACGTCGACCTGCACGGGCACGCTGCTCTTCGACCCGAAGACCGGCACCGGGGTCGACTACAACAGCGCGGCGGGCACCTGGCGGCTGTCCACGCTGGTCTCCGCCGAGGACTACGACTACATCCACCGGGACGCGGCCACCACATTCAAGGTGCAGCGCTACTCGAAGCTGACGGTCAATGCCTCGCCGGAGCCGGTGAAGAAGGGCAAGACCATCACCGTCACCGGCAAGCTCTCCCGGGCCAACTGGGAGGACAACCAGTACCACGGCTACACCAACCAGCCGGTGAAGCTCCAGTTCCGCAAGAAGGGCAGCAACACCTACACCACGGTGAAGACGATCAAGAGCAACTCGACGGGCAACCTCAAGACGACCGTCACCGCCTCCACCGACGGCTACTTCCGCTACAGCTTCGCGGGCTCGGCGACGACCCCGGCGGTCAACGCGACCGGCGATTTCGTCGACGTTCAGTAGTCCCCGAGGAGTGCCTGGCAGGCAGTCCTGAGCAGTACCGAGCAGTCCGCAAGAGGCCCCCGGCGGGATCCGCCGGGGGCCTCTTCGGGGTTGGTGGGGCCGGAGCGCGTTAGAACGTGCCCAGCTTCACGATCGACAGCAAGGCGATCAATTGGATCGCGCTCGCGCCCAGCGCCTTCGGCCAGGGGAGGTCGTGGGACTTGGAGACCATCAGCGTGAGCAGGGCGCCCGCGGCCACCCAGGTCGCCCAGCCGAGCGCCTGGACGAAGGTCGCGTCACCGCCGGCGAACATGGCGAAGATCAGGCGGGGGGTGTCCGTGAGGGACGTGATCAGCATGGACAGGCCGACCGTGGGCTGCCAGGCGCCGTCGCCCCCGAGCTGACGGGCCAGGGTGTGGGTGACCACGCCCAGGACGAAGGACGACAGGACCATCGCGACCGCGGTCGTGAGGACGATCGGGACCGCGTTGGAGAGGGTCGCGTTGATCGCGTCCTCGCGGGCGCCGTCGAAGCCGAAGACCGCGAGCAGGCCGTAGAGGAAGGTGACGACGAGGGCCGGGCCCCACATCGTGTAGTCCCGCATCTGGAGGAACGTCTGCCCGGGCGAGAGCACGATGCCCCGCAGCAGGTCCTTCCAGTGCAGCCGGGGGCCCACCGGGGCGGCCGGGGCCGCGCCCGCGCGGTAGGTGTCGCCCTGGGTGTAGGGATCCTCGCCCACCGAGAACGCCTGGGTGTGACCGGGGTTGTTCGCCGCGTAGGGGTCCGGGGCGCCGCCCGGGCCGTGCGGCGGGTAGCCGCCGTCGCCGAAGTACTCCGGCTCGCCGTGGCCGCCCCCGTGACCGCCACGGCCCGAGTGACCGCCGGGGCCGTAACCGCCGTGGCCACCGCCGCCGTTCGCCTGCGGCCAGCCGCCTGCGCCGCCCTGGGGCGGCGGGGGATAGCCGTACGACGGCCCCTGGGGTGCCTGCTGCCCGTACGGAGGTTGTTGCGGTCGCGTTTGCGGGGTGCCGTTGTTCCGGCTGCCGCGTCCGATCCTGAATCCAGCCACGTCTTCGAACGTACCTGGTCCGGACGGCTCGCGTGCCGGGCCCTGCGGTAAGGGCCCGGCTTTGCTGCCGAGCTGTGACATCCCCTAGGGGGTGGAGCGGGGTGTTCTCCGTGGTGGGTCCGGGTTCGGTCGTGCGGAGGGAGGAGCGGCCGCCGCCCTCTGGGCCTACCCGCTGGTATGCGGGCGGTCAGCCCGCCAGTACGTCGCCGAAGTAGGCGTCGCCCGCCGGCCCGCCCACGGTGGCCGCGCCGAAGGACTTCGAGCCGGTGGCGGTGATGCCGGAAGCGGTGGACTTGAACAGCCAGACGGAGCCGGCGCCGCCGTTCTCGCTCTCGGCGCTCACGACGAGCTCCGCGCGGCCGTTGGCGTCGACGTCCGTGAGGTGGACCGCACTGCCGAAGTTGTCCAGCCGCTCGGCCGTACCGGGGACGCCGGAGCTGTCCTGGCTGAAGACCTTGGCGCCGCTGCCCGTCAGGCCGGACGCCGAACCGCGCAGAACCGCGAACGAACCCGCCTTGTAGACCGAGCCGACCGCCTCGTTCTCGATGCCGACCGCGATGTCCGCGTATCCGTCACCGTTCGTGTCGCCGGCCGAGAGGCTCCAGCCGAAGCCGTCGCCCTTCTCGGCGGCGCCGGGGACGCCCGCGGTGTCCTGGGTGATCCGCACCGGCGTACGGGTCGACAGGCCCCCGTCGGCACCGTAGGTCACCGTGACCGCGCCGCCCGGGCCGCCGTTGGGCTCGGTCGTCGACTTCTCCATGAAGTTGCCGGTGACGATGTCGCCGAAGCCGTCCTTGTTCACGTCGGCGATCACCGCCTCGTAGCCGCCGGCGACCTTGCCACGGGGCCGCAGTCCGTCGGCCCCACCGGTGTAGAGCACGCTGCGGGTGCGGTAGTCGCCGGAGCTGGTCTCCTCCTGGCCCATGACGAGGAGATCGGTGCTGCCGTCGCCGTCGACGCGGCCGGCGACCAGCTTGTCGGCGTTGATGCCGGTGTCGGCGGACGTGGCGATGGACTCGGCGTAACTCGCCTTGCCGGTGCGGGAGATGGGGCCGTGGAAGACGTTCAGCTCCGGGTGCGCGATGTTCGCGGCGGCCAGGTCGGTGTCGCCGTCGCCGTCGAAGTCGCCGGTGGCGACGGACCAGCCCAGCTCGTTGCGGTTCTCCGGGAGCGGCGCGCTGATGTCGGTGGCGGTCTTCAGACCGCTCGAGCCGCCCCAGATCACCGTCAGCACGCCCGAGTCGTCGGTCGAGCCGATGTGCTCGCCGTGCACGCCCACGACGAGGTCCGTGTAGCCGTCGTCGTCCAGGTCGCCGGTGGTCAGACGGTCGCCGAAGTAGTCGTACGACTCCGGCACGCCGGGGACCCCGGTGGTGTCCTGGCTGATGATCTGCCGCTTGCCGGTGTTCAGGCCGCTCGCGGTGCCGTAGACCACGGCGACATAGCCCGCGCCGGTCTTCCCGGCGACCTTGGCGATCGGTGCGGAGATGGCGACGTCGCGGTAGCCGTCGCCGTTGAAGTCGCCGGTCAGGCCCGAGGGGGCGGCGGAGGCGGTGCCGGCGGGCAGGGCGGTCAGCAGACCCGTGGTGAGCGTCGCCGCGAGCAGAAGAGTGCGCTTGCGCATGAGGAGATCCGTAAGTCCGTTTCTTCGGTGAGGGGTTGAGGGGCGGATGCGAGCACGGGGCGCTCGCGGCACGGGCACCCGTGCCGTGCCCGTGGGGCGACGGCGGGTCACTGGGCGATCGCCGAGCCGAAATAGCGGCCGGACTTCAGGGCGACGGCGGCGGCGGTCATCCCCTTGGCGCCGGCGGTGGTCAGGCCGGTGGAGGTGCCGCGCAGGGTCCAGAGGCCGCCCGTGGTGTTCTCGCCGTCGACGCCGATGGCGAGGTCGGCCCTGCCGTCCTTGGTCACATCGGTGAGGTCGACCGCGGTGCCGAGGCGATCCCAGGACTCGGCGGTGCCGGGCACCCCGGCGGTGTTCTGGGTGTAGGACTTGGCGCCCTTGGTGGTCAGCCCGGACGCCGAGCCGAACAGTACGGTCACCGAGCCCGCCTCCACGGCCGAGCCGAGGTCCTCGCCCGGGGCGCCGACCACGACATCGGCGTATCCGTCGCGGTTGATGTCGCCGGTGCTCAGAGCCGAGCCGAAGGCGTCGTCGGACTCGCCGGAGCCGGGTACACCGGTGGTGTCCTGGTGCACGACGGTCGGCGTCTGGGCGGGGTCGGGGCCGTTCGGGCCGCCGTACCAGACGGCGATCTGGCCGCCCTTGTGGCCGACGGGCTTGTGCGCGGCGGGGTCGACGGGGTCGCCGAGGACGAGGTCGCCGTAGCCGTCGCCGTCGATGTCGGCGATCGAGCCGTTGGAGCCGTCCGCGCCGGTCAGTTCGGTCAGGGCGGTACCCGTGGCGGTCTTGCGGTAGTAGAGGATCTGGCCGCCTGGGTCGCCGTCCACGCCGGAGGTGTAGACGCGCTCGGCCGCGTCGTCACCGGTCATGTCGCCGGCGAACACCTGGTACGTGGTGCCGAGTTCTCCGACGCGCTGGTGGCTCAGCGGGCCGGCGGCGCGGGTGAAGGGGCCCTGGTACAGGCGGGTGTGGGTGCGGCCGGTGAGGGTGACGTCCGTGTCGCCGTCACCGTCGAAGTCGCCGGCCGCGATGCCGCCGGAGAAGTTGGAGTAGGTCTCCAGCGTGGAGGGCTGGGGCAGCCCCTTGCCGCCGGACAGCCCGGACCTGGAGCCCCACAGGATGGTGCCGGAACCGACGCCCTCGCGGTCGCCGATGGCCTCGTTCGGCGCGCCGACGACGAGATCGGAGTAGCCGTCCCGGTCCAGGTCGGCGGCGGCGAGGCTCGCGCCGAACACGTCACTCGACTCGGCCGTGCCCGGCACTCCGGGGGAGTTCTGGGTGATCACCGCCTTCCGGGTGTCCGACAGCCCGGACGACGAGCCGTACAGCACGACGACCGCGCCGGCACAGGATGCCGAGCCGACGTCGGCGCAGGAGGCGCCGACCGCGGCATCGCGGTAGCCGTCGCCGTTGAAGTCACCGGACAGCCCGGGCGGGGCGGCGGAGGCGGGCTGCGACGGCAGGGCGGTGAGCAGGCCGGTGGTGAGACCGGCGGCGAGGAGGAGGGTGCGCTTGCGCAAGATCGGGTGCTCCAGGGAGGAGGGGCCGGGCCCGTGGGGACGGACGGGCCCGGCCGGGGGTGCGGGCCGGGTCCGGCCGCGAGGGGGGCGCGGCGCGGCCGTACGGCCCGCTGGTCGGTCGAGTGGGTCGCTCGCGTCCGGTCAGTCCGCGAAGACCGCGCCGAACTGCGGAGTACCGGACGTCGAGACGCCGGAGGAGCTCGGGGCGACGGTGCGCGACCCGGACGTGGTGATCTTCGTGCCGTTGGAGGGCAGGTAGGTCAGTCCGCCGTTGCCCGCGTTCTCGTACGAGCCGACGACCAGGTCGGCCTTGCCGTCGCCGGTGACGTCGTCGAGCTTGAGGTCGGCGCCGAAGAGGTCGTTCTTCTCGTCGTTGCCGGGGACGCCCGCGGTGCTCTGCGCGAAGCCCTGGACGCCGGTGGTGGTGCTGATGCCGCTCGCCGAGCCGTACAGGACGGTGACCTGGCCGGTGTCGGCGACGCCGTCGATGTCCTCGTTCGGGGAGGCCACGACCAGGTCCTGGTAGCCGTCGCCGTTGATGTCGCCGAGGTCCAGGTCCCAGCCGAAGCCGTCGCCCTTCTCGGCGGTGCCGGGGACGTTGCCGCTGTTCTGGGTGATGCCGGCGGTGGTGGCGGGCCCGGAGACGGAGCCGTAGGTGATGTGCACCTTGCCGCCGTTGGCGGCGTCCGGGACGGGTGTGCCGTCCTGGATGGTGGCGTCCCAGCCGGCGCCGCTGACGATGTCGCCGTAGCCGTCGCCGTTGATGTCGCCCACGGCGGTGATGATGCCGGGCTTGAGGGCCTTGGCGGAGGCGGCGCTCAGGCCGCTCGGGGTGCCGGGCACGTAGTAGTTGGTGTTCCAGCCGTAGTCGGTCTGCGTCTCGTACCCGTCGACGATCAGGTCGGTCCGCTTGTCGCCGTTGACGTCGCCGGCGGTGAGGCTCAGCGGGCCGTGCGGGAAGTCGTTGGAGCCGTTCACGATGGGCGGCTTGATCGTGTAGCGGCCACCGGGGGTGCCGGAGGTGCTGAAGCCGCCCTTGAAGACGTGGAGCGTGCTGCTGGAGCTGCCGACGGCCAGGTCGGCCTTGCCGTCGCCGTCGAAGTCGCCGGCGGCGAGGTCCTTGCCCCAGTAGTCGTGCGAGGAGGGGGCCGGGTCGGTGACGGTGGCGCCCTTGCCGGTGAGGCCGCTCGCGGAGCCCCACAGGATGGCCAGGCCGCCGCCGTTGGTGTCGGTGCCGACCTTCTCCCACGGGGAGGCGACGGCGAGGTCGTCGTAGCCGTCGCCGTTGAAGTCGGCGTACGCGGTCTCGCCGCCGAAGCCGTCGCCGGCCTCGGCGGTGCCGGGGGAGCCGGTGGTGTTCTGGCTGATCGTCGTGCGCTTCGCGGACGATACGCCGGTGGCGGTGCCGTAGAGCACGACGACCTGGCCGGCGCCCTGGCGTCCGCTGACATGGGCGGCGTGTGCGGAGGCGACGACGTCACCGCGGCCGTCGCCGTTGAAGTCGGCCTGCGGCACGTGGGCGGAGTCGGCGGCGGTCGCCGTGGCGGCGGAGAGCGTGAGCAGACCGCCCGTCAGCGCGGCAGCGGTGGCCGTCGCGAGGGCGGTGCGCAGGCGGGGGTGCCTGTGCGGGTGCGCGTGGTGCATGCGGGATTCTCCTGCGGCATGCGGGATGCCTGGCGGGGCATCGGCAGTCGTTGGGTGCCGTGGTCCGCCTGTGCTGGCCGGGAATCGACCTCGGGTTCACGGGCGGTTGGCGATCAGGAGACTCGCGGTGGGGCGCAAGGGTTGTACGTGAGTTCGGTAATTGTTCGAGGCGGGGGAGGGGATGTGTGGTTGGTGCTGTTTTCAGCCATACGGGGGCGGCGACCCAACCACCCTTCCCGCTCCCCGCTCGCCCCGGCTCCCCGCCCCCGGCTCCCCCGCCCCCCGCTCCTCCCGGCTCCCCCGCCACCCCGCTCCCACACCCCCCGCTCAGCGCACCGCGCCGCCGAACCACTCCGGCAGACGGGTGAGCAGGTCCTGCTGGTGTTCGCCGGCCCATGCCACGTGGCCGTCCGGTCGTAGCAGTACCGCCGGGGCGTCCAACTCCTCGCTGATGTCGATGACATGGTCGACGCGGTCCGACCAGCCCGCCACCGAGAGCCGGCCGGTCTGGTCGAGGAGCAGCCCGCGGCCGTTGTGCAGCAGTGAGTAGAGGCGTCCCCTCTTCAACTCCACGTCCCGCAGCCGCCGGCCGAGCAACTCGTGCCCCTCGCCGAAGTCGTAGTGGACGCCGATCGCGGTGATCTTCTCGATCAGATGCCGGTTCACCTCGTCGAAGTCCATCAGCTCGGACACCAGCCGGCGTACCGCCCGAGGGCCGGGCTCGGTGGACATCAGGACCATCTGCGCGCGGGTGTTGTCCAGCACCTCGGCGGCCACCGCGTGCCGTTCGCGCTGGTAGCTGTCGAGCAGCCCGTCCGGTGCCCAGCCGGCGACCGTCGCGGCGAGCTTCCAGCCGAGGTTGAACGCGTCCTGGATACCGAGGTTGAGCCCCTGTCCGCCGGTCGGCGGGTGGATGTGCGCCGCGTCGCCGGCGAGCAGCACCCGGCCGACCCGGTAGCGCTCGGCCTGCCGGGTCGCGTCGCCGAAGCGGGACAGCCAGCGCGGTGAGTGCACGCCGAAATCGGTGCCGGCGACCGCCCGCAGCTGTCGCCTGAACGCGTCGAATCCGGGCGGGGCCGTGCGGTCCTCGGCCACCCCGTCGGCGGGTACGACGACGCGGTACACCTCGTCGTCCAGCGGCATGAAGCCGAACCGCTTCTGGGTCTTGCGGACTTCGGTCGTCCGGGCGATGAGCTCCGCCCGCTCCATGCCCACCCGCATCTCGCCGAGCAGCGTCTCGACGGTGCTGGGCTCGCCGGGGAAACCGACGCCGAGCAGCTTGCGGACGGTGCTGCGCCCGCCGTCACAGCCCACGAGATAGCGCGAGCGCAGCCGTGTGCCGTCGGCCAGTTCGACGGTGACCCCCTGCTCGTCCTGGCCGAGCCCGACCACGGCGCAGCCGCGCCGGATCTCGGCGCCGAGTTCGGTGGCGTGCTCGGCGAGCAGGCGGTCGGTGACGGTCTGGGGGATGCCGAGGGTGTAGGCGTGGGCGGTGTCGAGCCGGTCGGGCCACGGTTTGTCGATCGCGGCGAAGAAGCCGCCGACCCGGTACTGCGTGCCGTGTTCGAGGAACCGATCGAGCAGCCCACGCTGGTCCAGCACTTCGATGCTGCGCGCGTGCAGGCCCAGCGCCCGTACCACCTTGGTCGGTTCCGCGTCCTTCTCCAGCACCACCACGTGCACACCGTGCAGCCGCAGCTCGGCCGCCAGCATCAGGCCGGTCGGACCGCCGCCGGTGATGATCACGTCGATCATTGCTCTCCATCCCCCATGGTGCGCGAAATTCGCGGATCACTTCTTTCCGCATGTTCTGGCTCAGGCGGGAGATTCTGCTGCACCAGGGGGGCCTTGCCGCAAGGCCCCCCGTGCGCTATACGTTGAGAGTGGCGAGGAGCGGTCGGCTCCTTGCCTTTTCTGTTGTCGGCTCCTTGCCTCGTCTGTTTTCGTTCCGGCGCCGGCAGCGGATCCGTCAGCGGGTGAAGGCGTCCGCGTGCTCGGTGGCCCACTGGGTGAAGGTGCGGGCCGGGTGGCCGGTGACCTTCTCCACGGTGTCGACGACCGTACGGCCGACCTCGGGAGTGTTCCCGTACGCCTCCAGCAGGAAGCCGATCACGTCCTCCGGCTGACCCGCCGCCCGCCACTGCGCGACGGCCTGTTCCTCGGTCAGCTCGACCAGCGAGATCGCCCGGCCGCGGGCTGCCGCGATCGCCGCCACCTTGTCGCCCACGGTGAGCAGTTCGGGCCCGGTGACGATGTACTCCTGGCCCCCGTGCCCCTCCTCGGTGAGCGCGACCGCGGCGACGGCCCCGATGTCGCCCTCGTGCACCATCGCGCTCAGCCGGGAGACGAACGGCTCACGCACCTCGTCCGCGGAGAGGATGCCCTCCGCCCACTCCAGGGCGTTGGACATGAACTCGACCGGCATGACGACGGTCCACTCCACGCCGGCGTCGGCGCGTACGGCGTCCTCCAGCGCGGTGGGCCCGCCGCCGTGCAGCACGGTGACCCGGCGTACGCCCGCCGCGCGCGCGAGCTCCAGGATGCGGGGGCCGGTCTCCAGCGGCGCGAAGTAGGCCCCGCCGAAGGTGATCAGGTGGAGGCCGGTGACGCCCTCCAGGGCCGGGATCAGGCTGTCGGGTTCGGTGAGGTCGCCCTCGACGACCTCGACGCCGGCCGGGAAGGCGGCCTTCTGGGCGTTCCGGGTGAGGGCGCGGACCTCATGTCCGCGGGCGAGCAGCTCGGCGACGACCTGGCGGCCGACCGTGCCGGTGGCGCCGCTGACAAGGATCTTCTGAGTCGTCGGCATCTGAGTCGTCGGCTGCTGAGTCTGCTGCGTCTGCTGCTGCGTCTGCTTCTGCGTCATGGAAAGGAAGTTAGGAGGACTTGCGGTCAGGTTCGGTCCGCAAGTCCGTGTGGATTCCGTGACCCCGACGCCGTCCCCTCACCTTCCCGTGGCATGATTCGGCGCATTCGGCCGCCGGAGTGTTTGCCGATGCGACCGTGAGAGCGAACGGGGAGGACCTGCATGGGGGACCACTTCAAGACCGACATCGATCAGCTGGCCGCGTTCACCAAGGACCTCAACGGCGCCAAGGACTCCCTCGAGCAGGTGCGCACCGCCCTGCAGCACGTGCGGGCCGACCAGATCGGGACGTCGGAGCTCGACGAGGCGTGCGACACGTTCCAGGAGCGCTGGAAGTACGGCAACGAGCAGATCAAGGAGCGCATCGGCAAGCTCACCGAGGGGCTCCAGAAGAACACGGACAACTACCGCGAGGTGGAGACCTCCCTGGAGGAGAGCTTCAAGCGCGCCGCGGCGGCGGGGAAGTGATTGCGGTGGCACAGAACCCTTACGTCCACCTGGGCTGGAACCCCGTACCGGGACAGCCCGGCGAGGTCGAGAAGCTCCGCACCCAGCTCGTGAACTCGGCGAGCGCGTTGCAGACGGCGTACGAGAAGATCGACAAGCTGCTCGGCGAGTCCAGCTTCTGGGAGGGCGACGCGGCCGTCGGCTTCCGTGAGGCCCTCGACGGCGATCTGCCGAAGTACATGAAGGACGCCCACAAGTCGCTGACCCAGGCCGCCGGGCACCTCGGCGCCTGGCACGGCGGGCTGACCAGCCGCCGGGAACTGGCGCACAAGTACGACGTCGAGGCGGGCGACCACAAGGGCGACCTCAAGGCGGCCAACTCCCGGCACGAGACGGCCAAGCAGGATCCCGATCTGAAGCTCGCGGGGCAGACCTTCCAGGAGGGCCCCGAGCTGCAGGCCGCCCAGTCCCGGCTGAACGCGGCCCAGACCCGGCTCAACGACGCCGTCACCGCCGTCAACAACGCGCAGGGCGCGCTGGACGGAGTGATGCGCAAGGCGCGCGAGCTGGAGGGCACGCACGAGGACGAGGCGCGGGAGCTCGCGAAGAAGCTGAAGGACGCCACGAAGGACCTGGCGCCCGAGGAGCCGGGCTGGCTGAGCAAGGCGCTCAGCTGGATCGGGGACAACCTCACCAACATCCTCAGCGTGCTGGCGGCGGTGGCGGGGCTGCTGGCGCTGCTGTGCACGGGGCCTTTCGGGATCGCGATGCTGTTGGCGGCGGGGGCGTTGAGCCTGGCGACGATGGGTTCCCGGCTCGCCGACCCCAAGGTGCGGGCTTCCCTCGCGGACGGATTCACCAAGGGGGAGTTCGACGCGGATTTCTGGGAGAACTCCGTGGGGCTCGTCGGTGACGCCCTGGGCGCCGTGCCGGGCGTGGGCGCCGTGAGCCGTGGCCTCAACGGTGCGATCCAGTCGACGAGGTTCGCGTCCGAGGCGGTGAGCGCCGGGCAGTTCCTCGGCCGGTTCGCCGACGACACCGCCAAGGCGGCCGGCCGGATCGCGTCCGCGGGTTCCTTCAACCCCGTCGGAGACCTTGTGGCCAAGGCGGCGGGGGGCAGCCAGGCGGTCAGAGCGGGCATGGACTACGTCTCGCCGGTGGCGGGTGTGGTCACCGCCGGCTACGGGCTGGCTGCCGAGAACATCGACGCCTTGAAGAGCGACGGCGGCAAGAACACGGCCACCGGAGTCGACGCGGCCCGCGCGGGTCTGTTCGACGGGCCCGGCGCTTTCGCGGTCGTCCGCAACGTCGCGACGGTGTTGCGATGACACAGGAAGCCACCGGAGTGCCGATGCGTCTGGTCATCGACGACACGGCCAGGGACCCGAGCTCGAAGATCTGGTACGCGCTGCCGGACTCCTTCGTCGACGTCCCCATCGACGCTCTCGCCCCCCAGCCGGGCTCCGAGCAGGAGGTCCACCTGGAACAGGCGCTGGCGCTGGTCATCGACGTCGCCCCTGAGGACCAGCGTGACCGGTACACGGGTGCACTGCGGGACGTCCGGTTCATGGCCAAGCAGATGCGCAACGAAGGCATCATCGCCTGTTCGCTCGGCATGCACCACGCGGACGACGGTTCCTCCGCCTCGTCCGTGTTCACCGTGGGGCTCAGGGACATCGGATGGGCTCCGGCCAAGGTCACGGCGGTGCGTGCGGCGGCCTCGCGGGAATCCTCCGGGAACGTGGGGCTCTTGACGCTGCCGGGCGGACGTCCGGCGTCGATCTCCGACACGTTGATCACCATGCCCGCCCTGGAGGGGGTGCCCGGCCAGGAGCTCTACCAGTGCAACCTCTACGTCCCGGATCCCTCGGGCACACAGCTGGGCGTCCTGACGCTGAGCACCACGGCCGTGGGTTCCCGAAAGCACTACCGCGAACTGATGGAAGGCATCGCGTACACGGTGTCCTTCCACGATCCACTGCCCGAGATCGAGCGCGCCGCCCGCGGTGACGCCGCCGACGGCATCGCGAACGACATCGCCTCCGACTTCGGCTGACCCGGGACACGCAGATGACCACGAACTCCGGCAAGCACGGCTTCGACGGGCCGCCGGCCTGGGAGACACCCGGGACTCCACCCGCGTTCCTCCGCTGGACGGCATGGCAACTGGCCCGGTCCCTCGGCCTCGTGGCGCTGTGGTGGGGCGCGCTGTACGTCACGCTCCTTCTGCCGGTGGCTGCGGTCGTTCCCATGACGCTGGTTCTGTTCGTGCTCATGTACGTCACGGTCCTGGCCCTCGGCCGACTGGCGAGTGGGTGGCGCATGCGTCGGATCCTTGCCGTCTACCCCTGGCGTCAGCAGTCCGGGGCCGTGCGGGTCGACAGGGGGAAGGGCGTTCTCGTGCTGCCCGACCCCGACAGCCCCGAGAAGGCGGTGTCGCTGAAGCTGGCCGCCGGACTGTTCAGGTCGTGGACCCGCGAGGCCCTCAAGGACTACGACGAGGAACTGTGGTACGCGGGTGACCCACGTTTCGCCTGCGTCGTGGCCAAGGCCGGCCCGCGCGCGATGAGCTGCCTCGTTCAGCCCACCGCCTACAGCTACCGAACCTCCCCCCGCCGCAAGGGCCTCAGCCCCGAAGCCCGCCGTCGCGCCCGGGCGATCGGCGCCCGGGTCGGGGACTGAGGGGACGCGGCCCTACGGCGGCCGAGGACCCGCCAGGACTTCCTACGGCGTCAGGAACGCGGACGTGGAGAACGTCACCGACGGCTCCGCCGCCAACAGCCCCTTCTTCGTCCCGGGATGGACGGCCACCGTGTCCTTCGTCTCGCCGACGTAAGCCCGCACCACCAGCTCGGCCCGCCCGTCCCCGTCGAAGTCGCCGGCCGTCACCACGCGCGTCGTGCCCGGCCCGGGCGGCGCGACGGTCACCATGCCCGCCGTGGTGAGACCTGTCGTACGGCCGCGGAAGATCCGCACCCGCGAGCCGCTGGAGACGAGTTCGCTCAGGCCGTCGCCGTCGAAGTCGGCGGCGTCGAGCATCGAGCCGGGGCTGTCGAGGGTCCCGCGTCCGGGCGCGGCCGGAAGGTCATAGCGCAGAGACGTTTCATCCAGTGTGCCGACCGCCGCGTCCAGTTCGTTCTCGCCCTTGCCGAAGGCGCCGAGCGCGACGTCGATGCCGGCGGGCAGTACGACTCCGGTGCGAGCGGGGCCCGCCGGGCCGCCGAGGACCACCGCCGCGCGGCCCGCACCCTGTGCCGTACGGACCACCAGGTCGTCGTATCCGTCGTCGTCGACGTCGGCGGCCGGGCCCACGGGGGCGTTGCCGGGCGCCCGGACGGGCTCGCCCGCGGCCTTCGGGCTGCCCTTGCGGGTGAACGGTCCGCGCAGGAAGGACAGTTGGCCGGCCGAGGCGTGGACCACCAGGTCCTGTGCGCCGTCGCCGTCGAAGTCACCGCACACCGGCTGGTCGGGCCAGTCCTGGCCGGCGCGGGCGGCGTCGGGGATGGCGAGCTTGACCGCCTTGCCGGTGAGGCCGTCCGGGGAGCCGAAGAGGAGCTGGAGGGGGACCGGCGGCCGGCCCTGACCGTCGTAGGGCGGGTCGGTGGACACGACGAGGTCGGTGAAGCCGTCCTTGTCCAGGTCGCAGGCGGCCTCCGCGTCGAACACGGCGGGCAGCCGGCCCTTGGTCGGCGCGGCCTGCCGCCGCGGGCTGAGCAGCTGCCGGGCGCCCGGTGTGAGCCCGCGCTCGCTGCCGTAGACGATGCCGATGCCCGCGTCGTCGGCGTGGGCCTGGGCCTTGACCAGGTCGTTGAGGACCAGATCCCGGTGGCCGTCGCCGTTGAAGTCGTCCGCGGCTGTGCTGCCCTCGCCCCGGGGGACGGGGAGATGCGCGGGGACGTCGGCGATCCGGACGGGGGTGCGCCGGGCCGGCTCTGCGTGGTCGTCGGGAGTGGGGCCGCAGGCCGCCGCCAGCAGAAGGGTGGTGCTCAAGACCGCCGTACCCAGCCCGGCTCTTCGCGTGCGCACCGCTCACCTCGTCAGCACCAGCGACAACAACTGGGCAATCATGCACGTGTGCGAGTGAGGGCGACAGTCCCGTGCCGGGATCTCTGCCCGGTGGTGTGCGCCCGGGTGCGCTTTTCGGCCAGTGGGTGGCCGGTCGTGGCCCGCGGCGGCTCGTGGCGGCTCGTACGGGGCCTCGTGCCGTCCGTCCGTGTTCGTTTTCTGGCCCGCGTCGGCGGCACTGTTCGTTTCTCACGCCACTGCGCCCGCGCGGCGCGGGCAGGTGACGGTTACGGGACACGACCATTCGACCTGAGAGACCGACCCGAGAGACCGACCTGAGAGCAGGGCCTGAGGCATGACAGAGCAAGAGGATCAGGTCAGGAGGGTCGCCGCCCTGGAGGAAGAGCTGGCGCAGATGCGGCACGCCGTGGTCTCGCATGCCGTGGTCGACCAGGCCATCGGTGTCGTGCTCGCCTACGGCGGCGTGCCGCCGGAGGACGGCTGGGAGATCCTCAGAGAGATCTCCCAGCACACGAACACCAAGCTGCGCGAGGTGGCCGAGCACCTGGTGCAGTGGCCGAACTGCGAGTGGCTGTCCCCGGAGATCCGCCGCGCCCTGGACGCCGCGCTGGAGCGCCGTACCTCGCCCCGGCGCGCGGCACGCAAGCCCGCCCGGTGAGGGCCGGGCGCGCTCGCGCCGGGGCCGCCGCGCCGAAGCTCAGCCGTGCAGGGTGCTGGACGGGCTGATGCCGTAGGCGTCGCGGTAGAGGGAGGCGAAGCGGCCGGGGTGGGCGAAGCCCCAGCGTGCCGCGATGTCCCCGACCGTCTCCTCGCCCGTCGGCCGGGCGGCCTGGAGATCGCGGTGGGCGTGGGCGAGCCGCGCCCGGCGCAGATAGGCGAGCGGGGTGGTGTCGAGGTGGCGCCGGAAGGCGTACTGGAGGGCGCGCACGGTGACATGGGCCGCGGCCGCGATGTCGGCGACCGTGAGGGGCTGGTCGGCGTGGTCGTCGATGTAGGCGACGGCCCGGCGCAGGGTGCTGGGGCGGGCGTCGGTGCGGTCCTGTGCGGTGTCGTCGGTGTCCGCGGTGTTGGGGAAGGCGGCCAGGACGGCTGCGGCCAGCATCTGACTGCTGGTCGATGCGATCAGGGGCCGCTCGCGCACCGCGGGCTCGGCGAGGACGTGGTCGCGCAAGTACACGATGGTCTGCCGCAGATGCTCGGCGGCGGCGGGGGAGTGCGGACGGTGCCCGGTCAGCCGTACCGGCTCCTGGGGATGCCCGGCGCCGGTGGCGGCGACCTGGTCCAGCAGCTGGGGGTCCAGCATCGTGATGTTGTAGCGGGCCGAGCAGACACGCCCCGCGTACGACAGGTGGGGCGGCGCGAACATCACCAGGTCGCCGGGGCCGAAACTGTCCCGGACGCCCGGGTAGACATGGTCCTGGATCGTCCCCTCGTGGACCATGCACAGACAGATCTTCCCGAGCGGGGTCACCGAGTAGCTCATGTCGAAGTTCAGGTCGATCTCGTCGACGCTGACCGACGGCAGGGTGTCGCGGCGGATGCGGGCCCTGCTGGCCTCGGGAGTACTGCTGCCGATCCGCATGCGCGCGTAGGCGCGACTGAGGAAGTCCTCCGTCGCGTCCAGGTCCTCACTGTCGAAGACCAGCGATTCCATCGCATCACCGCCCTGGCAGGAACCTTTCCCAACGGTACCGCTCGCCGCCGACCGCGACGCCTGCCCGCTTCCCTCCCCTGACGGACGCGGGCCCTTCTCCTGCTCGCTTTCCCGCATCACCGCGCCCGACACCACGGCCCGCCGGGTGCGCCGCACATGAGCCGACCGTGAACGAGCCGCCGCGGTCCGGCCGTTGAGGAGTCGCCGTCCGTCAGGACCGCCGCCCGCCATGCCCGCATCACAGGTCACGGGTCACAGGTCACGCAAGGGAAAGGCATGCCCAGGGATACGGTCGATACATATTCTGAATTTCATGAGGAAGGTGCCGGCATTGGATATTCCAGATAATCACCGTTGACGGATATTCCCCCGAATGCCAGATGTCCTGCGCCGTCCGGTGCTCGTTAGGTGGACGTGACTTGGCAGGAAAGATATGCGGCTGAGGACGGCCCGCTCCGCCTCTGGCAGGCAGCTGATCAGACCACTGCGGAAAGCATCACACACTGCTCGGATCTGCTTGAGGACTTCCTGAGAACCATCAGTCGGATGGAGCGTGAATATATCCGGGAATCGCGGGAAGTGGAGAAGTTCTGAAAATGAGGTCCGATTACGACGCGCTGGACGGACAGCCGCTCACCCAGCAGGTCGACACTCAGCACTTCTGGCAGGTCCCCGACCCGACGATCACGTCGGAGGGCTGGGATCCGGACGCGGAGCTGGCCCAGATGCTGAACACGACGCACGGCGTCGACCTGAACCCCGCACCGCCGTTGCGCGACAGCGCTCCTCGGCTGTCGGACGCCGACCGCCGCCCCCGCCGGCCGGTCAACCGACGGCGCCCCCAGACGGGCCCGCACATCCTGCCCGGCAACCCGAAGGTCATCACCGTGGCGGTGCTGGTCGCGGCCATCACTGTGTGCGCGGTGACGATGCTGACCTGGTCCATCTCGTACTCGTACGATCAGCTCCGCGCCATCGCGCTGCTCGTGGTGTCACCGAACCTGGCGCAATGGTGGCCGCTCACGGTGTACGGGCCGTGGATGTTAGCGGGATTGTCCATCCTGCGCGCGGCGGTGCAACGCAGGACCGCCAAGCGTTCCTGGGCCGTCATGCTGGTTTCCTCCGGCACGGCAGTGGCCCTTTGTATCGGCCAGTCACCGCATTCCCTGCTCGCGATGGTGATCGTCGGAATTCCTCCGATCACCGCCCTGATCTGCTTTCGCGAGCTGGTCGGCCAGTTCTCGTCGCGGCCGGGCCCCAAGCACGCCGCCGACACGCTGAACGGGTCCAAGCAGACCCGGTCCTGAGAGGTCAGGACCGGTACGGCTGCTGCGGCTGCCCGTACGGCTGCTGACCGCCCTGGGCGCCGCCGGCCGCGCCCTGCGCCTGAAGCTGTTCGGCCTGCTCGGCGGTCACCTTCTGCTCGGCGCCGCAGAAGGTGCACTGCGTCGCGTACTTCGTCGAGACCGGGAACAGCGGCACGAAGAAGAGCGTGAACTTCGTGACGCGCTTGCGGAGCGTGTGGGCGGAGGGGTTGCCGCAGTGGCCGCACACCAGTGTCAGTATCGCGAGCTGGTAGAGGTAGCCCTTGGTGCCGAAGATGATCACGCCATGGGTCCTTTCGATCCGTTCCTGTCTTCCAGCCTGCCGCACCAGGACGCCCCCTGTCCCATGTGGGACAGGGGGCGTCGCGCTGTGCCTCGGGGGCCGGTCACTTCACCGGTGCCGACTCCGGCTCGTTCTCCGCCTCGGCCTCGCCCGCCGGGGGCTCGTCGTCCGGGACGGGGGTCTTGACGGACTCCAGCAGCAGCTGGGCGACGTCGACGACCTGGATGGACTCCTTGGCCTTGCCGTCGTTCTTCTTGCCGTTCACCGAGTCCGTGAGCATGACCAGGCAGAACGGGCAGGCGGTGGAGACGATGTCCGGGTTCACGGACAGGGCCTCGTCGACGCGCTCGTTGTTGATGCGCTTGCCGATCCGCTCCTCCATCCACATCCGCGCACCACCGGCGCCGCAGCAGAAGCCGCGCTCCTTGTGGCGGTGCATCTCCTCGTTGCGGACGCCCGGGACGGCGGCGATGATCTCGCGCGGCGGCGTGTAGATCTTGTTGTGCCGGCCCAGGTAGCAGGGGTCGTGGTAGGTGATGATGCCCTCGACCGGGGTCACCGGGACCAGCTTGCCCTCGTCCACCAGGTGCTGGAGCAGCTGGGTGTGGTGGATGACCTCGTAGTCGCCGCCGATCTGCGGGTACTCGTTGCCGATCGTGTTGAGGCAGTGCGGGCAGGTGGCGACGATCTTCTTCGCCGACTTGGGCTTCTTCGACTCGGGCGTGACGTTGCCCTCGTCGTCCATCTCCTCGCCGAACGCCATGTTCAGGGCCATGACGTTCTCCATGCCGAGCTCCTGGAAGAGGGGCTCGTTGCCGAGGCGGCGGGCGGAGTCACCGGTGCACTTCTCGTCGCCGCCCATGATCGCGAACTTCACGCCCGCCATGTGCAGCAGCTCGGCGAAGGCCTTGGTGGTCTTCTTCGCCCGGTCCTCCAGGGCGCCGGCGCAGCCGACCCAGTACAGGTACTCGACCTCGGTGAGGTCCTCGATGTCCTTGCCGACGACCGGCACCTCGAAGTCGACTTCCTTCAGCCACTCCAGGCGCTGCTTCTTCGCCAGACCCCAGGGGTTGCCCTTCTTCTCCAGGTTCTTGAGCATCGTGCCCGCCTCGGACGGGAACGCGGACTCGATCATCACCTGGTAGCGGCGCATGTCGACGATGTGGTCGATGTGCTCGATGTCCACCGGGCACTGCTCGACACAGGCGCCACAGGTGGTGCAGGACCACAGGACGTCCGGGTCGATGACGCCGTTCTCCTCCAGCGTGCCGATCAGCGGGCGCTCGGCCTCGGCGAGGGCGGCGGCCGGGACGTCCTTCAGCTGCTCCTCGGACGCCTTCTCGTCGCCCTCCATGGTCTTGCCGCCGCCGGCCAGCAGATACGGCGCCTTGGCGTGCGCGTGGTCGCGCAGCGACATGATCAGCAGCTTCGGGGAGAGGGGCTTGCCGGTGTTCCAGGCGGGGCACTGCGACTGGCAGCGCCCGCACTCGGTGCAGGTGGAGAAGTCCAGCAGGCCCTTCCAGGAGAACTGCTCGACCTGGGAGACACCGAAGACGTCGTCGTCACCGGGGTCGGTGAAGTCGATTGGCTTGCCGCCGGAGGTCATCGGCTGGAGCGCGCCGAGCGCCGTCTCACCGGTGGCGTTGCGCTTGAACCAGATGTTCGGGAAGCCCAGGAAGCGGTGCCACGCCACACCCATGTTGGTGTTCAGCGACACCACGATCATCCAGATGAACGAGGTGCTGATCTTCACCATCGCGGTGAGGTAGATCAGGTTCTGAAGCGCCGTCAGGCTCAGGCCCTTGAAGGCGAGCACCAGCGGATACGAGGCGAAGTACGCGGCCTCGTAGTGCTCGACGTGGTGGATCGCGCCTTCCAGGCCGCGCAGCACGTAGATCGCGAGGCCGATGGTGAGGATGACGTACTCGACGAAGTAGGCCTGGCCGGACTTGGAGCCGGCGAAGCGCGACTTGCGGCCCGCACGGGACGGCAGGCTCAGCAGCCGGATGACCATCAGCACCGCGATGCCCAGTACCGTCATCACGCCGATGAATTCGATGTACAGCTCGAACGGCAGGAACCCGCCGATGACCGGCAGTGTCCAGTCCGCCGAGAAGAGCTGGCCGAACGCCTGCGCCAGGGTGGGCGGCAGCGTCAGGAAGCCGACCGCCACGAACCAGTGGGCGATGCCGACGACGCCCCACCGGTTCATCCGGGTGTGGCCGAGGAACTCCCGCACCAGCGTCACACTGCGGGCGTAGGGGTTGTCGGTCCGGCTGCCGGCCGGAACCGGCTGGCCGAGCTGGAAGTACCGGACGAACTGGCCGATGGCGCGTGCGAGCAGCGCGACGCCGACCACGGTCAGGACCAGCGACACGATGATCGCGGCGAGTTGCATTTCGGGGCTCCTCGGGCCTGCGAGGGGTTCTTCTAGAGGTGTCTTCTAGAGGATGCGTTCGAGAGGGATCTTCGAGATTACTAAGCGGTAACTTATGCAGTCCGTTTGAGACTACCCCCATCTTCCGTCGCACTGTAGCCAGGTGTGAGGTGATCTGAATCGCTGAGGGTTGCCTAAAGATCCGATCGTGTTAATCATCACTAATTGGGGCATATCGCACTAACCTGGCGCCGTGCTGTACGGGATTGCCGCCGCCACGAGCGCCCTGCTCCTCGCCGCCTTTCTGGCGGCGCTCCTCCGGCTGCCCGCTCTGCGCCTCGGCATCGTCGACCGTCGCCGGCAGCGGCCCCTGCCGTTGCTCGGCGGAGCGGGCGTCACGCTCGCGACCTGCCTGGTCGTCGTCGGCTGGGAGTGGGCGGGGGTGGCCCCGCTGGGCCCCGAGATCAGACGGCTGCTGATCGTCGCGGGCGCGGTGGCCCTGCTCGGGCTGGTCGCCGACGTACGGCGGGTGAAGGCCCGGTTCCTGGTCGGCGGTACGGCCGTGGCGGCGGCCTGCGTGGTGCCGTACGGCGAGACGGGGTTCTGGCTGGGGCTGCCGGCCATCGGCTGGATCGTCCTCGTGACCGTCGGCTTCAGGGCGCTCGACCATGCGGACGCGCTGGCCGGCACCGTCGGGGTCGTCACCGCCTTCGGCGTCGGGGTCTGCGCGGCGGCCGAGATGATGGACGAGCTCGCCGTGCTGCTGAGCGTCCTGGCCGCCGCGCTGACCGGGTTCCTCATGCACAACTGGCCCCCCGCGCGCACCGGCCTCGGCTCCTGCGGGTCCTTGTTCATCGGGTTCGTGCTGGCGGCCTCGGCCGTGACGACCCGGGCCGGGCACCACCCGGTCACGAGCGCCGGCGTGCTCTACGCGATCACCGCGCTGGCCACCGCCGACGTACTCCTCGTGGTCCTCTCCCGCAGACTGGCCGGACGGCCGTTGCTGCGCGGCGGCCCCGACCACCTCGGCCATCGCCTGCGCCGGCTCGGGCTCACCCCGCAGGGGACGACCGTCCTGCTGGGGATCCTGGCGTTCTCCGGGGTGGCCGTCGGTGTTCTGGTGCACATGGGATGGGCGCCCCGGTCGGGGGTGTACTGGGTGGGGGCGGGGGCTCTCGTCGCCGTACTCGGCTCGCTCCGGATCAAGGTGTACGGGCCCCGCCGTCAACCCTCAGCCCCTGTGGGGGGACCCGTCGAGACATCCACCCGGCTGACAAACACGCAGGTCAGGAGCCAGTTGCGTGTAAGGAACGGATAAGACTTGAGTGAGGTCGACTCAGCTCTGTTGACCGCACGGAGGCCGTCATGCACACTTGAGTCCGTTCCACTCAAGTCAGCTGGAGGAATCAACCATGGCACGTGCGGTCGGCATCGACCTGGGCACGACTAACTCCGTCGTCAGCGTTCTGGAGGGCGGCGAGCCCACCGTCATCACCAACGCCGAGGGTGCCAGGACCACGCCGTCCGTCGTCGCCTTCGCGAAGAACGGTGAGGTGCTCGTCGGCGAGGTCGCCAAGCGCCAGGCGGTGACCAACGTGGACCGGACCATCCGTTCGGTGAAGCGTCACATGGGCACCGACTGGAAGATCGAGTTGGACGGCAAGCCGTTCAACCCGCAGCAGATCTCGGCGTTCATCCTCCAGAAGCTCAAGCGGGACGCCGAGTCCTACCTGGGCGAGAAGGTCACGGACGCGGTCATCACCGTCCCGGCCTACTTCAACGACTCCGAGCGCCAGGCGACGAAGGAGGCCGGCGAGATCGCCGGCCTGAACGTCCTGCGCATCGTCAACGAGCCCACCGCGGCGGCGCTCGCCTACGGCCTCGACAAGGACGACCAGACGATCCTCGTCTTCGACCTCGGTGGCGGCACCTTCGACGTGTCCCTGCTGGAGATCGGCGACGGCGTCGTCGAGGTGAAGGCCACCAACGGTGACAACCACCTCGGTGGTGACGACTGGGACCAGCGCGTCGTCGACTACCTGGTCCAGCAGTTCCAGTCCGGCCACGGCGTGGACCTGGGCAAGGACAAGATGGCCCTGCAGCGTCTGCGCGAGGCCGCCGAGAAGGCGAAGATCGAGCTGTCCTCGTCCACCGAGACCTCGATCAACCTGCCCTACATCACCGCCTCCGCCGAGGGCCCGCTGCACCTGGACGAGAAGCTCACCCGGGCTCAGTTCCAGCAGCTGACCGCGGACCTCCTGGAGCGCTGCAAGACCCCGTTCTTCAACGTCATGAAGGACGCCGGCGTCTCCATCAACGAGATCGACCACGTCGTCCTCGTCGGTGGCTCCACCCGGATGCCCGCCGTCGCCGAGCTCGTGCGCGAGCTGACCGGCGGCAAGGACGCCAACAAGGGCGTCAACCCGGACGAGGTCGTCGCCATCGGCGCCGCCCTCCAGGCCGGTGTCCTCAAGGGTGAGGTCAAGGACGTCCTGCTCCTCGACGTGACCCCGCTGTCCCTCGGCATCGAGACCAAGGGCGGCATCATGACCAAGCTCATCGAGCGGAACACGACGATCCCGACGAAGCGTTCGGAGATCTTCACCACCGCCGAGGACAACCAGCCCTCCGTGCAGATCCAGGTCTACCAGGGCGAGCGCGAGATCGCGGCGTACAACAAGAAGCTCGGGATGTTCGAGCTGACCGGTCTGCCGCCGGCCCCGCGCGGTGTCCCGCAGATCGAGGTCGCCTTCGACATCGACGCCAACGGCATCATGCACGTGACCGCGAAGGACCTCGGCACGGGCAAGGAGCAGAAGATGACCGTCACCGGTGGCTCCTCGCTGCCGAAGGACGAGGTCAACCGGATGCGCGAAGAGGCCGAGAAGTACGCGGAGGAGGACCACGCCCGCCGCGAGGCCGCCGAGTCCCGCAACCAGGGCGAGCAGCTCGTCTACCAGACGGAGAAGTTCCTCAAGGACAACGAGGACAAGGTCCCCGCCGAGGTCAAGACCGAGGTCGAGTCCGCCGTCGAGGAGCTGAAGACCGCGCTCAAGGGCGAGGACACCGCCGAGATCCGCACGGCCACCGAGAAGGTCGCCGCGGTCTCCCAGAAGGTCGGCCAGGCCATGTACGCCGACGCCCAGGCCGCGCAGGCCGCGGGTGGTCCGGAGGGCGCCGCCCAGGGTGGCAAGCCCGCCGACGACGACGTCGTGGACGCCGAGATCGTGGACGACGAGCGCAAGGACGGTGCCGCGTAATGACGGAGGAGACCCCGGGCTTCGAGGAGAAGCCCGACGTCCCCTCCGGCGCCACCCCTGACGACGCCGAGTCGAAGGCCGCACCCTCGTCGAACAGCGAGGGGGCGGCCCCGGCCGGGGACGGAGCAGCAGACCCGGGCCTGGTGGCCCAGCTGGACCAGGTGCGCACGGCGCTCGGTGAGCGCACCGCGGACCTCCAGCGGCTCCAGGCCGAGTACCAGAACTACCGCCGCCGCGTGGAGCGGGACCGGATCACGGTCAAGGAGATCGCCGTCGCGAACCTCCTTACCGAACTCCTGCCCGTGCTCGACGACATCGGCCGCGCACGGGAGCACGGCGAACTCGTCGGCGGATTCAAGTCCGTCGCGGAGTCGCTGGAGACCGTCGCGGCCAAGATGGGCCTCCAGCAGTTCGGCAAGGAGGGCGAGCCCTTCGACCCGACGATCCACGAGGCGCTGATGCACAGCTACGCGCCGGACGTCACCGAGACGACCTGCGTCGCGATTCTCCAGCCGGGGTATCGCATCGGCGAGCGCACCATCCGCCCCGCGCGGGTGGCCGTCGCCGAGCCCCAGCCGGGCGCGCAGACCGTCAAGGCCGAGGGGTCCGAGGAGAGCACGGCGGCCGACGACAAGGAGAGCGGTGGCCCGGACGAGGGCTGACGTCGAACCGACGTACTCGACAGGGAAGGAGGGACGTCGAGGATGAGCACCAAGGACTTCATCGAGAAGGACTACTACAAGGTCCTCGGCGTCCCCAAGGACGCCACCGAAGCCGAGATCAAGAAGGCGTACCGCAAGCTCGCCCGCGAGAACCACCCGGACGCCAACAAGGGCAACGCCAAGGCCGAGGAGCGCTTCAAGGAGATCTCCGAGGCGAACGACATCCTCGGCGACCCCAAGAAGCGCAAGGAGTACGACGAGGCACGCGCACTCTTCGGCAACGGCGGCTTCCGCCCGGGGCCGGGCGGCGCGGGCGGCTCCTTCAACTTCGACCTGGGCGACCTCTTCGGAGGCGGCGCCCAGGGCGGCCAAGGGGGAGCCGGCGGCTTCGGCGGCGGACTCGGTGACGTCTTCGGGGGCCTGTTCAACCGGGGCGGCACGGGCACGACCCGTACCCAGCCGCGCCGGGGCCAGGACATCGACACCGAGGTCACCTTGAGCTTCACCGAGGCGATCGAGGGCGCGACGGTCCCGCTGCGCATGTCCTCGCAGTCCCCGTGCAAGGCCTGCGCGGGCACCGGCGACAAGAACGGCACGCCGCGGGTGTGCCCGACCTGTGTCGGCACCGGCCAGGTGGCGCGGGGCTCGGGCGGCGGGTTCTCCCTGACCGACCCGTGCCCGGACTGCAAGGGGCGCGGTCTGATCGCCGAGCACCCCTGCACGGAGTGCAAGGGCAGCGGTCGTGCGAAGTCGTCCCGGACCATGCAGGTCCGCATCCCGGCCGGGGTGTCCGACGGCCAGCGCATCCGGCTGCGCGGCAAGGGCGCGCCCGGTGAGCGCGGCGGACAGGCCGGCGACCTGTATGTCACCGTGCACGTCGGGGAGCACCCGGTGTTCGGCCGCAAGGGCGACAACCTCACGGTGACCGTCCCCGTGACCTTCACGGAGGCGGCCCTCGGCGGCGAGGTCAGGGTCCCCACCCTGGGCGGACCGCCGGTCACGCTGAAGCTGCCGCCCGGCACGCCCAACGGCCGCACCATGCGGGCGCGGGGCAAGGGCGCGGTCCGCAAGGACGGCACCCGCGGCGACCTGTTGGTCACCGTCGAGGTGAGTGTCCCGACGGACCTTTCGGGGAAGGCTCGTGACGCGCTCGAGGCGTATCGCGAGGCGACCGCGGGCGAGGACCCGCGGGCGGAGCTGTTCCAGGCCGCGAAGGGAGCATGAGTCAGATGGACGGTCGTCGACGCAACCCGTATGAACTGACCGAGGAGACCCCGGTCTACGTCATCTCGGTGGCGGCCCAGCTGTCCGGCCTGCACCCGCAGACCCTTCGCCAGTACGACCGTCTGGGCCTCGTGTCCCCGGACCGCACCGCGGGCCGGGGGCGCCGTTACTCGGCCCGGGACATCGAACTGCTGCGCACCGTCCAGCAGTTGTCGCAGGACGAGGGCATCAACCTGGCAGGCATCAAGCGCATCATCGAACTGGAGAACCAGGTCGCCGCGCTCCAGTCCCGGGTCGCCGAGATGCAGGCGGCGCTGGACGGCGCGGCGGCGGCGATGCAGCAGCGCGAGGCGGCGGTGCACGCGTCGTACCGCCGTGACCTGGTGCCGTACCAGGAGGTGCAGCAGACCAGCGCGCTGGTGGTGTGGCGACCCAAGAAGGCCAAGGACTAGGCGAGTCCAGGTCCCGGGGCCCAGGTCCCGCCTGAGCGATGGAGCCCGGAGGTTCGGTGCGAACCTCCGGGCTCCGGCCTTTTGATGCACGGCCTTTTGATGCACGGCCTTTTGATGCACGGCCTTTGATGCACGGCCTTTGATGCACGGCCTTCGCTGCATGGCCCTTTAATGCACGGCGGTGAGCCGGGAGTCGGTGCGATAGTGCCGACATGACCGTGGAGCATGCGTCGACCCGCCGGCCCTCACTGACGACCGGCGGGGAGGACGAGGAGCTTTCCGAGCGGCTCGACCAGGAGTTGACCGCCTTCAACGCCCGTGCCACCGGAGCCGGCCGGCCCGTCGAGTTCTCGGTCCGGGCCACCGACGAGACCGGCGAACTCGCCGGCGGGCTCACCGGATGGTGCTGGGGCAGCCTGTGCGGCATCGAGATGCTGTGGGTGCGCGAGGACCAGCGGCACGCCGGCTGGGGCACGAAGCTCATGCGGGAGGCCGAGGCGGAGGCCGGGCGGCGTGGCTGCACCGAGATCCTCGTGTCGTCGTACTCCTTCCAGGCGCCCGAGTTCTACAAGCGCCTCGGGTACCGCGAGACGGGGCGCCTGGACGGCGTTCCGGGGGGCCACCAGGACGTGTATCTCCAGAAGACGCTCGGCGTCAGGGGATCAGCTCGCTGATCGCCTCGGTGGCCAGCAGCCACATCGGCTGTGCGCCGGTTCCGAACCCGGCGGCGAGGGCGTAGCCGAGGGCCGCGTCGAGGGCGTCCGGCGTGGTGCCCTGCCGCCACTCGGCGAGGATCCGGCCGTCGCCCTCGGAGGTGAGGTCGCCGAGCCGCAGTCCGTCCCGCAGGAGCCGGCTGCCGGGCACGGAGTCGGGCACGAGCCGCCAGACGCGCCCCGAGTGCCGGACGTCGACCCGGTAGGACCGCCGGGTCAGCCGCCCCTTCGCCGGGCGTACGGCCCCTTCCTCGCCGTCGACGGTGAGGGTGAGCAGGCGGCGGTCCCGGGTGCCGACGGGGATGTGGTCCTCGGCCTCGGTGCCGGGGGCGCGGCTCACCACGATCCGCGGTATCGCCTCGCCCTCGACGACGACTTGGCCGCGCCCGGTGTCCAGGCGGACGGTCAGCGGGCCGAACAGGCTGTCCTCGACGGGGGCCTCGACGACGGACTCGGCAGAGGTGTCGGTGCGCGTGTCGGCGGAGGCATCGGTGGGGGCATCGGCGGGGGTCATACCGATGATCTTCCCAGGTCCCCGAAGTGCCGGAAAAGGTAGTGTTCGCGAAGAACTGCCGCTTGAACACGTCTGGCTGGGTTCATTCGATCTTCTGCTCGAGTATGGATCTTGGTGTGATGGTTGATCGAGCTTGCGTGGAGGGGGTGTAAAGGGTGTTTGGAGACGTTCCGTCATGTCTTTACACGCGCAGCGGAGCGTGGTGTTGCGCACTCGTTAAGTCATTCCGCTTGACGCTGGGGGCGGTCGGAGCGTTGGCTTTTCAGTCATCTGGGCGCATTGGCGCGCCCGTGTCCCGATGGCACCAGAAGTGAGCTCCTACATGCGTTCCATGCGCCCCACGCGTCGTATCGCCACCGTCGTGGCCGCCGCGTCCACGATGACCCTTTCGCTGACCGCGTGCGGGGCGCTGGGGGTCAGTGGGGACAGCAGCGAGGCGAGCCCGACCAAGGGCAACGACGTCACCGTGGGCCTGCTGCTGCCGGAGACGGCGAACACGCGCTACGACAAGTTCGACTACCCGATCATCAGGAACAAGGTCCAGGAGCTCACGGACAAGCAGGGCCAGGTCGTCTACCTGAACGCCGACGCGGACGCGGCCAAGCAGGCCCGCCAGATGGAGAAGCTGATCGAGGAGCAGGTCGATGTGATCCTGCTGGACGCCGTCGACTCGCACGCCATCGCCGAGGGCGTCCAGAAGGCCAAGGACGCCGGCATCCCGGTCATCGCCTACGACCGCCTGGCCGAGGGCCCCATCGACGCGTACGTCTCCTTCGACAACGAACTCGTGGGCGAGGTGCAGGGCCGCTCCCTCCTCGAGGCCATGGGCGGCTCGGGCGTCGACTCGTCCGACAAGATCGTCATGATGAACGGCTCGCCCACCGACCCGAACGCCAAGCAGTTCAAGGCGGGCGCCCTCTCCGAGCTCAAGGGCGCGGTGCACATCGCCAAGACCTACGACACCAAGGACTGGAAGCCGGAGAACGCCCAGGCCAACATGGCCCAGGCGATCGAGGCCGTCGGCGTCAACAACCTCAAGGGCGTGTACTCCGCCAACGACGGCATGGCCGCCGGTGTCATCAAGGCCCTCAAGGCCGCGGGCGTCACCCAGCTGCCGCCCATCACCGGTCAGGACGCCGAACTCGACGCGGTCCAGCGGATCATCGCCGGTGAGCAGTACATGAGCGTGTACAAGTCGTACCCGCAGGAGGCCGAGAGCGCCGCGCAGATGGCCGTGGCCAAGGTCCAGGGCAAGGACATCCAGTTCGACTCCCTCACCCAGGACCAGGTGGACAGCCCGACCGACAAGGGCATCCCGGCCCTGCTGGTCCCCGTGGTCGCGCTGACCGAGAAGAACATCGAGGAGACCGTCATCGCCGACGGCATCTACAAGCTGTCCGACATCTGCACCGCCAAGTACAAGGCGGCCTGCGCGGAGGCCGGGCTCGACAAGTAGCGCGCCTCCCGGTTCCTTTGCGAGTGCGTGCGGTTGCTCGTCCTCTCCTCGCCGCACCCGCTGCTCCCCTCACCCACGCCCCGCGCGCCGTTCGCGTGTGTGACGTTTCCTGTCAGGCCCCTCGGCCGGCGCGGCGGCGGTGCGCGGACCACCCCATCAGGTTGTTGCAACTCGGCTGACGGAGGCCCGGAGATAGCGGGACGTAACGGTCCTAACCGGCTGCCCTCACGGCGTGAGCCGTGTTGCGGAGCACGGCCTGTCCGCGCATAGTTGCGCTGCGGAAGCGCGAGCGAACCGTAGGCCGAAGGGCTGCGCACGGTGGCCTTCGACCATGGCCACGCCTCGCAGGGCTGTCCCGGCAGGGCTGGCCGGGCAGGGGTGTCCACACCGCGCTCCAGGAGTGAGCGAGCCGGCGAAAGAGGCAAGAACCGGGGGTGGATGGGCGATGGCCGGGCACGGGACGGAGGAGCACCCACACGGTGCCGACCGACTGTGCGACGCCGCGGATCGGGTGTATTCCCGGGCCGTGCGACGCGGCCGTGTGCCCCGCCGGGACGCGGAGCCGGTGCCCTGCCTGCTGGAGCTCGCGTTGCTGCACCCGGACCCGGACGACATGGACTGGCTGGTGCCGACGTCCCCGCAGGAGGTCATGACCCGGCTGCTGCGCGGGGTGTACGACGAGGTCAGCGCGAGTCAGCGGCGGGTGGGCTCGGCGGTGGCGGCCTTCGAGTGGTACGCCGGTCTGGGCCCGCAGCAGTTGCCGGCGTCCGGCGCGGAAGGTGCGGCGATCCGTGTGCTGGACGGCGCCTCCCGGATCCAGGCGGCCCTGGACGCGGCGACGGAGGCATGCACCGTCGAGGTGCTCACGGTGCAGCCCGGCGGCATCCGTCCCGAGCACGAACTGACGGAGGGCCTGCACCGCGCGCTGGCGCTGCGCGGCCGGGGCGTACGGATGCGCGACCTGTACACCCATGTGGCCCGGCACGGGCAGGGCCTGCTCAACTACCTCGAGCTGATGGGTGATTCGGTCGAGGCCCGCACGCTGGACGAGGTGATCGACCGGCTGATCCTCTTCGACCGCACGGTGGCCTTCATCCCCGCGAACGCCGACCGCACGATGGCGCTGGAGCTGCGGCACCAGGGCCTGGTGCACTACCTGGTGACGGTGTTCGAACGGCTCTGGCGCCTGGCCATCCCCCTCACCGCGCCCCTTCCCGACACCGGCATCGAGGGCATCTCGCACCGCGAACAGTCCATCGCCGCGCTGCTCGCCGAGGGGCATCAGGACGCGGTGATCGCGGAACGGCTGGGGATAAGCGTGCGGACGTGCCGGGCGCACATCGCGCGGCTGTCGGAGACGCTGGGGGCGGCAAGCCGTACGCAGCTCGGGGTGCGGATCGCGCAGGCGGGGCTGGACGGGCCGCGCGCGTCGTCCACCGAGTCCGCGGCGGTCAGCGTGCCTGACGTCGCCGAGGTCTCCCGGGTGCCCGGGCCGAGCGGTGTTCCCGGTCGGGAATCCCCGACCGGCCGATGAGACCTCCGGGTCGAGCGCGGCTCGCGATCCGCCCCTAGACCGGGTGGGTGACCGGGTGCGGGTGCGCCTCCGTCACAGGGCGCCGTCTCCCGCCGACGGCGAGTGGCCCGCCTCCAGGATCCCCGACTGTGCTATGAGGTAGCCGAGTTGGGCACGGCTGCCGCTGCCCAGGGCGGTGGCCAGCTTGGCGATGTGGGCCCGGCAGGTGCGCACGTTCATGCCGAGGCGGCGGGCTATGGCCTCGTCGACATGGCCTTCCACGAGGAGCTTGGCGATGGAGTGCTGGATCTCGGTGATGCCGTCGGGAGCCGTCTCGTAGGGGGCGTGCTCGGTCAGCGGTACCGCGCGGCTCCACATGAACTCGAAGACCTTGATGAGGTAGCGGATGAGGCCCGGGTGGCGCAGCTCCAGGGCCACCTGCTGGTCGTCCCGGGTGGGGATGAAGGCGACCGACTCGTCGCAGATGATGAGGCGCTCGACCAGCTCGTCGATGGTCCGGTACTCCACCTTGCCGTCGGAGAGCTGGGCGACATAGGCCAGTTTGCCCGGGTTGTACCGAACGGTGTGCTGGTAGAGGGTCCGGATCCGCACGCCGCGTTCGATCAAGGGCCGGTCCCGCTCCAGACCTTGGAGAAGGCTCTGTTCCGAGATGCGGTTGCTCGGCTGCACCGTGAGCATCTCGGTCCGGCACTGGGCCGTCGCCAGATTGAGGGCGGCATTGATCCGCTCGCCTCCCTCCAGCACGGTGATGGAGTGCGTGCTGCCCGTCACCTGGGTGCTGAGGTCCATGAACGGCTGCAGGGCCTCGGCCAGTTCGATCGAGAGCCTTCTGCGCTCGGTGATCTCCCGCTCGATGGGATTGAGCCGCTGGGCCAGGGCCACCGAGGCGGGAACCGGTACCAGCCAGGTCGCGTCGTCGGGGTCGGGGTAGAGGAGGGTGAACTCCATCAGGCAAGGGGCGTGCTCCACCTCCGTGCGTGCGATTCGCCCGGTGCGCAGCGCGTTCGCATAGAGACGGCTGCCTTCCGCGCACATCTCGGCCATCGAGTGGGGATGTGTCGCTTTAGTCTGATTCGTTCCCAAATCTCCACCCCCCAGGGTCCTGAACATGCAGGAACATGATGCACCGATCGTGTGGCCATGAAGTGCCCGAATGAGCCATCGTCTTACTCGACGGGGGAAGAGGGGACCTTCAAGTGAGGACGAAGCCGACTATGCGGAACAGAATGCTTCGCTCGATTCTTGTCGCCGCCTTCTCCACCGTTGTGGCCGTCGGAGTCCTGAGTGGCCTCTCGGAAGTGAAGAGCGACTCGCGGGCGGACAGCAGCTGGCCGACCCGGGCCCAGACTGTCACGCTCGCCGGGGACAGCTCCTGGCCGGCCAGTGCGCAGAAGATCAGCGGCGGGCAGGGGTCGGCATGACCACGCCACCCGACGACCGGTCCTTCCGCCGGGAGATGGCCACCGCCTACCGCTCCGGCTGGCACTTCATCGACCTGGTCACCGCGATCCCCCATCCCGGTGACTCGCTGATGGTGACCGTCTTCGGTGAGCCGGTCGTCGTCACGCGGGACGACGAGGAGGACGTGCGGGCGTACCGGTGCCTGCGGCGGCCTCGGGGGGCGCCGCAGCCCGTGCGGTGCGCCATCCGGTACGGAATGATCTTCGTGAACCTCGATCAGCGCGACCACCGCCTGGTGGAGTCGGAGGCTCCGGCCCCAAGGACTATTTCAGCCACCCCCCGCAGTGCCTGACGCGATTCCCCCGTCGTAACAGATCGCTCAGGTGCTTCCCCCCGCAGCGGGGGGGGGGGGGGGGGGGGGGGGGGGGGGGGGGGGGGGTGTCCGTCCTCGGTCCGGCGGTTGGGCCTTGATGGGCAGTGCTGTTTCTTGACGCCGGCCGCTGCGGGCGGACACCCCCCACCCCG